>NZ_CVTT01000080.1:0-112493 GCF_900006605.1 Pseudomonas sp. 58 R 3 | reverse complement strand
ATCCCCGATTTTTCTTACGAAAAATCAAGAAGTTGGAATTATTGAAGAAGCCTGCATGAGTCGGCAACTTGGTTTGCACCACACAAAAACAAGATCCCCGACCCATGCAAGCCATCCGATTTTTACACAGAGCGCTCGCTCAAGCACTGCCTTCAATCCATTCTCGTCGCCTGACAACACTGATGAGTTGTGTCAGTTCGTTACTGCAAGGCCGCCGCCTGACGCTGACAGCACTCGGACGTTTTATGCCAGGTCAGGCGTACCCCAAACATGCAATCAAGCGGGTCGATCGGTTGCTGGGCAATCAACACCTCAGAGCAGAGCGCCCGCTGTTCTACTGGGTGATCCTGCGGGCATTGCTGGGGTCGGTGAAGCACCCATTAATCTTGGTTGACTGGTCACGAATTGATGCTCCCGGTAATGCTTTTTTGTTGAGAGCCGCGATACCGCTGGCGGGGCGCTCATTTCCAATTTATGAAAGTGTTCATGAGCGCGAGGGTTGCCCCAAATATCAAAACCGCCTGCTCAAAACACTGGCTGAACTACTGCCCGATGGATGTGTTCCAGTGATGGTTACTGATGCAGGTTTCCGGCGACCATGGATGAAAGCAGTGGCTGCGCAGGGCTGGTACTACGTGGCTCGCATACGAAATCGTGAGCTATATCGTGGTGACGAAAATGAGTGGCTGCCCGTGAAAAACTTGTATGCGTTGGCCACCTCGTCACCCAAGTCGATTGGCCGGGTCGAGATGACACGTAGCGCTCCGCACTTGATCGATTTGTACTGCGTGCGACATTCAGCCAAGGGCCGCAAGCATCAACGAGTTACCGGCTCAATCGCCAAAAGTAAGCTCAGCCGGCAGTCAGCCAGGCGTGAACGGGAGCCTTGGTTGCTTTCCAGCAATCTGAAGCAAGACGAATGGAATCCAGCAAAGATCGTAGCGATTTATAAGCGCCGCATGCAGATCGAAGAAGGCTTTCGAGATGTAAAAAATGAGCACCTGGGATTGGGCCTTAATCTGCATCGAAGCCATTGTCCAAAGCGTATTGAGGTGTTGTTGATTGCTGCTTTGGCCAACTACCTTCTGTTTTTGACAGGGCTGCAGGCACGAGAAAGCGGTTTGGAACGACGCTACCAGAGCAACAGCATCAAAGAAAAGCGAGTTCTCTCATTGTGGCGACTAGGCTTGGAATACTGGCGAAGCTGCACAGGTTTTGGGGGCCGAGGACACTTGGAAATATTGGAGCGGGCTCTGCGTGATGAGGTAAGCCATCAAGCGCAGAGTTTAGGGTAAATTTGTGGGGATCCCTCAGGGCCGGATCCTGAGGGATCCCCGATTTTTCTTACGAAAAATCAATAAGTTGGAATTATTGAAGAAGCCTGCATGAGTCGGCAACTTGGATAGTTAGGGAAAGTGCTCATCTCGGCTTGCTGGCTACGACGGTGTATCAGTCAGTAATCCGCCACTAACACACCGCCTTCGCAGGCAAGCCAGCTCCCACAGTTGGTTTGTGGTGTGTCAGCAGGTTTTGGGTTGCAGGCACTCCAGTGCACGGTCGGCCAGGGTTCGGGCCATGTCGATCAGGTGTTCGGTGGCGCCGGCCATGTGGCGTTGATCGCCTGTCAGGCCTTGGGTGGTGTCGGCAGCGGTGGCGGGTTGCAGGTAGTGGCTCAGGGCGCGTTCAAATATTTCGCGGCTGGGGGTGAAGCGCGTTGTATTGCTCATGCATAAGCTCCTGATAAGGGGCCTACTTGTTTCAGGTTTCCACACCTGTTCGCTGATAGGCAGCGACAGCACACAATGCATGTCGATCAGGCAACACCGATCAAAGCTGAGAGGCGGGATGTTGTGGCGAGCGGGCTTGCCCCGCGTTGGGCTGCGCAGCAGCCCCAGGAGAGTCAACGCGGTTTTCCAGATGTATCGCGTCGTGAGGTGTCAGGGCCGCTTCGCGCCCCAACGCGGGGCAAGCCCGCTCGCCACAAGAAGTTAGCTCCCACAGTTCTGAACGTGTTCAGACCAGGTATTTGCGGAACCAGCCCAACGTGCGCTCCCACGCCAGATTCGCCGCTGCCTCGTCATATCTCGGCGTCGAATCATTATGAAAGCCATGATTGGCGCCCTTATAAATAAACGCCTCATAGGTCGTGCCTGCGGCCTTCAACGCCTGTTCATACACCGGCCAACCCTCGTTGATGCGCGTGTCCAGCTCGCCATAGTGCAGCATGATCGGCGCCTTGATACGTGGCACATCCTTCGCATCCGGCTGCCTGCCGTAGAACGACACCGCTGCGCCCAGTTCCGGATACGCCACCGCCGCCGCATTGGTCACGCCGCCGCCATAGCAGAAGCCGGTAATCCCGACTTTGCCGGTGCTGCTGTCGTGGTGCATCAACCATTCGATGGCGGCGAAGAAGTCGTTCATGAGTTTGGTGGGGTCGACTTTTTGTTGCAGTTCCACGCCTTTTTCATCGTTGCCGGGGTAGCCGCCCACGGAGGTGAGGCCGTCGGGTGCCAGGGCGATGAAGCCGGCTTTGGCCAGGCGCCGGGCGACGTCTTCGATGTAGGGGTTAAGGCCACGGTTTTCGTGCACCACCACCACGGCGGGCAGTTTGCCGCTGGCCTTGGCCGGGCGTACGAGGTAGCCGCGCACGGTGCCGTTGCCTTTGGGCGAGGGGTAGGTGATGTAGTCGGCGACGATGTCCGGGTCGGTGAATTTGACCTGTTCGGCCAGCGCGTAGTTGGGGCTCAGGGCTGCCAGCAGCGCTGAAGCAGTGAGGCCGCCGAAGGTGAACAGCGCGGCGCGGTCGAGGAATTCGCGGCGGTTGAGCTTGCCGTGGGCGTAGCCGTCGTAGAGTTCCAGCAGTTCGGGGGCGAAGTCTTTCGCGGTGAGACGAGTCATCGGAGCAGTCCTCGATTAGCGGTGGTCATCACTGTAGACCAGGATCAACGTTCGCGGCCATGGGCGGAATCCGACAATTGCCGGGTATCGACGCGCACGAACACCGAGTCGCCGAGGGCGGTGAGCACGTCACCGGCGTACACCTCGCAGACCACGCGGCTTTTACGCCCCACGTCGCCTTCAACCCGCGCGCGCAGGGTCAGCGTGACGCCCATGGGCGTGGGCTTGATGAATTTGATCCCCAGGTTACCGGTCACGCAGTCGATACGCGGCAGGCTGCCGGGCTCGCGCAGTTCGTTGCGGTAGTGGTAGGCCATGGCGGTCCAGTTGGAGTGGCAATCGACCAGCATGGCGATCAGGCCGCCGTAGACCAGGTCCGGCCAGCCGCTGTATTGAGCTTCAGGCAGGTGCTCGGCGATCACATGGATACCATCGGCATCCCAACGGCTTTTGATGTGCAGGCCATGGGGGTTGCTGCCGCCGCAGCCGTAGCAGATGCCTTCGGGCGCGGTGATGTCCTGCAGGGAAGGGGTGTGCATGCAAAGTCCTTATTGTTTGTTTTGGCGACTACTCTGTTTAGCAGGGCACGCTGCGAAAGGGAATAAAACCATGGCATGGCGTGTTAGCTCGGCACATCTATTCATTTGTCTTGCGGAGTGTTGCATGAAGCGTGGTATCTACTTGTTGGTGGTCCTCCTTGGTGTGTTTCTCGGCAGCGCGCAGGCGGTGGAATACAAGGACGTCAACCGCACCGCCAGCCAGATCAGTTTTACCTTCCAGCAATTCGGGCAGCGGGTGTATGGCACTTTCAGCGACTTTGAAGGCACCCTGACCTTTGACACGCAAAAGCCCGAGGCGGCCCATGCGTTGCTCAAGATCCGGCTCGCCAGCATCGACGCCGGCAGCCAGGACGCCAATACTCAATTGCAGCAACCGGCGTGGTTCGACACCGCGGCCTATCCGGTGGGCGTGTATGAGTCCAACGGCGCCACGGCGCTGGGCGATAATCGCTACAAAATCAGCGGCAACCTGACGATCAGGGGCATCACGCGGCCGGTGGATATTGATGTGCAGCTCAAGGAGCAAAGTGGCATCGGCGTGTTTGACGGCGCGTTCATCCTCAAGCGCAGCGACTTCAAGATTGGTGAGGGTGAATGGGCGGGCAACAGCGTGGTGTCCAATGACATCAACATCAAATTCAAGATGGTTGCGCCGCAGCGCTAACGGGCAAACTGCTTGGCCCCGGCCACACAGCCGATCACCGCAACCGTCACCAGCAGCATGCCCAGGCTGACCTGCTCATGCAGCAGGCCCGCCGCCAGCGCCAGGCCGAAAAACGGTTGCAGCAACTGCAACTGGCCGACCGCAGCGATGCCACCCTGGGCCAGGCCGCGATACCAGAACACAAAGCCGATCAGCATGCTGAACAGCGACACATAGCCCAGGCTCAGCCACGCCGGCAGGCTGATGCCCGAGAGGGTAGCCGGCGCCAGCATCACGCTCAACGGCGCCACCACCGGCAACGACATCACCAGCGCCCAGCAGATTACTTGCCAGCCGCCCAGGCTGCGCGACAACGTGGCGCCTTCGGCGTATCCCAGGCCGCACACCAATACGGCCAACAGCATCAGCAGGTCACCGGCCGGCGCGGCGCTCAAGCCTTGGGCAACGGCGTAGCCCATCACCAGCAGGCTGCCAAGGATCGAAAACAGCCAGAACACCGGGCGCGGGCGCTCGCCGCCACGCAGTACACCAAACACTGCGGTGGCCAGCGGCAGCAGGCCGATGAAGACGATGGAGTGCGCGGACGTCACGTATTGCAGCGCGAGTGCCGTGAGCAGTGGAAAGCCGATCACCACACCCAGGGCGACGATTACCAGCGGCCCCCATTGATGGCGTGCAGGGCGTTTTTCCCTGAACAACCACAACAACAGCACGCCGAGCACGGCGGCGATGGCGGCGCGGATCATGGTCAGAAACACCGGGTTGAACTCCATCACCGCCAGGCGCGTGGCTGGCAGTGAACCGCTGAAGATCACCACGCCGATAAACCCGTTGATCCAGCCTTGGGTGATGTTGTGCGGCGCAGTGAGGCTTGAGGTGCGTTCCATGGTGAGGGCTCGAACTAGGTGGTTGCGTAAACACCATCCTAGGGGCCAGGATTAAGACAATCAAAAAATTGTCATGGATACACCGCCTATGCCGCGCGCCCGCTATAAGTCACTGGTCGACACCTTTGCCCAAGACATCCGTAGCGGCGCACTGGCGCCCGGTACACGCCTGCCCACGCACCGGCAATTGGCCGCTGCACATGGCCTGGCGTTGGTCACCGCGAGCCGGGTGTACACCGAGCTTGAAGCCATGGGCCTGGTCAGCGGCGAAACCGGGCGCGGCACCTTTGTGCGGGAAATCGCGTTGCCGCCGGGGCAGGGCAGTGGGCAGATGAATGTGGCCACCGGCATGCTCGACCTGAACTTCAATTACCCCTCGCTGCCCGGTCAGGCAGACCTGCTGCGCACCGCTCTGCGCCAATTGGCACTGTCGGGCGACCTGGAAGCGCTGTTGCGTTACCAGCCCCATGCCGGCCGGTTGCACGAGCGCGCTGCCGTGGCACGGCATCTATTGAACCGAGGCCTGACGGTTGAGGCGGAGCAGGTGCTGATGGTCAGCGGCGCCCAGCACGGCCTGGCGGTGACGATGATGGCGTTGCTCAAGCCTGGGGATGTAATTGCCGTGGATGCGCTGACCTATTCAGGCTTCAAGGTGCTGGCCGAAACCCTGCACCTGGAAATCGTCGCCATTCCGGCCACCGCCAGCGGCCCGGATCTGGCGTTTCTGCACGCGCTGTGCCGCAAGCGCCCGGTGCGTGCGGTGTACAGCATTCCAACCCTGCATAACCCGTTGGGGTGGGTGATGAGCCTTGGGCAACGCGAGCAACTGATCGCCATCGCGCGTGAGCACCATCTGATGCTGATTGAGGACGCGGCCTACGCGTTTTTGGCCGAAGACGCGCCACCACCGCTGGCCACGTTGGCGCCTGAGTGCACGGTGTACGTGGGCGGGCTTTCCAAAAGCGTCGCTACGGGGTTGCGCGTCGGGTTTATCGCCGCGCCACCAGCCTGGGTAAAAAAGCTGGAGCGCACGATCATGGCCACCACCTGGAACGTGCCCGGTGTAATGAGCGCAATTGCGGTGGGCTGGATCGAGGACGGCACTGTCGCGCAACTCGAAGCACAAAAGCGCCAGGATGCACGGGCACGCCAAGCCTTGGCTGCGCAGGTGCTCAAAGACGTGCCTTACATCAGCCACCCGTCTTCGTATTTTTTGTGGTTGCCGCTGGGGGACGAGGCGCGAGCCGATCAGGTGGCCATGGCCTTACAGCGCGAGGCGATTTCCGTGTCCACCGCCGAGCCGTTCGCGGTTTCAGCCACGGTGCCGCACGCGCTGCGCCTGGCACTGGGTTCGGTGAGCATGGCCGCGCTGGGTGAGGCGCTGCTGAAGGTCCGGGAAGCGGTGCAGTGGTGAGCCGCACCGCTTGGCGTCAGTATTTGTACGCCTGACGCCCGATCAGCAGCCAATGGCCTTTTTGCTTCTGCCAGACCTGGAAGTTGTCGATATCGGTCGGCACTTCGACGCCGCTGTTCACGGCCAGGGCGTGAAAGTGGTTACGCACCAGCGCAGTGTCGCCGTCCAGGGTGATGGTCTGGTTTTGCATTTCGAGGGTTTTGAACGCGCTGGTGTGGGTTTCCAGGTCAGCGATAAATTGCGCCTTGTTCTGCACCTTGCCGCTGGAGTGGCCATAAGTGAGCTTGTCGGAAGTCAGGGCGTGCAGCGCCTTGAGGTCCAGGTGCAGCATGGCTTGGGTCAGTTGGTCGACCGCTTGGGCCACATCCTTTTCGGCGGGGGCAGGCGCAGCTGCGACGTAGCCGGTGAACAGGCACAGAAAACCGATCAGCACTTTGACGTTTGGCATGGGTGTTTCCTTATTGTTGTTGGGGGTGAACACGACAAGTTAAGTCGTCGTACAACCATGCAATATTTTCGAGCGGGAAAGAAAGTGAAATTTTGAAATATCTCGAAAAGATTAGCCTTGATGACGTTATAAACAACTCGGGTTCTTGTACGACGTCTCAACACATCAAATAAGTGCGGGCGGCACACCTTGTCGCTTCCAGCCCGACAAGCCGATCGCTATGCTACTGCGCAACTAACAAACCTCCCGAGAGACAACATGGATTTTGACTGGCACAGCGACGTCATCACCCGCGCCACTCCCGTGACCCCTCACTACAAAAATACCCAGAACGTTCGCCGTTTCATGCTTGAACACTGTGGCCCGACGTTCAAGTTCGACCGGCCGTTCATGGCCTGGATCCGCAACGACTTGCCCAAAACCCTGGGCGATGTGGTGGATGAGTGGCAACGCCGCAACGAGGACACACGCCCATGACCCGCGACGAAAAATACCAGGCTGCTCAAGAGCGCATCGGCTACCGGTTGGAAGAATTCAAAGTCGGTGGCAACTACACGCCGTTGGTGCGCGATGGCAACCTCCTGTACATCAGCGGTCAGATTCCGCGTGTCGGTGACACCCTTATGCTGCCGGGCAAGGTTGGTGAAAGCCTGACCCTGGCCCAGGCGCAAATCGCTGCCAGTATCAGCGCGTTGCGTTGCCTGGGGTTGCTCAAGCAGGCGCTGGGTTCGCTGGATCAGGTCAAGACCCTCGCGCGTATCACCGTGTATGTGCGCAGCGCCGAAGACTTTGATCAGCAGAGTGAAGTGGCCAACGCCGCGTCGGACCTGTTCCACGAAGTCCTCGGGGCTGCCGGTGTGCACACGCGCACGTCGGTGGGGGTGGTGCAGTTGCCCAAATCGGCGGCCGTCGAGATCGACATGATCGCTGTTGCACACGATTGAACCGGCGATGATCACCCAAGGGCTCGAGGTACTGATCGACTACGGCCTGCACTTGGCGCCGGGGCTGCTGCTGTTTGGCGCGTGGTTCGCGTTGACGCCAAGGACGCAGGTGGCGATGCGCATCCTGATCCTGCTGGCGGCGTTTGTGCTGATGCGCGACGTGATGACGCCGCTGGGCATGTGGGCGGTGAGCCGCGATGCGCAGATTGCGTTCAGTGGCAATGCCTTCGTGCTGGCGGTGCTCGGCGGGCTGTCGGTGCTGCTGATCATGCTGCTTTCACGCCTGGCGCCGGAGTTGTGGCGGTTGATGCGTTGGACCCTTGGCAACCCGTGGGTTGGCATGGCGGCAGGCATCGTCGTCGGCTGTTTGATCGGCGTGCCGTTGCGGGTTTATCAAGGCATTGATGCAAGCCAGCTCCACGGCTACTGGGTGTGGCTGCCGGGCATGGTGGTATTGGCCTATGGCGCCAATGCGTTGGAGGAAGTGCTGTTTCGCGGTTTTTTGCAGGGTTATCTGGAGCAACAGGTTTCGCCATTGCGCGCGGCATTGATCAGCGGCGTGGCCTTTGCAGCCTGCCACGCGTTCCTGGCCTTAAGCGTTACCCAACTGGGCTGGCCGGTGTTGCTGTTCACCCTGCTTGAAGGGTTGGCCTGCGCGCTGGTGCGCATGCGTTACGGCGTACTGCCCGCAGCACTGGCGCACGGTACCACGATCCTGCTGATCGCCGTGCCCTACATGGCTTGATCTGAAGCACAACCAGCACTCACATCGCCCGACTTGAAATACAGTCAACCTGTGGGAGCGGGCTTGCTCGCGAAGAGGGTGTATCAGTCGCCTGATGCATCGCCTAACCCGGCGCTTTCGCGAGCAAGCCCGCTCCCACAGGTTGACCTCGTTCAGGCCGTTGTGGCTCTGCATGGGTTGATGTGAAATACAGTTCCCACAATGTTTACAGCGGCGGTGTGCGCGGTGGAATCATGCGTTTGCTGCCGGTGGCCTCATACGCGCTGGCGAAGCTCAGCAGCGCCGAATCATCGTACGCCCGGCCGGCAAAGGTCAGGCCGACGGGCATGCCGATGTCGGCCATCACGCCCATCGGCACGGTGACGGTGGGCACGCCGAGGTGGCGGATGGCGAGGTTGCCATTGGCGACCCACACGCCATTGCTCCAGGCGATGTCGGCACTGGCTTCATTCACGTCGGCATCCGCCGGGCCTACATCGGCCACGGTCGGGAACAGCACCGCATCCAGCCCAAGCCTGTCCATCCAGTCTTCCAGGTCGATGCGCCGGGTTTGCTCCAGGCCGCGCAGGCCGTCCGGCACTGTGCTGATCGCGTTCCACGGCGTGATGCCGCGCTGGGCCATGCGCACGTATTCGTCCATGCCTGCGGCCAGGTCATCTTCACGGTTGGGCAGGGTGCCCGGGTCGTGCGGGAAGATTTTCGGCCCGTCAACATCCGCCAGGCGGTTGAGCGCCGGGTCGTTGTTGGCGCGCAAAAAGTCATCGAAGGCCCAGGCCGACAGTTCCCACAGTTCATCGTGCAGAAACTCCTTGGAAACCAAGCCACGGGTAAACACGGTCGGTGCGCCAGGGCGATCGCCTTCACAGTTGGACACCAGTGGGAAATCCACGTCGATCACTTCAGCACCGGCAGCTTGCAGCGCCTGGCGTGCATCTGCCCACAGGTCGATCACGCTGGCGCGGGTGTTGATCTTCTGCCCGGTCGGCCCGCCAATGCCGGGCTTTTCGCTGGTGCCCGCCTCGGGGTCGGCATTGATGTACATGCGCGGCACGCCGAAACGTTTACCGGCGAGGGCTTCGCTGCTCACCGCCAAGTCGGCGTAAGACGCGGGGCGCACCGACGCCACGCTCGGGATCGGTACCCAGGGTTGCAGGCGCCACAGGTCGCCACGGGTGTCGGGATCTTCGGCGACCACCACATCCAGCACTTCCAGCAGGTCGGCCATGGTGCGTGCATAGGGCACCACCACGTCCATGGTCGGCGTGAGCGGCCAGTTGCCGCGTACCGAAATCACCCCACGGGACGGCGTGTAGGCGCATAAACCGTTGTTGGACGCCGGGCCACGCCCGCTCGACCAGGTTTCTTCAGCTACACCAAAGGCGGCGAAGCTTGCCGCCGTAGCAGTGCCTGCGCCGTTGGACGAACCGGAGGCAAACGGTGCAGTCAGGTAGTCGGCGTTGTAAGGGCTTTCGGCACGGCCATACACACCCCGCTGCATCCCGCCATTGGCCATTGGCGGCATATTGGTCTTGCCCAGGCAAATGGCGCCGCCCGCTCGCAGGCGTTCGATGGTGAAGGCGTCGCGCTGCGCAACCAGCTTGGCAAAGGCCGGGCTGCCGGATGCGGCCGTCAGGCCCTTGACCAGGTAGCTGTCCTTGGCGGTATAGGGAATGCCGTCCAATGGCCCCAACGTTTCGCCCCTGGCCCGGCGTGCATCGGACGCCTCGGCTTCTTTAAGGGCTTCGGGGTTGCGCACCACCACGGCGTTCAATGCGGTGGCGGTCTGCGGGCCGTCGTAGGCATCGATCCGCGCCAGGTAGGCGTTTACCAGTTCAACGGCAGTGGTCTGGCCGGTTTCAAGCGCCGCGCGCAGTTGGGCAATGGAGACTTCGGTAACTTGCATCACGTTTTTTTCGCCGCCTTCAAGTGGGAGGTATGGCGGCAGTCTACGGACAGATATTTCACAAAACCAGCGCGGCATGCTCCGCGTAGGCGGCGCGCATCACTTGCCACGTCGGCTCGTCAGCCGGAATCAGATGCTCGATACGCAGCGAGGTGAGGGTGATGTCCTGGGGCATGCCGAACGTGGTGAAGGTCGACAGAAAGCTCAGTTCGCCCCGGGGTGAGCGGATGCGCGTCAGCGCCAGGGGCGGCATGTGTTCGGGCGGTTCGGTGTGGGTGGGCGTCGGCAGGCTCGCTAATAAAACCGCCAACTCGGGATTGCCCAGCGCCTCACGGCTGGCGCGTTGCCAGGCGAGCGCGCGGATCGCTTCGGCGTTGATCAGGTGGTCGCCCAAGCCGCCGGTTTGCAACAGCGTGGTCAGCAGGTTCAGCCCATTTGCTGCATCCGGTTCAAGCCCCAACAATTGAAACAGAACGCCGGTGCTGGCATTCGCCGCCAGCACTTGCCACTGGCTGTCCAGCAGAATCGCCGGGGCCGGGTTGTTGGCGTGCAACACATGGCTGACGGCTTCGCGAATCGCGGCCATGGCCGGTGAGGCGAGCGGGGTGGCGGTGTAGCGTGGCGCGTAACCGGCGGCGAGGAACACGCGATTGCACTGCTCAAGCGGCACATCCAGCGCGGTCAATACGTTGTGCAGCGTGCCCGGGCTCGGCTTGGCGCGGCCGGTTTCGATGTAACTGAGGTGACGTTGCGAAACCCCGGTGATCAAGGCCAGGTCCAGCTGGCTGAGCTTGGCGTGGCGACGCAGTTGGCGCAGCTGGTCGCCGGCAGTACTTTCCATAGTGGGTTCATAACCTGTGAGGTCATTGCGAGGGCCACGACCTTATCACTATGGTGAGCTTCATTCACTTCAAGGACGAGACCATGCACAGACCCTCTATTGCCCTGGTCGGGTTGGTTGGATTTTCGCTGTATACGCTGGCGACGATGCTCACCGCCGAGCAATCGCTGCTGGCCTTCGGGCGGCAGTTGATGTCGCGGCCGGACACCGCGCAGGTGGTGATTGACCTGTACCTGATGGCAGTGCTGGCGTGTGTGTGGATGTATCGGGATGCGCGTGGGCGCGGGCGGTCGGTGGTGTCTGTGCTGCCGTATTTTGCGCTGACGGCGGTGTTTGTTTCGGTGGGGCCGTTGCTTTATATCGTAGTGAATGGGTTCACGCGTCAAACAGAACGCTAGGGTCGAGCCGACTCTTGTGACAAGCCCGCTCGCCACCAGGGTATGGGTTAGGGGTTCAAAAACGCCTGGTAATTGTCTTTGGTGATCTGCTGATAAGGAATGGTCAGCTCAGCCACATAGGGTTCCTTCTTGACCATCTTCACCGCCAGATCAATCGAGCCAACGGCCTGGCCCTTATTGTCCTGATACACCGTCACCAGCAGCTGGCCCTTCTTCACCGCGTCCAGCCCCGCTGCGCCGCCATCGCTGCCGGCCACCAGGATATCCTTGCCCGGCTGCATGCCCGCCTGGCTGATCGCCATGGCGGCGCCAATCGCCATTTCATCGGCGTTCGCCGCCACGGCATCGATTTTGCGCCCGGATACAATCCAGTTGTTCATCAGGTCAATCGCCTTGCCGCGCTGCCATTCGGCGCTTTGCTCCTCGACAATCTTGATATCCGGGTAGTCCTTGAGCACCGTCTTCACCCCCAGCGTGCGGTTGTGCGTGGCGTTGTTGGACAGCAGCCCGAGCATGATCGCAAGGTTGCCCTTGCCACCCATTTTCTCTGCCAGGTAGCGCATCTGGATTTCCCCGGCCTTGATCTCATCCGAGCCAACATAACCCACACCCGGCGGCACGTCCTTGAACTCCGGGCGGCGGTTGACGTACACCAGCGGGATCTTGGCCTGCTGGGCATTGACGGTCATTTTCTGCGTGGCCGCCGTGTCCACCGCGTTGACGATAATCGCGTCCATGCCCTGGGCAGTAAAGTTCTGCACTTGGTTAAGCTGGCGCACCACATCGCCCTGGGCGTCTTCAAATTGCAAGGTCACGCCGGGTAACTCCTTGGCGTGGGTGGCCATGTAGTCACGCATTTGCGCGAGGAACACATCGTCGACCTGGGCGATGCTCACGCCGATGCGAATATCCGCCCAGGCCCAGGGCGTAACAGCGAGGGTCAGCAGTGCTGCGAGAAGTTGCTTCTTCATGGTGATGCTCCGTTTTTTTTGTTGTTGTAAAAGCAGTGGGATTCACGCCTGGCGCTTGGCCCGCAGCTGCGCCACGGCAGCGGCGAAGTCCGCATAGGGCCAACGTTCGTTGAGGGCTTGTTGCATGAGTTGTTGCCCGGTTTGTGGGGCCAGCCCGTGCAAGGGCGGGTCGGTGTCGAGGTTGGTGGGGAAGGCATAACCGTCGGCCGTACAGGCGATCACCGCTTCGGCATTCAACGCAGGGTTGGCCAGCAGCACCGGGTACACCGCCAGCATCATGCGGTCACGGTCGAGGGCTTCCATGGGCTTGCCGAACGCCGAGGAGATTTGCAGCAGGTTGGCCATGCGACGGTGGTGGGTGGTGCGGTTGGTGCCCGCTGCGTGGAACAGCGCCGGGTTGAAGAACAGCAGGTCGCCCTTGTTCAGTGGCAATTGCACGGCGTGCTGCTGGAAGTAATCGATAAACTCCGCGCGGCGCCAGGCCAGGTAACCCAGCGGGTATTGCTGGGAGAAGGGCAGCAGTTGGGTCGGCCCGCTTTCCAGCGGCATATCCGAATGGGCCACCGCGCCTTGCAGCGTCAGGTATTGCGACAACAGATGCAGCGGCAGCGGAAAGCGTTCAACCACCTCAGTGGTCTGAAAGCCCAGGTGATAGTCACGGTGCGGCTGTTGCGCCTGCCCGCCAGGGTGGACCACGTTCACTTGCGCGGTCATCTGAAAGCTCGGCCCCAGCCACGCTTCGGCGATCAAACCGAGCAGCGGGTTGGCGTAATACTCGGCAAACGATTCCGGCGACTGCAGCGCGGCTTTTTGCAGTGAATTCCAGATGCGCCCGTTGCTGCCGGCCTGGGCAAAATGGTCGGCGGCCACGCCTTGCGCAGCCTCCTGGGCAAAGATCGCCTCGAACACCTGGCTATGGCGGTCGACCACTTCCAGGTCTTCATAGGCCTGGCGCACCACCATCACCCCAGGCCCGTCGCGGAACAGGCGGTGCAGCTCATCCATGACGCGCAGGCGTTCGCTGTTGCGTAAAGTGCCGGCCTGATAGATCGGCACATTGCTCACCACTTCGGCACACAGCGGGTAATCCTCGGCGCTGGTCCGTTGGGTGCAGATGCGGCTGAAATCCGCCAGGCGCACCGCCGCGCCGGTCACGAACGCCGACATCACACACCTCCCGGCAGGCTCAGCGCCTGGTGCGGTTGCGGGCTGCCGCTGTCGGTGCAGCCGACCACGCCTTGCTCCAGGTCGATCACCGAGCCGGTCATCATCCCGGCTTCACGCGAGAGCAAAAACGCCACGCTTTGCGCCACCTCTTCGGGCTTGAGCAGCCGTCCGAACGGCTGCGCGCGTTCGGCCTCGGCCAGCCAGCCGTCCTGCGCGCCGTGGTATTGGCGCTGGATCTGATCCTCGTGAGGCGTGTCCATCCAGCCGATATTCAGGCCATTCACGCGGATGCGATTACGCAATGCGCTGAACGCCACGTTCTTGGTCAATATCCCCAGCGCGCCCTTGGACGCCGCATAGGCGCTTAAAAACGATTGCCCGCCATGCCCGGTGACACTCTGGATATTCACCACCGCGCCTTCCACGCCGGTGCTGATCATCAGCTTGAGTGCTGCCTGCATCAGAAAAAACGGCGCCCGCACGTTCACCGCAAACAGCCGATCAAACAGCTCGGGCGAGGTGTCGAGAATGGTGCCGCGATCCGACATGCCGGCGCAGTTCACCAGCCCGTGCAAGGTGCCGAAGTGGGTGCGGGCCGCGTCGATGATCGCACGGCAATCCTCGACGTTTTCCAGGTCGGCCTCGACAAAAAATGCCTGGCAATCGAGCAGTGCCAGTTGCCGGACCTGTTCTTCGCCCTCGGCGCGGCGGCGCCCGCAGATGATCAGTCCGGCAGCGCCACGCTGCGCCAGGGTATGCGCCACGGCAGCGCCCAAACCCTGGGTGCTGCCGGTGACGACAAAATATTGGCCGTTGAATGCGCTGGCGAGATCGGTGTGAGGCATGGGGTTCTCCTGAAATTTTTGTTGTTTTGTCGGCCTGGCTCGACGCCGGGCAAAACTGAGACTAGCATTGCAAAACCTCAGTAACGCCCAAAAAAGACCTCAAAAACACCTCAGGCGAACCGCATGCTCGAACGCGCAAAACACTTCTCCATCAAGCAACTCGCCACCCAGGCCGGCGTGAGCAAAGCCACGGTCGACCGCGTGTTGCACCAGCGTGGCAGCGTGCATGCGCAGACCTCTCGGCGCATCGAGCAGGCGCTGGATGAGTTGGAGGCCCAGGAAAAAAACGGCCTGGCGGTGGGGCGCACCTTTCACGTCGATGTGATCATGCACACGCCCCAGCGCTTCAGCGCGGCGGTGCAAGCGGCAATCACCGCGCAATTGGGCAGCCTGGCGCCGTTTCGCATCGCGCCGCGTTTTCACCTGTTTGAAGAAATCGAACCCCAGGCCATGCACGATCAGTTGCTGCGTTGCCTTGAAACCGGCAGCCAGGGCGTGGTGCTCAAGGCGGCGGATGAGCCGGCGGTGAATCAGGCCGTCAAGCAGTTGATCGCGGCGGGCATTCCGGTGGTGACCCTGGTCACTGACCTGCCGCAAAGCGAGCGCATTGGCTATGTGGGCATGGACAACCGCACTGCCGGCCAGACCGCGGCCTACCTGATGTCGCGCTGGCTGCCGGCGCAACCTCAGGATGTGGCGGTGGTGATCGGCAGCGAACTGTTCCGTGGTGAAGAAGAACGCGAGATGGGCTTTCGCGCCTGGCTGCGTGGGCGTGCCGCGCACCTGCGGGTGCTGGATATCAGCGGCGGCTACGGCGTGTACGACCGCACCTTTGAGCGCGTCACCCAGGCCCTCAAGCAACACCCCGACCTCAAGGCGGTGTACAGCGTCGGCGGCGGTAACCGCGCGATTGTCGACGCCTTCGCCGCCCTCGAGCGCCCGCTGGAGGTGTTTATCGGCCATGACCTGGACGAAGAAAACCGCCAGCTGCTGCTGGAAGAAAAAGTCGCCGCGATCATCGACCACAACCTGCAAATCGATGCCCGCAGCGTGTTTTTGCACATCCTGCAACACCACCGGCTATGGAAAGCCGGGCCGATTGCGCCGTCACAGGTGCAGATCGTTACACCGTTCAACCTGCCGGACTGAAGCTCCCTCAATAACAACGCCAGGAGTTCGACCATGCTACGTATTGCCGTTTTAGGTGCCGGGCGCATCGCCAAAATCCACGCCGCCAACGTCGCCGCTCACCCCAACGCCACGCTGGTGCTGGTGGCCGACCCCTGGCGCGAAGGTGTCGACGCGCTCAGCACGCAATTAGGTTGCGAAGCGGCCTATGACTGCGCCGCCGTGCTTGCCCGCCAAGACATAGATGCCGTGGTGATCGGCACGCCCACCGACACCCATATCGACCTGTTGCTGGCGGCGGTGGCCGCAGGCAAGGCGGTGCTGTGCGAAAAGCCGATCGACCTGGATATCGCCAAGGCCCGCAGCGCCGCCCAGGCCGTCGAACGCCTGGGCGGCAAGGTGATGCTCGGTTTCAACCGGCGTTTTGACCCCGACATGCTGCGCCTGCGCCAGGCGCTGGACGCCGGCCAGATCGGCGCCGTGCGCCAGGTGATCATCACCAGCCGCGACCCCGGCCTGGCGCCGCGTGACTACCTGGAACACTCCGGTGGCATCCTGCGCGACATGACCATCCATGACTTCGACACCGCCCGCCACCTGCTCGGCGAGGAACCGGTGGAGGTCAGTGCCTTCGCCAGCCGCCTGGTGGACCCGAGCCTGGCAGACATCGACGACTACGACAGTGTCATGGTGCTGCTGCGCACCGCCTCCGGCAAGCAATGCCACATCAACTGCTGCCGTCAGGCGGTGTATGGCTATGACCAGCGTGTAGAAGTGTCCGGCGCCACGGGCGTGCTGCTCACCGACAACCACCGTCCCAGTACGTTGCGCCATTGGAGTGCCGACCACACCGAAGCGCTGGAGCCGTTGCAGCACTTTTTTCTCGAACGTTATGCCGATGCTTATCGTAATGAGCTGGCGCAGTTCATTGATGCACTGAGCGCTGGCCGCGCGTTACCGACCAGTGTGCGTGATGGCTTGTATGCGTTGCATCTGGCGGATTGCGCGTTGGTGTCGGTGAAAACCGGTAGAAGTGTGGCGGTCAATTACGACCTTTAGTGGTACGAGCGGGCGTCGAGACAACGCGTCTGGCGAGTGCCGCGACGCCCGCAATGCTTGAATTTTACGCGAGAAAGTCGGTACCTCGGAAGTGAGGCTGCTGTATGTTTCGATGCATGTGTCAGCCAGTCAATCGGCGCGCCTTAAACCTCAGCGTGGTCGCCGCACAGACCCAGGTTTGGGGCGTGGATAAATGGATTGTAGAAGGGCTTTATCGTCGTTAGAAAGCGTGAAGTTGTAGCCCGTTGTCTTCTGCTTCCAGAGTATCAGCCTGCTCAGGTTGTAATGCATGATGGACTTCGGATCGTAATCGGAGGCTATGATGTCCGCAGGCTTCAGCTTTTCAAGGATTTGCTCATGAACGTCTATTGTATCTAACTTAAACTTTTTCTTATAAAGTTCGTATAACCTGGGCAGGTTGAAGTCCAGTGTTCTGTCCGGATGTTGATGTTCGTGACGCAATCCCAACGCGTGACCAAACTCATGAAGAATATTCATTTTAAATATGTCTTCGGCTTTATGAGGGTCCAAATGCATCGTCGGCTCATTGGCGGGCTCGGTTAACGCCCCCGTCCCAACGATGGACCAGTCACCCGCTATATCTGCGCTGGTCGATATGCGAATATCGCCTTGGGTACCCTCTACGAACTTGAGCTTCAAATTAATCAGGGGTGCGTAATTTTTCTCAATGTGTTTTTGTATGATCGCTCTATGGGCGGGAGAAGTGTCCATGAAGGCAATGGTAATGGTCGAGTTTTGTGGCCATAGACGATATTTGTCAGCGATCCCGCGTTTAGTTCTGATGGCAATCGGCGCGTCAGCCACTTCGTTGTTCGTCGGTGGACTATCCGAATTAATCGAGTACAGGGAGTGATGTATCGCAGGTGGGGAAATAATCATTCGTTATCCTCATCAGACTAAAAGAAAACAGGCACTGCCCAGTTGCGTTAAGTCAGTGGCTTTAGCGATGATTGAGTTCCAATTGCAGGTAGGACGGTTCTGTATTTTTATGTAAAAAGCCGCCTGGGCTTTGTAGGCCCAAGGCGGCT
Organism: Pseudomonas sp. 58 R 3; assembly: GCF_900006605.1. Lineage (NCBI taxonomy): Bacteria > Pseudomonadati > Pseudomonadota > Gammaproteobacteria > Pseudomonadales > Pseudomonadaceae > Pseudomonas > Pseudomonas sp. 58 R 3. The sequence goes on along the minus strand of NZ_CVTT01000080.1, from coordinate 94,569 downwards.
AATAGATACGTTTTAAACGCCTTTGGTCGAGGGCAGCAATATGGTGAGGATGCCCGCCAGTGGCAGGAACGAGCAGATCTTGTAGACGTACTCAATGCCATGGTTGTCAGCGAGCAAACCCAGCAATGCGGCGCCAATCCCGCTGAAGCCGAACATCAGGCCAAAGAAGATCCCGGCGATCATCCCCACATTGCCCGGTACCAGTTCCTGGGCGAAGACCACGATGGCCGAGAAGGCCGAGGCGATGATAAAGCCGATGACCACGCTGAGTACGGCGGTCCAGAACAGGTCGACGTAGGGCAGGGCCAGGGTGAAGGGCGCAGCGCCGAGGATCGAGAACCAAATGACTTTCTTGCGCCCGATCTTGTCGCCGATCGGGCCACCGGCGAAGGTGCCCACGGCCACCGCCCCAAGGAACAGGAACAGGTACATCTGCGAACTGGCCACCGACAGTTGGAACTTCTCGATCAGGTAGAAGGTGAAGTAGCTGGTCAGGCTGGTCATGTAGAAGTATTTGGAGAACACCAGCAGCGCCAGCACCACCAGGGCAAAGGTCACGCGGCCTTTGGACAGGCCGTGGGTGGCCTTGCCGCCTTGCTTGAGCTTGAACAGGTTGAGGTGGTTGCGGTACCAGCGGCTCAGGCCATAGAGCACCAGAATCGCAAACACGGCGAACAGCCCGAACCAGGCGATATGGCTTTGGCCATAAGGAATGATGATTGCCGCCGCCAGCAACGGGCCGAAGGCGCTGCCGGTGTTGCCACCGACCTGGAAGGTCGATTGCGCCAGGCCGTAACGCCCGCCGGAAGCCAGGCGCGCGACGCGCGAGGTTTCCGGGTGGAAGGTCGACGAGCCGACGCCCACCAGGGCCGCCGCCAGCAAAATCGCCGGAAAGGTGCCGACAAACGCCAGCATCAGGATACCGATCAAGGTGCACACCATGCCGGCCGGCAGCAGCCAGGGCTTGGGATGGCGGTCGGTGTGGTAGCCGATCCAGGGTTGCAGCAGCGAGGCAGTCAGTTGGAAGGTCAGGGTGATCAGGCCCACCTGGGTGAAGCTCAGCCCGTAGTTGGCCTTGAGCATCGGGTAGATCGAAGGCAGCACGGCCTGGATCAGGTCATTGATCAGGTGGGCCAGGGCGCAGGCGCCGAGGACGCGCATGACCAAGGGGCTCACTTGGGGCGTAGTGGTTGCAGCGGCGGGTGACGCGGTAACGGTCGTCATGCAGGCATTCCATACAGGGCAGCAAACTGAGGTGGCGAGTACTTGAGCCCGCCAGCCATTTCTAATTGTTTCAGCGGTTATGCTAAATTCGGTGCCAATGCCTGTCTCACGAAATTCGGGAGGCAACTGTCGCAAAAAGGGCGAAATGATCAAACCACTGAATGAATTTTTGCAGGAAATCGACGCAGGCGACTGGGCTGTGATCAGTTCCGCCACCGATTACCCCGAAAACTGGGTGATCCCCGAGCATAGCCACGAAAAGCACCAGTTACTTTACGCCATCGAGGGCGTGATGGTGGTGCACTCGGCGCACAACCAGTGGACGGTACCGTCCAATCGTGGCTTCTGGATGCCGTGCGGGCAGGTCCACTCGTTGCGCTGTGTGGGCCCGTTGAAAATGCGCAGTGTGTTTGTGCGCCCCGATGCGTTCCCGAACCTGCCGACCGAGACCAAGGCGGTGAGCGTTTCGCCGTTGCTGAGTGAGCTGATCAAGGCGTCGGTGAGTTTGAAGCCGCCGTATGCCGAGGATTCACGCGATGCGCGGATCATGCACCTGATCCTTGATGAACTGGCGATTCTGCCGGCGTTGCCGCTGTCGCTGCCACAACCGGGCGACCCGCGTATCAACCGGATTTGCCTGGCGCTGCAGCAGGACCCTGGGGATGCCTCGACGGTGGAGGATTGGAGTGGGCGGCTTGAGCTGGACCAGAAGACCATCCAGCGTCTGTTTCGCAAGGAAACCGGCTTGACCTTCGGCCAATGGCGCCAGCAAGCGCGGTTGCTGCTGGCGCTGGAGCGCATTGCGGTGGGGCAGAAGATTATCGATGTCGCCATCGAATTGGGTTACGAGAGCCCGAGCGCCTTCACCAGCATGTTCAAGAAGCAGTTTGGCAAGACGCCGAGTCAGTTTTTCAGATAACAGGCATACCCCTAGATGGGGCCGGATGGAGTAGTGAGGCAGTTGGACAGTTCCCGTAATTTAAAAATTTCTTTCCTGCCTGTTGGGGCGGGTGATTGCATCTTGCTGCAGTTCAACGATGCAAGTTTTAACATGCTGATTGATGCAGGGCCCAGTCGCCCTGATGCTAAGGTCGAGAAAACGTACAACGCTCTTCTGGCGTTGGTACCCAATGGCATTATTGATCTGGCAATCGTTACGCATCACGATGATGATCATATTGGCGGTTTTCTGTACTTGCTGTCTGAGGGGCGTGCGTTGGTTATCAATGATCTGATTTTCAATTCATCGATGATGGTGGATAAACTTCGGAACTTGTCGGGGCTGGCTGAGATATCACCTCGACAGGCACGCAAGCTTTCCGCGACCAAGACGACTTATAATTCGCGCGTCGTGTGCGCGGGGCAGATCGAAACTGTGTATGACGGCCAGATTGAATTGGTCTATCTTTCGCCGATCGAAAAACACGTATCCAAGTATGGTGTCGGGACGGTCGTCGAATTGCCCCCTCCACGAAATATCAGCGTGCGTAGACCGTTTCGCGCGTACGCGGATTTGCACGGCACGGCCGACGAATTCAAGGAAGACTCATCAAAGTCGAACCTGCTGAGCCTTGCGCTTGAGGTAAGATTCAACGGGCGCTCATGGTTGTTTTTAGGCGATGCCTGGCCATCTGTCGTGAGTGACGCGCTCGATACACTCTACCCGAATTCAACGCCGCATTATGAACTCGTCAAAGTGTCGCACCATGGCAGCAATGCAAATACGACGGCTGCCTTGCTGTCCCAATGGTCCTGCTCCAATTACGTATTTCTTGCTGATGGGAGAGTGCATCCGCACCAAGAAGTTTTTCGCCGCATCCTCGATGTTCCGGCAAATACCGGCGTAAAGTTTTATTTTCCGGAAAGAACGCCTTATTTGGAAGGGTTGCTCCAACACTACGTCAACCTGGTTAATTACCCCCCAGCGGGTACGATTCTGACATTCAACTATTGAGACTGAAATGAATAAGCTATTGAAGGAACTCGACAAAATTGGCCAGCATGGCGGGCAGGCTGTTTTGGCGATCAGGGATTTTTCTGCCCTCGTTCCATTGGATGTGCTGGGTACAGGCTTTCTGGGGAGTTTTGAGGGTAAAAGCTATTTTGTGTCCGCGCTCCATAACTTCAAAGAGGATGCAAAGTCGTGCGCGTCTATTGAAATCAGAGGACAGCGTTATTCGCTGGCTCACCGAAAATTTTATTATAGCGAACAAGACGACATTGGTTTTTTTGAGTTGGATGAAGAGTTGGAACAGGCCATGGCCGGCTTGACGCGACTTCCTATTGGCCGTGATTTGGGGATTTTTTCCAACGCTGCTCATCATGTCGTGGTCGTAGGGTTTCCTGCGGATTTACGGCCCAATGGTGCGCTCACTGCTTTGCCGGTTTCTACGCGCCTGGAAGTCAGGGACATTCAAACCAGCACGCAGATACCGGATGCAAGACTCTATGAGCTTGAAAACGAAGATTTGGTTTGTAGCAATGGCGTGACGCTCATAAGTCTTCTCGAGCCTGAAGGCATGAGCGGTGGTCCTGTTTTGGCGTGCATCAATGCGGGCACCGTGGCCGAGCCGGAACTTTACACCAAGCTTCACTCCGTATTGGTCCAGTGGCATGACCCGCACGGTTACCTGGTGGGTTCTGCTACGGCAAGGCTCGTCGCATTGATTGATTCTCACAGCGCTGGGACGGCGCGTTTTCTTTAAGGTTATCCGCGCGGCTACGACGCGCGGCAGTTGGCGTTAGTGATCAACCGAGCTCAAGTTAGCGAAGAAAATACAGCCGATCAGCCGCGCAAACAGGCTCAGGGTTTCCGGCAGATTGGGGTCTTCAAACAGCATCGCTCGCGAATCCAGCGCGCACAATGCGCCGAACAGGCGGCCATCGGGCAGGAAGATCGGCGCACCGGCGTAGCTTTCGATGGCGAACTGCTTGACCACCGGGCGCGCGGCGAAGCGGCCGTTGTGGCTGATCTGCGGGATGAACAGGGTCTGCGGGTTGATGCAGAACTCACTGCACAACGTGGTTTCGAGGTCGAGCACGTCGTCGACGTGGATGCCCATGTCGGCGGTGTCATGCACCGAACAGACGACCCACTCAAGGTCGGTGAACTTGGCGATGCCGGCAAAGCGCATGCCGGTCAGGCGGGTAACCAGTTGCAGGATGCTGGTGGTGGCTTCTATTTCGGCGATGGCAGCGCGTTCGTCGGCGCTGAGTAGCGAATGTGCTGCGGTGACGCTTGGAACCATGTTCAGGCACTCCAAAGGCATGGCGGCAGGGGCCGCCACACCGGGTCAGTAGTCAGTTGATGCGTGGGTGCTGCTGCACCAGGTTCTGGCGCTTGGCTTCCAGTTCGGCAATCTGAGTGTCGATGTCTTCGATCTTCTGCTCGATATTGTCGTGGTGCTCTTGCAGTATTTCCTTGGCTTCTGCCATGTCCGATGCCGCAGGCGCGGCGCCGCGCAGGGGCTTGTTGGCGGTTTCCTTCATGGTCAGGCCGGTGATCAGGCCAACCACGGCAAACACCATCAGGTAGTAAGCGGGCATGTACAGGTCGTTGGTGCTTTCCACCAGCCAGGCCACTGCGGTGGGAGTAACACCGGCGATCAATACCGAGACGTTGAAGGCACTGGCCAGCGCGCTGTAGCGCAGGTGCGTGGGGAACATCGCCGGCAGGGTCGAGGCCATTACGCCAATGAAGAAGTTGAGGACCACCGCCAGGATCAACAGGCCGGCGAAGATCAGGCCGATCTTGCCGCTGGTGATCAGCATGAACGCCGGAATGGACAGGAACAGGAGGCCCACGCTGCCGGCGATGATGAAGGGCTTGCGGCCAATCTTGTCACTCACAAAACCAATGAACGGCTGCACAAACAGCATGCCGACCATGATCGCGATGATGATCAGCACACCGCTGTTTTCTTTGTAATGCAGGTTATGCGACAGGTAGCTGGGCATATAGGTGAGCAGCATGTAGTACGTCACGTTGGTGGCCGCGACGATACCGATGCAGGTCAGCAGGCTGCGCCAGTGCTGGGTGGCGACTTCCTTGAAGGAGACTTTGGGGCCGTGGGTCAGGCCTTGGCGGTCGCCTTGTTCGAGCTTGTCCATGTGCTGCTGGAAGGCCGGGGTTTCTTCCAGCGCGTGACGCAGGTAGAGGCCGATGATGCCGAGCGGCAGGGCCAGGAAGAACGGCAGGCGCCAGCCCCAGGCCTCGAAGTCGGCTTCACCGAGGATTGTCGAGATCAGCACCACGACGCCGGCACCGAGCACGAAGCCGGCGATGGAGCCGAAGTCCAGCCAGCTGCCGAGGAACCCGCGTTTACGGTCCGGCGCGTATTCGGCGACAAAGATCGACGCGCCGGTGTATTCACCGCCCACCGAGAAGCCCTGGGCCATTTTGCACAACAGCAGCAGGATCGGCGCCCAGATGCCTATCGAGGCGTAGCCGGGGATCAGGCCGATGGCGAAGGTGCTCAGGGACATGATCACGATGGTGGCGGCCAATACTTTCTGCCGCCCGTACTTGTCGCCCAGGGCACCGAAGAACAGGCCGCCCAGCGGGCGAATCAGGAAGGGTACGGAGAAGGTGCCCAAGGCAGCGATCATTTGTACGCTGGGCGAAGCGTCGGGGAAGAACACCTTGCCGAGCACGTAGGCGACGAACCCGTACACACCAAAGTCGAACCACTCCATGGCATTACCCAGTGCGGCGGCGGTGATCGCCTTGCGCACCTTGGTATCGTCGACGATGGTGATGTCTTTCAAACCAATGGGTTTGACGCTTTTCTTACGTAATTTCATGCGGGTCACTCTAAAACTGAACAGGGGAGGTGCCATCGTTGCGATGGCACCGCTCTGTCACTTCAGATACAAGCCGACACCAAATAATTCACCGCTATTTGCGTTTTTTTGCTGATGGGTTGAACTTTATGGCTTCAAGAAGGAATTGTGCACATGCCTGACACCTCTTCACGGCTGATCTATCGCAAGCCAGAAGCCAACGATGTGCAGCGATTATTCGCAATCTTCGGTGACCCGCGGACAAACCTGTTCAACCCTGCCGGGCCGATGGCCAACCTGGAGCACGCCCGGCGCGTGCTCAACCACTGGCTGGAACAATGGGCCACCCAGGGTTATGGCTGGTGGGCGATTGCCCGCAAGGAACAGCCCGCACACCTCATCGGTTTTGGCGGCATCGCGCCGCTTAATTACCTGACCGAGCGGCGCATCAACCTGGGTTATCGCTTCGCGGTGGAGGCGTGGGGGCAGGGCTACGCCACCGAGCTGGGTCGGGATGCGCTGGCGCTGGCCTTCCAGACACTGAATCTACCGGAGGTTTTCGGCCTGGTGCGGCCTGATCACGCGGCTTCGATCCGTGTATTGGAAAAGCTCGGCATGCAGCCCTACGGCCTGCTCGACGATGTACCGGGCAAGGCGCCTAGCCGGGTGTTTAGCATTCGTCGTCCTACAACTGCTTTGCGCTGATTGTTTGCACGCCCTTGTAATACCTGAGTAAACGCCAATCTTTCAGATTGACACCGCCAAGGCGCCCGGCTATAAAAGTCGCAGTTGTACGACGACATATGACGTTACATATGTCCTATCTAACAAAAATAAAAAGTGATGCCATGAATTTGAATGAGCCCATCAACGCCCACCGCGTCGGCCAGGCCGTCGGCAACTATCGCTGGACCATCTGCGCGATGTTGTTCTTTGCCACCACCGTCAATTACCTCGACCGCCAGGTGCTCAGCCTCTTGGCGCCGCAACTGTCGACCCAATTTGGCTGGAGCAACACCGACTACGCCAACATCGCGGCGGTGTTCCAGTTCGTTTATGCGATTTCCATGCTGTTTGCCGGGCGGTTTGTCGACAAGATCGGCACCAAGGCTGCCTATGTGGTGGCCATCGCCATCTGGTCCACCGGCGCGATCATGCATGCGTTCTCGGTGCCGATGGGCGCGGGGATTGCCTCGCTCAGCGCCGCCATCGGCCTGGCGGTGATTCCGGTATCGATTGCCGGCTTTATGCTCTCCCGCGCGGTGCTGGCGATTGGCGAGGCGGGTAACTTCCCGATTGCGATCAAGGCCACTGCCGAATATTTCCCAAAGAAAGAACGCTCCCTGGCCACCGGCATCTTCAACTCCGGCGCCAACGTGGGGGCGATCCTGGCGCCGATCTGTGTGCCGCTGATTGCCGGCATGTGGGGCTGGGAAGCCGCGTTTATCGTGATCGGCATGCTCGGGTTTGTGTGGGTAGCGGTGTGGTCGATGCTCTATGAGAAACCGGAGCAGCAAAAGCGTTTGTCCGCCGAAGAACTGGCCTACATCCGCAGTGACCAGACCGTACAGCCTTTCGCGCCTGAGCCTGTAGGAGCGACGCCGAAAAAAGTCTCGTGGTTCAAGCTGCTGACCTATCGCCAGACCTGGGCATTCGCCTTCGGCAAGTTCATGACGGACGGCGTGTGGTGGTTCTTTCTGTTCTGGCTGCCCACTTACCTGTCGGCGCAATACAACATGAAAGGCGCGGACATCGTGATGCCGTTGGCCGTGCTGTACAGCATGACCATGGTCGGCAGTATCGGCGGCGGCTGGTTCCCCAGCTACTTTATGGCGCGGGGTGATGCCCCGTATGACGGCCGCATGAAAGCCATGCTGGTGATCGCGCTGTTCCCACTGGTGGTGTTGCTGGCGCAACCGTTCGGTTACCTCGGGTTCTGGGTGCCGGTGTTGCTGATCGGCGTGGGCGCCTCGGCGCACCAGGCGTGGTCGTGCAACATTTTCACTACCGTGTCGGATATGTTCCCGCAAAAAACCGTGGCGTCGGTGGTCGGCATCGGCGGGATGGCGGGTGGCCTGGGCGGTGTGGTGATGACCAAGATCGGTGGCTGGGTGTTCGACTACTACAAGTCCATCAACGACATTCACACCGGCTACATGATCATGTTTGCGATCTGTGCCCTGGCGTACCTGGTGGCGTGGAGCGTGATGAAAGCGCTGGTGCCGCGCCATAAGGAAATCACGGATTTGTGAGTGACCACGGGTAATCGTTAGTTCCTGTGTGGGAGCGGGCTTGCTCGCGAATGCGGTGAATCAGTCAATCCATCGGGTGACTGTCACAACGCCTTCGCGGGCAAGCCCGCTCCCACATTTGCTGTAGCGGGTTACTGATTGCGCGTCACCCGCCAAACGGTGTTGGCCAGGTCATCGGCAATGATCAGCGCACCTTTGGGGTCCACCGTCACGCCCACCGGGCGGCCACGGGTCTTGCCGTCATCGCCGCGAAAGCCGGTGGCGAAATCAATCGGTTCGCCCGCCGGCTTGCCGTTGCTGAACGGCACAAAGATCACCTTGTAGCCCACCGGGTTGTCGCGGTTCCAGCTGCCGTGTTCGCCGACAAACACGCCGTCGGCAAATTGTTCACCCATGGCCGGGATCGAAAAATCCACGCCGAGCGCGGCAACGTGGGAGCCCAGGCTGTAATCCGGCTTGATCGCGGCTGCGACTTTCATCGGGTTCTGCGGTTGCGCGCGCGGGTCGACGTTCTGGCCCCAGTAGCTGTAGGGCCAGCCGTAAAAGGCGCCTTCGCGCACCGAGGTGAGGTAGTCCGGCACCAGGTCGGGGCCGAGTTCATCGCGTTCGTTGACCACCGTCCACAACTGCCCCGAGCCCGGCTGAATGGTCAGTGCGGTCGGGTTGCGCAGGCCGGTGGCGTAGGGCTTGTGTGCGCCGGTGGCCGCGTCGATCTGCCAGACCATGGCGCGGTCGATTTCCACTTCCATGCCGCGCTCGGTGATGTTGCTGTTGGAGCCGATGCCCACATAGAGCTGGCGCCCGTCTTCGCTGACGGCCAGGGATTTGGTCCAGTGATGGTTGATCTGTGCCGGCAGGTCGGTGATTTTGGCAGGCGGGCCGCTGGCTTTGGTTTGGCCGTCGGCATAGTCGAAGCGCACCAGGGCATCCTGGTTGGCCACGTACAGCTTGCCGTCGGCGAAAGCCAGGCCGTAGGGCGCGTTGAGGTTGTCGGCAAACACGGTTTTGAGTTCGTAGTTGCCGTCACCGTCGGCATCGCGCAGCAACGTGATGCGGTTACCGCTCTTGACCTTGGTGTTGCCCTGGGCCTTGATCACGCTGGCGATCACGTCCTTGGGCTTGAGCTTGGCCGCACTGCCGCCACGGCCTTCGGCGACGAGGATATCGCCGTTGGGCAGCACCAGGGTTTGTCGTGGGATGGCCAGATCGGTGGCGATAGCGGTGACGCTGTAGCCTTGCGGCACTGTGGGTTTTTGCTCGCCCCAGGGTGTCGGTTCGGCAATCTTCATGCTCGGCAGCAGGCTGCTCTGTTGCGCGGGCAGTTTAGGGTCGGGGCCGCGTGCCTGGGTCTTGTCGCCGGCGTCGCCACAGGCGCTTAGCAGCAGGGCTGCGCTCAGTAAGGTCAGCGTATGGAGTGGGTTCATTTGGCAGCTCCCGAGCGCAGGTTGGTCAGGCCGATCCACGTGGCAACGATCGCCAGAACCGTCACGATCACCGACAGCACCAGGCCCACAGGCATCATGGCGTAGGCGTCCTTGGCATGCTGAAATGCGTTGACCAGCCCGAGTACCCAGGTGATCAGCAACAGCAGGAAGTACGCGGCGGGGCGTCCGCCTTTATGCTCGGCGCGCACCAGGTTGACCAGCGCGAACAACAATGCAAAGCCACAAAACACCAAGGCTCCGGCGATCAGCCAGGAGGCGAAGTTGGCCCATTGGATCTGATAGGTCTGGCCGTAGGCGATGTCACTGAGCAACGCGCCCAGAAACAACGGCACGGTGCCGGCCAACAGGGTCGAATGCAGCGGGCCAGGCCTGACGAGTGGGTAGGCGGGAAGGGTGGTCATGGGGTCGCGGCTCCTTGTTTTATCCAACGCCCCGGGGCGGGGCAGCGCATAGGGAAGGAGCCTGGAGCCTGGCGGATAGTTCAGCGTAATTCGTGTCGAAATATTATTTGAGGGTTTGCCCGGGGCTTAAGAGGTCCACACATAGCGCACCTCTTCCAGCGTCACGCCACCGCGCACCAGCGTGCGACGGCTGCCGGGTTCTTCAGTGCCGCCAAGGCGTGTATAGAAACGAACGGCTCTTTGGTTTGCGGCATGCAGAGGCCTGAAATCTGGCATGCTTCAGGGCCTGACAAAAGGAACCCTGTCCATGCCAACCCTGCACCTGCTGTGCGGCAAGATCGCCTCCGGCAAATCCACCCTGGCCAACACTTTGGCCGCTGAACACGCCGCCATCCTGTTGAGCGAAGACCATTGGCTCGCCACACTTTACCCCGGCGAAGTCCGCTCGATTGCCGATTATGTGAGCTGCGCCCAGCGTATTCGGGGTGTGCTGGGGCCGTTGGTGATCAACGTGCTGCAAGCGGGCATCAGCGTGGTGTTGGACTTCCCGGCCAATACGCTGGCTAATCGCGAGTGGCTGCTGAGTTTGGCCCAGGCGGCGCAAGCGCCGCACTGCCTGCACTATGTGGAGCTGGATGACGCCACCTGCCGCAGCCGTTTACAGGCGCGCAATGCCCAGGGCGAGCATGATTTCGCCGCCACCGACGCCGAGTTTGACCTGATCACCCGCCATTTCTGGGTACCGAGTGAAGCCGAAGGCCTGGTGATCGAGGTGCATCACCCATGAGTACGGTGACCGGTGTGGATGCCCAGGGCTGTGTGCTGACGCTCGACAATGCCGCCTTCCAGCCTGAGTTTGAGTCGCTGCTGGCGGATGTCTGCGCCAGCCTCTCCCAGTCTGGGCTGGACGGCATTTATGTGTATGGCAGTGTCGCCAGGGGCGAAGCAAGGCCCGGCGAATCGGACCTGGACCTTAGCCTGATTCTGCTCGAACCGCCGGATGCATCGGTATTGGCCCACCTGCAAGCGCTGCGCCAGAGCCTGGAGCAACGCCACCCGGAGGTCACCAAGATCGACTTCGATGTCGGCCACCGCGCCGAAGTGCTGGCGCCTGAAAACGCAAATAAATGGGGTTTCTGGCTCAAGCATCATTGCCGTTGTGTGTGGGGCGAGGATCTTTCGCTGCGCTTTGAACGCTTCCAGCCTTCGCGCGAAATCGCCCTGGCGTTGAATGGTGATTTTGAATCCGTGCTGAGCGGCTATCTCAACCTCATCCATCAGGCCAATACTTCAACCGAGCGCCTGCGGCTGCAACGCGAAGCGGCGCGCAAACTGATTCGAGTGACCAACATATTGCGCGCCCCCGACGCGCCCTGGCCGTACACCCTCGAAGAGCACGTTGCCTTGTTCGTACAGCACCACCCCGCGATGCGCATCCAGATCGCGTATTTCCTGTTCGAGGCGCGCAACCCAAGCGCCGAGGGCGAGCCCTTCAGCGTGCGACTGCAAACCTTTATCGCGTGGATGGTTTCACAGCAGGTATAGACGGCAGGCATAGGCAGGTAATGTGGCACTCAGGCTCACTTTACCTACGCTGCGCACATCAGGATTTAAAGCGCCCCACCAAACCATTCAGCTCCTGCGACAGGCTCGATAACCGCCCCGAATCATCCTGCGCAGCATTGGCCAGGCTCTCCACCAACCTTGCCTCGTCATAGATCTGCTGGATATGCCGGTTGATCTCTTCGGCCACGCTGTGTTGTTCCTCGGCGGCGGCGGAAATCTGCAGGTTCTGGTCGCGGATCTCGTTCACCGACAACTGGATGCCCTCGAAACTGTCCCGCGCGTTTTCGATGGACGACACGCTGGCGCGGGACAGGTCCAGGCAACTGCTCATCTTCTGGGTGACTTCTTCGGTCTTGCTGCCGAGGGTGCCGAGCAGTTGCTCGATCTCGCCGGTGGAGTCGGAGGTGCGCTTGGCCAGTGCGCGCACTTCGTCGGCCACCACGGCAAAACCACGGCCCTGATCGCCGGCGCGGGCGGCTTCGATGGCGGCGTTGAGGGCCAGCAGGTTGGTCTGTTCGGCGATGGCGCGAATGGTGCCGAGGATCTGGTTGATGCTGCGGCTGCCGGCTTCCAGCTCGACCATGGCCTGGGAAGACTCGGTCAGGCGGCGGCCCAGGCGGTTGACGTTATCGGTGGTGACTTCGATCTGCTGTTTACCTTCGGCCACACGGCGATGGCCGTTCTCGGCCGACTCCGCCGCGCCACTGCACGAGCGCGCCACCTCGTTGGCGGTGGCGACCATTTCGTTGAACGCGGTAGACACCAATTCCACTGCCTCACGCTGGCGCCCGGCGGCTTCGTTCATGTTGTGCGCCACTTCACTGTTGACCCGTGACGCGTCCTGAAGATTGGTGGAGGCCGCGCCAATATGCTGGATCAGCTGACGGATCGCGGCGAGGAATTTATTGAACCAGCCCGCCAGCTCGGCGGTTTCATCCTTGCCCTGTACTTGCAGCTCATGACGCAAATCGCCTTCACCCTGGGCGATGGACTGCAAGCCGGTGCTGACCTGGCCGATCGGTTTGACGATCACCTTGGAAAACGCCGCGGCGATCAGTCCGAAGATCAGCACCAGCACGGCCACGATTGCCGTGGTCAGGTAGGTCATGCGCGTCGCCGCCGCCATGACTTCGTTGTATTCGATCAGCCCCACATACCGCCAGCCCAGGCCCGGCGAGGTCCACACGTTGGCCATGTAGCGCACACCGTCGATGACCACCTCGGTTGAGCCCTGGGGCGTCTCGGCCAGGTGCGCATACGGCGCGCCGAGGTCCTTGAGCGGCTTGAAGTTGTGTGCGGCGTTGCGCGGGTCGACCAGCACCACGCCGTCCTCGATCAACATCACGTAGCCGCTTTCTCCCAGCTTGATGCTCTTGAGCAATTCGGTGAGGTTCTTCAGCGACACGCTGACCACGAACACGCCCTTGGCCTTGCCGCTGCTGTCGAGCAGCGCACGTGCGGTGCCCACCAGCGCCACATCATCCTTGTCATAGTAGTAAGCCGGCGTGCGCACGGTCTTGTTGGGGCTGGCCATGGCGGCCTTGTACCAGGGGCGGGTGCGCGGGTCGTACTTGGCCAGTTGGGGGTCATCGGGCCATTTGGCGTAGGTGCCGTCTTCAAGGCCGATGGACAGAATGGCAGCGGAAGGGTGGGTGGCGCCGAAACGGGCAAACTGGTCGATTACCTGCTGCGCCAGGGCGGGCATTGGTTGGCTCGCGGCGTTTGCAGGTTGATAATCCTTTAGAGTGTTCACGGAAGTGTATACAGGATCAGCGGACATTTGATCGACGTTCTGCAAGGTGCCGTCGAAGAATTGCCGGATATTGCCATCGATCTGACGTATTTCGCGGGTGCTGCCATCAATAAACTGATCGACCGCTTGAGTCCGCGTGTTCATGACGGAGATGACCGCAACCAGGCTGACCGGAATAAAGGCGACAGAGACGAACGCGAGCACGAGCTTGTTTTTTATTTTCATCGAGACGACCATCGGGCGAAGAGGCGATTTGATATCACTGACTGTTTCGGCCTGAGGGTTATAAAGCTTTAGCTTTATTTTGTGTACAACAAAAAATGTTTTTGTCCTGAAAAGTTAACCTCTCCAAGTATGGCGGCTCGCCAGGTTGAAAGTGTTGAGCCCCGTGGTGTTTTCACCGTTAAGATGCCTTCGATATTTCTCATTAGGGACGAGGCATGCCACTGATCACGGAACGTGTAGCGCTCGCCTGCAACGGCGCCAACGATAAGGTTATTTGCCGCATGGCCTCAGGCTGGGCGGTGATGGGCGATGTGCATGAACTACGAGATTCTGGGCAACTCGGAACCGGAGCTGCATTGCCATATTTTCCCGCGTTACGCCTCGGAGCCGGAGGACAAACGCAAGATGCCGGTGTGGTTTTACGACTGGAAAACCGCGCCACCTTAGGCTGAAGATCAACACGGTGAGTTGCGCAACACGATCGCGCAGTTACTCAAATCCGCCATGGAAGCTGGATGATGCAAAGAAATAATCTGGTCCCGGAATTGATGGTGACCGACCTGAACCGCAGCCTTGAGTTCTGGGTCGGTTGTTTGGGGTGCACGGTGGCTTATCAGCGCCTGGAAGACGGCTTCGCGTATCTTGACCTGGACGGCGCTCAAGTGATGCTTGAGCAAGTCGACCCACGCGCCAATCAATGGCTCACGGCGGCGTTGGAACGCCCGTTTGGGCGCGGCATGAACCTGCAGATTGATGTCGTGGCGGTGCATCCGGTCATTCAACGGCTGGAGAGGGCGGCACACCCGGTGTTCAAGGCCAGCAAAGACGTGTGGTACCGGGCGGGCGAAGTCGAGGTCGGGCAGCGTGAGTTTCTGGTACAGGACCCGGATGGTTATCTGGTCAGGCTGGTGGAGCGTCTGGGCGAAAGGGCTGCTGCCCATGCGTGAACGTCAAGCCGCGCGGCTGCTGGTGATCAGCCCTGCGCGAAAAGTGCTGCTGTTTCGGTTCGTCCACAACAAAGGTGCGCTGGCCGGCAGGAATTACTGGGCGACACCCGGCGGCGGCGTCGAAGCCGGGGAGAGCTTCCACACGGCGGCGATCCGTGAGCTGCGCGAAGAGACCGGCATTGTGGTCAGTGACGTGCAAGCGCCGGTAGCAGACCGCCGATTTGAGCTGATGCTGCCCAGTGGCGAAACCGTGTTGGCCATTGAACAGTACTTTGTTGTTCCGGCGAAAAACGAGCGCCTTTCGCGAGACGAATGGACGGCGCAGGAAGCCCAGGTCATGGCGGATCATCATTGGTGGTCGATTGAGGAGCTGCGATCGACGGCAGACACGGTATGGCCGGAAGGGCTTGTCGACATGCTCGTGCAGGCAGGCGTTTTTTAAAGCATGCTCAGGATATCGGCAGTGTCGATAACCCTGGCGTAATCCATCGCCAGGTTGCTCAGAGACAGCGCATGCACATCCTCGGCAGGCCAGAGGCGGCCCGACAAATCGGTTTGATCAAAGGTGTAGCAGGCATCCGCCGCCACAGTGACGTCAAAACCCAGGTTGCCGCCGGAGCGCGCCGTAGACTCGACAGAGTTGTTGGTGATCACCCCAACGATCACCACTTGCCGGATCCCACGCCCATGCAGCCAGCGCTCCAGGCCGGAGGCGGCGAACGCATCCGGGACGTTTTTTTCCACCACATGCTCATGCTTGAGCGGCGCCAGTGCCGGCTGGAACTCACAGCCCGGTTGGCCTGGCCAAAACACCGAGCCCTGGCTGCGGGACATATGCCTTACATGCACCACGGGGCGCTTGGACTGCCGCCAGGCACCCAGCAGGTGCCGTATCTGCACCTCGGCGTCGGGGTTATTGCGGCGCCCCAGCGTGGGGTCGTGCATGCCTTGCTGCATGTCGATGATCACCAATGCGGCGTTTGTGGCTAACGGTTTCATGGCACATCCTTTGGCTGGGTCAGAGGCGAAACATAGCAGCGATTGGGCGTGCTTAAACAGGGCTGTTGTTCGAAGCTCATTTGCACGATGCGCATCGATCCAAAGTGGGAGCTGGCTTGCCTGCGAGAGCGGTCTATCCGTGCATGCATCGGTGACTGACCCACCGCCATCGCAGGCAAGCCAGCTCCCACAGTCGCCTATACTCCCCTCGAGCGCTGGTGCCTTCAATCGCCGTGTGAACCTTGCGCTACGGCTTTGTTAAACAATCAGGGCCGATTGAGTGCATTCACATAAGCGCTGAACATGGCGGCCATGCCATCGGCATACACCTCGATCTCGGCGGCGGTGCGCGGGCTGGAGGAAAAGTCCTTGCCCACGCAACCCAGCGTGCTGCGGATCAGGTCGCACGCCAGTGCGCGGGTTGCGTCGGGCACCTCGGGCAGCAACTCGAGCATGAAGGTCTCGAAGGCCTGCCGGCCGGCTGCGCGCACTTGCACCGCCTGCGGCGCATCGCGGTACAGCGGCGCCGCGTCGTGCAGCGCACCGCGCATCAGCGCCTCTTCGCATTCGGACTTGATAAATGCATGCACCAGGGTGCGCAGGCGGGTCAGCGGCGCTACGGCGGTTTTTTCGAGGATGTCGCGCAGCAGTTGGGTGGTCTGCTGCCACTCATCGCTCTGCAATCGAAACAGGATCGAGGCCTTGTTGGGGAAATATTGATACACCGAGCCGACACTCACGCCGGCTTTTTCCGCGACCCGCGCGGTGGTGAAACGCGTGGCGCCTTCCTTGGCCAAAACCTGAATAGCGGCTTCGAGAATCGCCGCCACCAGCTCGGTGGAACGTGCCTGTTGTGGCTGTTTGCGCGAGGCAATACGGGTCGTCTGGCGGGTGGTCATTGTGGGCTCCGAGCGCTGGGCGAACGCGAATAGCGAAGGCGATGAATCCCTCGCATACTTTTAATGCGACGAATTAGTCGCATCTTAGTCCCCATCCAACGGAAATCAATCATGACCACCCTGACCACCCTGACCACTCTGACTACCGCGCCTCTTGCCGCCTTGATCGAACGCCTCTACGCCCAAGCCAATGCGGCGACCAGCCCGCTCATCGACACTGTGTCGCCGCAAGAGCGCAACCGCCTGATGCACAGCAAAACCGAGTACCTTGAGCTTTACACGATGCTCAAGGATCTGTGGCTGCCTGTATCGCGTGACACCGGCAACCTGCTCTATATGCTGGCCCGCAGCAGCGGTGCAAAAGCCATTGTCGAGTTCGGCACCTCGTTTGGATTGTCCACCTTGTTCCTGGCTGCCGCACTGCGTGACAACGGCGGCGGCGTGTTGATCGGCAGCGAATTCGAACCGTCAAAGATCGCCCTGGCCCGTGAGCATTTCATTGAAGGCGGCGTCAGCGACCTGATCGAAGTGCGTGAAGGCGACGCCCTGGTTTCACTGGCGACAAACCTGCCGCCATCGGTCGACCTGCTGCTGCTCGATGGCGCCAAGTCGCTGTATGGCGATGTGTTGAACCTGGTAGAGAAGCACCTGCGGCCGGGCGCGCTGGTGGTGGCTGACAACACCAACTACTGCCCTGAATACCTGGCGCACGTGCGCGAACCTGGGAATGGTTACCTGTCGGTGCCGTTTGCCGATGACATCGAACTGTCGATCCGCCTCGGCTGAACGGGCACCGATCGGCAGCCGATTCGCAAAACCCTGAGACTTCCCGGCGAAAATCTTCATAATGGCGGCCAATTTGTTTAGCTCGTTATTCTGGTGTGCCCGCATGGAAATTAAGGTCAACTTTCTCGATAACCTTCGGCTTGAAGCCAAGTTCGATGACTTCACGGTGATTGCCGACCAGCCGATTCGCTACAAAGGCGACGGTTCGGCCCCGGGTCCGTTCGATTACTTCCTGGCTTCGTCGGCGTTGTGCGCGGCGTACTTTGTGAAGCTGTACTGCGCAACACGCAATATTCCAACCGAGAATATTCGCCTGTCGCAGAACAACATCGTTGACCCGGAAAACCGCTACAACCAGATCTTCAAGATCCAGGTCGAGTTGCCGGCGGACATTTCCGACAAGGACCGCCAGGGCATCCTGCGTTCCATCGACCGTTGCACGGTAAAGAAAGTGGTGCAGGCCGGGCCGGAATTTGTCATCGAAGAAGTGGAAAACCTCGACGCAGATGCCCAGGCGTTGTTGATGCCCCATTCCACCTCCGAGGCAGGCACCTACATCGCCGGCAAGGACCTGCCGCTGGAGCAGACCATCGCCAACATGTCCGGCATTCTCGCCGGCCTGGGCATGAAGATTGAAATCGCCTCGTGGCGCAATATCGTGCCCAACGTGTGGTCGCTGCATATCCGCGATGCACACTCGCCGATGTGTTTCACCAACGGCAAGGGCGCGACCAAGGAAGGCGCACTGGCGTCGGCGTTGGGCGAGTTTATCGAGCGACTCAACTGCAACTTCTTCTACAACGACCAGTTCTGGGGTGAGGAGCTGGCCAACGCGCCGTTCGTGCATTACCCGGACGAGCGCTGGTTCCAGCCTGGGCCCAAGGATGAGCTGCCGAGTGAAATCCTCGATGCCTATTGCCTGAAGGTCTACAACCGTGAGGGCGAGCTGCGTGGCTCGCACTTGTTCGACACCAACTCGGGCAATGAACAACGCGGGATCGTTTCACTGCCGTTCGTGCGCCAGTCCGACGGCGAGGTGGTGTATTTCCCGTCCAACCTGATCGAAAACCTTTACCTCAGCAACGGCATGAGCGCGGGCAACACCTTGGCTGAAGCCCAGGTGCAGTGCCTGTCGGAGATTTTCGAGCGCGCGGTGAAACGCGAGATCATCGAAGGCGAGTTCGCCTTGCCGGATGTGCCCGCAGAGGTGCTGGCCAAATACCCCGGCATTGTCGCGGGGATCGAAGGCCTTGAGGCCCAGGGTTTCCCGGTACTGGTCAAGGACGCGTCCCTGGGCGGCGAGTTTCCGGTGATGTGCGTCACCCTGATGAACCCGCGCACCGGCGGCGTATTCGCCTCGTTCGGCGCGCACCCGAGCATGGAAGTGGCGCTGGAACGCAGCCTCACCGAACTGCTCCAGGGCCGCAGTTTTGAGGGCTTGAATGACCTGCCGCAGCCGACTTTTGAAGGCCAGGCAGTGACCGAGCCAAACAACTTTGTCGAGCACTTTATCGACTCGAGCGGCGTGGTGTCGTGGCGCTTCTTCAGTGCGCAGTCGGACTATGAGTTTGTCGAGTGGGACTTCTCGGGCGAAGGTGAAAACTCCAACGCCGAAGAAGCCGCTACCCTGTTCGGTATTCTCGAAGGCATGGGTAAAGAGTCCTACATGGCGGTGTACGAACACCTTGGCGCTACAGCTTGCCGGATCCTGGTGCCGGACTACTCGGAAATCTACCCGGTGGACGACTTGATTTGGGACAACACCAACAAGGCGTTGTTTTTCCGTGCCGATATCCTCAACCTGCACAGCCTTGACGAGGAGGCGCTGCAGGCGTTGGTCGAGCGTCTGATCGAAAGCGAGCTGGACGATTACACCGACATCACCACCTTGATCGGCATTGAGTTCGACGACAACACGGCCTGGGGCCAGTTGACCATCCTGGAGTTGAAACTGCTGATCTTCCTGGCCTTGCAGCAATATGAGGAGGCCAAGGAGTGCGTGGAGATGTTCCTGCAATACAACGACAACACCGCTGAACGCGGCCTGTTCTACCAGGCCATGAATGCGGTGTTGGAGATGCAGTTGGACGACGACCTGGACCTCGCCGATTACGAGGCCAACTTCCGCCGCATGTTCGGTCACGAGCGGATGGATGCGGTGATGGGTTCGGTGGACGGCAGTGTGCGGTTTTATGGCTTGACCCCGACCAGCATGAAGCTGGAAGGCCTGGATCGGCATTTGCGCTTGATCGAGAGCTATAAAAAACTGCATTCGGCGCGGGCCAAGATCACCTCGGCCTGACTGATCGTTCCCACGCTCCGCGTGGGAATGCCGCATGGGACGCTCCGCGTCCCGCTGTTGCCTTGGTGACGCGGAGCGTCACAGGATGCATTCCCACGCAGAGCGTGGGAACAATCGTGTGGGGTTAGATCAGGGCCAGCGCCTGGGCCAGATCGGCTCTCAAATCTTCCACATCCTCAACCCCCACCGACAACCGTACCAACCCATCGCCGATCCCCAGCTGAGCCCGCGTCGCCGCTGGAATGCTCGCATGGGTCATGATCGCCGGGTGTTCGATCAGGCTTTCCACGCCGCCGAGGCTTTCGGCCAGGGCGAAAATCTTCACGTTTTCGAGAAAACGTGTAGCACCCGCCAGGTCACTGTTCAAGTCCACCGAAATCATCCCGCCAAACCCGCGCATCTGTTGGCGCGCCAGTGCGTGCTGTGGGTGCGAGGCCAGGCCTGGGTAGTACACCCGCGACACTTGCGGCTGCTGTTCCAGCCAGGTGGCCAGGTCCAGGGCGTTGCTGCAATGGCGCTCCATACGCAGTGCCAGGGTTTTTACCCCGCGCAGGGTCAGGAAGGCGTCGAACGGGCCGGCAATCGCGCCGACCGAGTTTTGCAAAAAGCCCAGGCGCTCGGCGAGGTCCGGGTTGTGGCCGACGATGGCGATACCGCCGATCACGTCGGAGTGGCCGTTGAGGTATTTGGTGGTGGAGTGCACCACGATGTCGAAGCCCAGCTCCAGGGGGCGCTGGATCCATGGGCTGGCGAAGGTGTTGTCGGCCACACAAATAATGCCGCGATCGCGGCAAATGCGCGCAATGGCGCTGAGGTCGGTGAGGCTCAGCAGCGGGTTGCTCGGGGTCTCGACCCAGACCATGCACGTGTCGCTCTGCAGCGAGGCTTCAAAAGCCGACAGGTCGCTGAGGTCGACAAAGCTGAAACGGTGCCCGGCGCTGCGTTGGCGCACCTTGTCGAACAGGCGGAACGTGCCGCCATACAGGTCGTTGCCGGAGACAATATGCGCACCGGCGTCCAGCAGTTCCAGCACAGTGGAAATCGCCGCCAGCCCGGAAGCAAACGCGAACGCCGCGCTGCCGCCCTCCAGGTCGGCGACGCAGCGCTCCAGGGCAAACCGCGTGGGGTTGTGGGAGCGCCCGTAATCAAAACCCTTGTGCACGCCGGGGCTGTCTTGCAAATAGGTGGAGTTGGCGTAGATCGGCGGCATCAGCGCGCCCGTGGTCGGGTCGGGGGATTGCCCGGCGTGGATCACGCGGGTGGCAAACGCGCTTTTATCGGGCAGGCTCATGCAAGGGATCTCCGTAGGTGGTTAAGCAGGTCGACGCGGGTGATCAGGCCATGGAAGCCGGATGTGTCGGCAATAATCGCGACCAGGCCGCGATCGAGTTCCGCTTGCAGCTCAGCCAGGCTGGCGCTGGGGGCCAGGGTTTGCAAGGTGTTGCTCATGGCGTCTGCTACCACCATGGAAAAATGTGTGGCGTCCTGATGCAGGCCCAGCAGGATGTCGGATTCGTCGATGACGCCGACCAATTCTCGGCCATCGACCAGCACCGGCAGTTGCGAGACATCCGCCAGGCGCATGCGCTGGAAGGCGGTGAGCAAGCTGTCGTCGGGGCTCACGCTGATCACCCGGCCGTCTTCGAAGCGCCGCGCGATCAGGTCGCGCAGGTCGCCGTAGTGTTTGTATTGCAACAGGCCTGCGTCGTTCATCCATTGATCGTTGTAGACCTTGGACAAGTAGCGCGTACCGGTGTCGCAGACGAAGGTGACCACGCGCTTGGCCTCGGTTTGTTCGCGGCAGTAACGCAGTGCGGCGGCAAGCAGGGTGCCGGTGGATGAGCCGCCGAGAATGCCTTCGGCCTTGAGCAGTTGGCGGGCGTGGTCGAAGCTTTCTTCGTCACTGATGGAGTAGGCATGGCGCACGCTGGAGAGGTCGGCAATCGAGGGGATAAAGTCTTCGCCGATGCCTTCCACGGCCCAGGCGCCGGGCGTTTCCATTCTGCCGCTGCGGCTGTATTCGGCCATCACCGAGCCCACGGGGTCGGCCAGCACCATTTCCAGTTCGGGCTGCACGCGTTTGAAGAAGCGCGTAAGCCCGGTGAGGGTGCCGGCCGAACCGACGCCGACCACAATCGCGTCCAGATCATGCTGGGTTTGCGCCCAGATTTCCGGGGCGGTGCTGGTTTCGTGGGCCAGCGGGTTGGCCGGGTTATTGAACTGGTCGGCGAAAAATGAACCGGGAATGTCGTTGGCCAGGCGCGCGGCCACATCCTGGTAATACTCGGGATGGCCCTTGCCCACGTCGGAGCGCGTGATATGCACCTCGGCGCCCATGGCCTTGAGGTGCAGGACCTTTTCAGTCGACATTTTGTCAGGCACCACCAGCACCACACGGTAGCCTTTGGCCCGGCCGACCAGCGCCAGGCCCAGGCCGGTGTTGCCGGCGGTGGCTTCGATGATGGTGCCGCCCGGTTGCAGGCGGCCGTCGCGTTCGGCGGCGTCGATCATCGCCAGGCCGATGCGGTCCTTGATCGAACCTCCGGGGTTCTGTGATTCAAGCTTGAGAAACAGCGTGCAAGGGCCAGTATCGAAACGGCTGACCTTGACCAGCGGCGTGTTGCCGATCAGCTCAAGCACGGCGGGACGAGGAAGGCTGGGCATGAATTCACCTTGGTTGCGAGCAGACAGAGGTGGAGCAGCAAAGTAAACGCGTGCCTTGGAACATAGGCCGGGATCGCGCCGGTCGCAACCGGGCGGTCCGTTGGATGTCTTTTTTTGGCGCATGAACCCGACAGGGCGTTTACAGCAGCTCGCCCAACGCCTGCTTTACGCGCGCACTGGCCGCTTGCATCGGCGCGCGCAGCTCGCTGCCGATCAAGCCCTGCAAGGCCAACGCCGCCTTGACCGGCGCCGGGTTGGGCTCCATAAACAGAGTGTTGATCAGCGGCAACAGCGTGAAAAACGTCGCCCTGGCCTCGGCCAATTGGTGATCGCGCACTTGCTGGCACAGCGCTACAAAGGCCTCGGTGCGCACATGCGCCGAGGCTGCAATCGCGCCACTGGCGCCCAGGCACAGCGCGTTGAAGATCTGGATGTCTTCGCCGCACAATACATCCACGTCACCACTGGCCAGCAGCGCCAAGGTGTTGGCCAGGTCGCCGCCGCAATCTTTGATCGCAGCGATTCGCGGGTGTTTGACGATGTTCAACAACGTAGCCTGCTCGAAGGTTACGCCGGTGCGGTAGGGAATGTCGTAGAGGACAATCGGCACGCTGGAGGCATCCGCCACCGTGCGAAAAAACGCCTCAAGGCCAGCCTGGGAAGGGCGGATATAACTGGGCGCGGGCACCAGCAGACCGGCGACCGGGCGCTGGAGAATTTCGCTTTGAAAGTGCAGCAGTTCAATCTGGTTGCTGCCCGCCAGGCCCATCACCACTCGTTGTGCGGGCACCCATTGCAGCACGGCATCGAGCACGGCGAGCTGCTCCTGACGGCTCAACGCCGCGGCTTCTCCGGTGGTGGTGCAGACCATGATCCCGGCCACGTGTTTTTCCAGCAGGTGGCTGACCAGCCGGTGCAGGCCGATAAAGTCGATGGCGCCATTGTGAAACGGCGTGACCACGGGCACCCAGATACCTTGAAACGATGACATGCACTTTCTCCTGATGGTTGACCGCTAAAGTCACCGTCAGAAGGCCAGAGGGGATTGTGCAGAAGGAGGAGTGGTCCGTCGCGCTCAATGTCCTGTCAGCTCATCTGACGGGACAGCGCGCCCCGGTCACATGAGCGACTGTTTCTTCGATTTGAGGGCGTGCGCCACGCAACCTTGCGCCTTGGCAATCAAGCCAATCACGCAAAGGTTAACGAAAGACGCTGCTGACATGCGCTGGCACACCCTGAATAAGATCTGCATCTTCAGGGGATGTGACTGAATGTGTCAACCCCGCCGCAGGTGCTCGCGCACAAATGCGGCGACCTCGGCTGCCAGCTCCGCATCTTCCGGTGCGCCCATGAAGCCACCATGGGGCATGGCCTCGAACACATGCAGCACCGCCGGCACCCGCGCCTGGCGCAGGGCACGGTGCATGCGCACGGTGTTGGACAGGAACAGATCCCGTGTGCCGCTTTGCAGAAAGGTCGGCGGGAAGCCAGTCAAATCAGCAAACAGTGGCGACAGGTACGGGTGGGACAAATCCGCGCCGTTGGCATACAGCAGGTTGGTGCTCATCAGCGGCATGGGCAGAACCACGTCGACGCTTCGGTTGACTTGGAAACTGTCGCCGGATTCGGTCAGGTCAACCTCCGGCGAGAGCAGCACCAGCGCCGCCGGCATCGGCAACCCTTCATCACGGGCGCGCAAGACCATTGCCGCCGCCAGGTTGCCGCCTGCCGAACGGCCGCCAATCACGATGTGTTCAGGCGCATGGTGCTTGAGTACATGGCGGTAGGTGGCCACACAGTCATCCAGCGCCGCCGGGTACGGGTGATCGGGCGGCATGCGGTAGTCGATGCCGTAGCACATCACGTTGTGCTGGTCGGCCTGCTTGCCGGCGGCAATACGGCAGTTTTCGCCGCCACCGAACACCAGTGCGCCGCCGTGCAGATCAATGTAGGCAAAGGGTGTGTGACCTGGCGGTGTGGCCACGTGCACGGTGGCGCTTTCTACCGTGATGGTGTGCAGGTTGGCGCGCAGGGCGTCCGCTTGCCCTGCATTGGCGCTGGCGTAATTCTGGGCGACGACGGCTTGCAGCTGGCGCCAGCCATCGTGGTCGTGCGGTGCGGGCATGCTGTGCAGTGCGTTCAGCGGCACGCCATCAGCCCCGACCAGGCGCTGGAGTGTCGCCTGAGCTGGGGCGCTGATCGAGCTTGGGACCGGGATGGTGCGCTGTTCAAGTTTTACACCGTGGTTCATGGGCCTGAGACTCGCGTTCGACGACTGAGGCCGTAAGGATGCCAGAGTGCGGGCGGGTGTGGGAGCCGGCAGGCCTTACTCGGTCAACTGTGGGAGCGGGCTTGCTCGCGAAAGCGATGTATCAGTGGCCGTTAAATTGACTGACCCACCGCTTTCGCGAGCAAGCCCGCTCCCACATTAGGCCTGCGTCGCGTTCAACGCCCAGCTACCGCAGCTTCGATGGCGGCCACGTCGATCTTGGTCATGGTCATCATCGCCTCGAACGCACGCTTGGCGATGTCCGGGTCGGCGTGAGTCACCGCCTCAGACAAAACGCGCGGGGTGATCTGCCAGGACACGCCCCACTTGTCCTTGCACCAGCCGCAGGCACTGGCCTGGCCGCCGTTGTCGATAATGGCGTTCCAATAGCGGTCGGTTTCGGCCTGGTCGTCCGTGGCCACCTGGAACGAAAACGCTTCGGTGTGCGGGAACGCCGGGCCGCCGTTCAGGCCCAGGCAGGGAATGCCCAGCACGGTGAACTCGACGGTCAACACATCGCCTTGCTTGCCCGCCGGAAAGTCGCCGGGGGCGTGATGCACGGCCTTCACCACGCTGTCCGGAAACGTCTCGGCGTAGAACTTCGCCGCCTCCAGGGCGGTGCCGTTGTACCAGAGGCAGAGGGTGTTTTTGTTCATCTTGGGTCTCCACGGATTGGTCGGGTGTAGAGAGTCTAGACGACGGTCGATCAAGGCTAATTGTGTGTCAGCTGTTGAGCTATCGCGGCTTTGTCGATGACTGACCAGACCTGCGCAATTTTGCCGTCGCGGCTACAACAGGTTGTTCGGGCCGGGCGCCATGTTCAGGGCAAAGCAGGCGGGGAGGAAGAGGGCGAGGGTGGCGAGGTCCATGGCGGCTCTGGGTTGGGGTGGATGGAAGCGTTGAGGATAAATGCAGTTGAGGCGCTTGAGCAATTAGCGCGTGAGCCCCCGCGCGCGTGGGGCACAATCACGAAGTCAGCCCCTGAGGTCAGATTTATCTTGGCTTACTACGATACCCAGCCTGCCCCGCGCTTTACTTGAGTCGCCATGCAAAATAACCTGCGCCCTGCGTCATCACACACCGCGTTTTTCAGGGAGAAAATCAGTTGGTTACCACGAACATTGTTCACACGCTGGGTGTACCGACAGCGCTTGATTACTACGACCGCAGGTCGGTCCTGTTGCCCGCTGATATCACTGCACTGGAGGCGTGGAACATCATGACCGCCGAACCTGGGATGTTCATGCAGTGGGCCTTTCGGATCCGCGACGGGATTTCTTCGCGGTTCGGTGTGAAACGTATCGGTGGGTTCTCGGGCTCACCGCGAAACACCGTGCAGGCGGGCGAGCGGCTGGATTTTTTCCTGGTAGAACACAGCGCCCCGGACGTGTTGGTGCTGACCGAGCGCGACCGGCACCTGGATGTGATGATTTGTCTGTCGATCACTGATCGGGTGTTTACGATTACCTCATCGGTGCTTACCCATAACACCTTTGGGCGTCTGTACATGTTGCCGGTGGGGCCGGCGCACAAGCTGATCGTCAACAGCAACCTGAGGCGACTCAAACGCACGCTGGATGCACTGGAACAGTAGCCTGTCGCCAAGCTGCGTACCTGAAGAACCTGGTACTCAGAGGCACGCTTGTGTCAGTGGCTGGCGCACCCGCACGGTGTATGCCTTGGCGCGGATGCGGGCAAGAAAATCGGCGATTCTGCCAGGCTGAGCCATCCTCACGTTGAGGCTTTTTTCAGGAGTGAAACCTGCGCCCCAACGCATCCAGCCTTACCGCAATCGGCGGCAACTGCTCGCTGCTGCGCGCCAGGGTTTCCACATCATCGGCGGTGTTTTGTGCAATGTTCTGCACTGACTGCAGGCGCCCGACTATCTCCAGGTTGGCCGAGGTCTGTTCGCGGGTGGTCGTTACGATTCGCCCGTTCAGCGCGTCGATATGCGCGATGTCGGCGCCCACGGCCTGCAACATGTCCACCGCCAGTTGGCTGTCCTCTACGCAACGCGCTACACCTGCCTGGCTGTCGTGCATGGCCTCGACGGCCTGGCGGCTGCCGTGTTGCAGGCCCTCGATGATCTGTTTGATTTCCTGAGTGGAGACGGCGGTGCGTTGTGCCAGGCTGCGGACCTCATCGGCGACCACCGCAAAGCCTCGGCCTTGCTCGCCGGCGCGGGCGGCTTCGATGGCGGCGTTGAGCGCCAGCAGGTTGGTCTGGTTGGCGATGCTGCTGATCACTTCGAGTACGGAGCCGATCTGCTCGGCTTGCGTGGCCAGGCCTTGCACCGTCTCATTGGTGCCGTTGATACGTGAGGCCAATTGGGTGATTTCATGCTGAGCACGACCGACACTGTCCTGGCCGCGTGCAATCTGTTGGCTGGCCTTGCCCGCGTGTTCCACGGCTTGTTCAACGTGTAGGGTAATGTGGCCGGTGGCGTCTTCCATGCGCTGCATTGAGTCGGTCATCTGGTTGATTTCGACCAGTTGATGGCGTGCACCTTTTTCCAATGTGCCGCTGGCGCTGGCCAGGGCCTGGCCGAGTTGGCCGAGACCGTGGGAGTCGCGGGTCACGCCATCGATCAGGTGGGTGATCTGCTGCAGGAAGTGGTCGAAACGCTTGGCCAGGGACACATGCGCCTTGCCTTCACCCTGGGCGGTTTCTACCGTGAGCTGGGACGTCACGGCGAGCATTTTTTCCAGCATCTCCTGGCTTTCGACCGCCTCGGCCTGGCTATGAATGGCGAGGTAGAGCAGGGCGACCGTCTCCATCACTACGTAAAAGGCGTGTACGAACACCATGTTCCAGCCGCCATGATGGTCCATCACAAACACCGGGAAACCCTGATGCTGCAACGCGTGAAACACCACATGGTGGACGGCGATGGTCACCGCCGCGACGAGGATCGGCAGCCAATCGCGGTAAAACGTCAGCACCGCCAGCAGCGCGAAGATACCGAAGTGCGCTTCGATCAGGCCCTGCGCCTGGTTGATATGCAGCGCGGCCATGACCATCAGGCCGGCGCCGAGCAAACAGCGCATCAAACGGGTGCCACTGAGGGCGCGATAGAGCAGGGTAAGCACCACACTGGCGCCGCCGCCGACGAGCACGGCTTGCAGCCAGGTGTCGTGCCAGAAGGCCAGGCCCAGGGAGAATAGAAACATCAGCCAGATCAACGCCAGCATGATGCGGTCGGCTTTGCGGTAGTGCTCCAGGAAGCGTGCGCGTGCGGGCATTCACTTTTACTCCATGTGGTCGAGCCAGGAACAAAGCATGCGGCGTGCCACGATGGGCCGCCGGTAAAAAGCAAAGCAGGTATCAGGGTTTTTTTGCCGGATCAGCTGTAACAAATCGTTATCGGCAGTGAATAGGAAGACTTAAGAGTGGTCGCCCGAGCGGGCGACCGAAAATACAAACAGGATCAGAAGCTATATTTGGCGGTCACCATCATATTGCGCGGGGCGCCGTAGGAATCACCGCCGTAGCTCACGGAGTTGGAGATGGACTGGTAATAGGTGCGATCAAAGATGTTGTTGGCATTGAGCTGCAGGTCCAGATGCTGGTTGACCTGGTAGCCAGCCATCAGGTCGGTCACGGCATAGGCGCCTTGCTTGAGGCGGTAGGTGCTGCCGTCCGCGACTTTGAAGTCGTTGTACAAACGGCTTTGCCAGTAGACGTTGCCGCCTATGCGGAGTTTTTCCAGAGCGCCCTGGAAGTGGTAGTTGGTGGTCAGTTTGAACAAGTGTTCCGGGATGTCGGTGTCGAACTGTTTGTTAACATTTTGCGGGTTGGCGTCATCCTTGATGGTGTGGGTGCGCGCATAGGTGTAGCCGCCGCCAACCTGCCAATTGGGGGTCAATGCGCCCTGCAGTTCCATGTCGATACCCTGGCTGCGAATTTCGCCTGAGGCTATCGCGCAGGATGCCTGCGGGCAGTTCGGCACCACCACCGCCACGGCACGGTTTTCCTGGTCTACACGAAACAGCGCGACGCTCGCATTCAATGCGCCGCCCAGGTATTCGCCCTTGATACCGACCTCATAATTCTTGCCGACAATCGGTTTGAGCGGTGTGCCGGTGCTGTCCTTGTCACTCTGCGGGGTAAAGATGTCGCTGTAGCTGACATACACCGAGTGGTGGTCGTCCAGATCGTAGATAAGTCCGGCGTAGCGGGTGAGGTTGCGCGTTACATGGTAATCGCCATCGTTGCTGCCATGGGCATCGTAGTCATACCAGTCCAGACGGGCGCCGAGGATCAGCTTCAGCGGGTCCGCCAGGCTCAGGCGTGTGGTGAGGTAGACGCCGTCCTGGGTGGTGACGTCGCGGTCGTTGGTGGTGTGGACGAAATCCGGTTTGCCCGCCGTCAGTGGCCAGTTCAAGTTGTACGGGCTGTAGTTGTGGGTGGTCATGTCATAGATGCGGCGGCTGGCGCCGACCACCAATTCGTGGGTACGCCCGAAGGCCTGAAAGGGGCCGCTGGCAAAGGCGTCGACGCCGGCCTGGTCTTCATCGTAAGAGGCCTGGTAAACCGTTCGCGCCAGGGTGTTATTGACCCAGCGCGACTGATAGGAGCCCGAAAACAGCGCGTCCTGCTCAGCGTAGTTGGCGTTGATCT
Organism: Pseudomonas sp. 58 R 3; assembly: GCF_900006605.1. Taxonomy (NCBI): domain Bacteria; kingdom Pseudomonadati; phylum Pseudomonadota; class Gammaproteobacteria; order Pseudomonadales; family Pseudomonadaceae; genus Pseudomonas; species Pseudomonas sp. 58 R 3. The sequence continues at coordinate 65,435 of NZ_CVTT01000080.1, read as the reverse complement.
GCAGTTTCCAGTCGTTGGCCAGGCGCTGACGCAGTTCGGCAAACACCGTGTTGATCTCCTGGTCCTTGTTCTCCCAGCTGGTCCCTGGGTTGTAGGAGCGCGGCAGGTTCAAGTGATGGCCGTCCTGGCCGACCATCGAAGAACCCCAGAAATAGTTGGTTTTGTCCTTCTGGTTCGAGAAACCGAGGGTCAAAGTGGTGTCTTCGCTCAGGTCTGCCTCGGTGACGGCATAGAACAGGCCATGGTCTTCCTTGGCTTTGTCGATAAAACCATTGGCATCACGGTAAGAGGTCACAACCCGGCCGCGCCAAGTGCCGCTGTCATTGAGTGGGCTGGAGGCATCCAGTTCGCCACGGTAGTCGTCCCAGCTGCCGGCGGCGCCGGTGAGGGTGACCTTCTGCTCGTCCAGTGGTCGCTTGCGTATCAGGTTGATGGCCGCCGAAGGGTTGCCTGCGCCAGTCACCAAACCGGTGGCGCCGCGCACGATCTCGACGCGGTCGAACATTGCCAGGTTCGGCTGGGCGCCGACTGAAACGCCGTTATAGCCGGTGGGGATGCCGTCATACATCAGGTTGTCGATGTCGAAACCACGTGAGGTATAGGATTCCCGCCCAGGGCCACTGGAGAAATTCAGGAACAGCCCCGGCGTGGCTTTTACCACGTCGTTGATGCTGGTCATCGCCTGGTCGTCCATCCGCTGACGGGTAATGACCGTGACCGCTTGCGGGGTTTCACGCAGGGTAAGCGGCAGTTTGGTCGCGGTTGCCATCGAGCCGGTGGTGTAGGACTGGCTGCCTTCGGTCGTCGCACCGAGGACTTGCTCAGTGTTGATCTGCGTCGCACCCAGCTCAACCACCTCTGGCGGCTGTTGCGCGTCGGCGGCGAAGGCCGCAGGTGAGGTGGCAAGACAAACCGCCAACGCCATCAAACTGGGTGTAAAAGCTTTGCCACCATGAAGTTGTACAGACATGAAACGGAGTCTCCCCTGAACGCCGTCCCTGGCTAATAATAAATCTGTTGATAATCATTCGCATTAGTGTGGCAGATCGGTGCGAAGCAAAAAAGCCTTTGGGGAGGCATAGTTAACAAAAATTTCACATTTTCCAGGGTGGCATATGGCTAGAACCGTCACAGCTGGTCGGCGTCTATGACGGCCTTGGCAAACGCTGCCGGCGCTTCTTGCGGCAGGTTATGGCCGATGCCGCCGCTGACCAGACGGAACTGGTACTTGCCGGTAAAACGTTTGGCGTAGTCCTCGGGTAGCGGGTGCGGCGCACCGTTGGCGTCGCCTTCAAGGGTGATGGTCGGCACGCCGATGCTCGGCGACTGCGCCAGTGTTTGCTGCAGGGCCGCGTATTGCGCTTCGCCCTGCACCAGGCCGAGGCGCCAGCGGTAGTTGAACACCGTGATGGCCACGTGATCGGGGTTGTCCAGGCCTTTGGCGCTGCGCTCGAAGGTGGCGTCGTCAAAGGCCCACTTCGGCGAGGCGGTCTGCCAGATCAGCTTGGCGAAATCGTGGGTGTTTTTCTGGTAACCGGCGGCGCCGCGTTCGGTGGCGAAGTAGAACTGGTACCACCACTGCAATTCCGCTGTGGGTGGCAGCGGTTTTTTGCCGGCGGCCTGGTTACCGATCAGGTAGCCACTGACGGACACCAACGCCTTCACGCGTTCGGGCCACAGCGCCGAGACAATATCCGCCGAACGTGCCCCCCAGTCATAACCGCCCAGCACCGCTTGCCGGATCTTCAGCGCGTCCATGAAGTCGATCACATCCTGGGCCAACGCTGCCGGTTCACCGTTGCGCGGGGTCTTATCCGACAGAAAACGCGTGTCGCCATAACCACGGGCATACGGGATCAACACGCGATAGCCCTTGGCGGCCAACAGCGGCGCGACGTTGGCGTAGCTGTCGATATCGTAGGGCCAGCCATGCAGCAGAATCACCACTTGGCCATTGGCCGGGCCGACCTCGGCGTAGGCTACATCCAGCAGGCCGGCCCTGATGTGCTTGAGCGTGCCGAAACCGGCTGGGTACTGCGTTGCCGCGGGTTGCGGCTCGCTCATCTCGGCATGGGCCACGCCCACGGCAGCGAAGGGCAACAGGGCAAAGGCGAGGAAAAGTGGACGGCGTTTCAACTGAGCGTGCATGGCGAGCCTCCTTGGGCTTGATGTGTGCCTTGTGCTCAGTTGAACGTCGTGCTGTGTCGGCTGTGTTTCAGGAAGTGGCATGGGTTAAACACTGTGTATCGCAACGCGTTCTGTACACAGTGCGATACACCTACGCGGATCAGAAATCCATTCGAAGCCCCAGTGTGCCTTGGCGACCATTCAGCGCGTTGCTGTCCAGGTTGCGGTTGTAGCCCAGTTGGCCGTACAGGCTGATGCCTTGGGCAACGGTCAAGGTGGCGCCGAGGTTGAGGTCCAGCGTGGTCGATTTTTGCTCGGTGTCTATGTCGGTAGCATCGTCGAATCTTACGCTGTTGGTGCCGGCGCGGGCATGCCAGACGTTGGCGCGCACATACGGCTGCAGCGGCATGCCACGCAGCTCATAACTGCCGCGCAGGCGGGCACCCAGGCGGGTGGTGAGGTGGGTGTCGGCGTCGTAGGTGACGGCGGAGATCCGGTCTTGCTGGCTGTCCAGTCGGGTGCGGTCGACGATGAGCTGGGCTTGTGGCTCCAGTTCCCAGTGTGCGCTCACGGTAAATGGCCAGCCCACCTCGGCGGACGCCAGTGCATTGCTGCCTTTGGTTTTCATCTTGATGCCCCGGTCGGACTCATTGTTGCCTGTGAAACGAGTGCCCATCACCACCAGGTCCAGATAAGCGCGGTTGGCGCCGATCAGTGTCCAGTAGACGCCCAGGCTGTCGCCGCGCAAGGTGAGGCTGCCCGCATCCTTGCCCTGCAAGCCACCGTTGAAACCCTTGACGTCACCTTGCAAACGGCTGTGGCCGACAAAAAAGCCGACTCGATGAGCCTGGCCGCTGTCCGTGGTGGTGGCGTACAGGTCGCTGCCCACCTGAAACGCCGACACTGAGCTGTCCAGCGTCGGGCTGACCGTTCCGGCGAAGCTTTGGCGACTGTTGCCGCCATACACCCTGGCCCAGCCCGTGGGGAAAACTCCGGTTTGTTGCTGCTGGCGCTGATCGCCCACGCGTTCGTGGTAAGTCCCCAGCATGCCTTGCACGATTTGCTCGGCGGCCTCAAAGAGCACCGAGTAAACCGGCACTTCGGCGCGGTAGAGGGGGATGGCAGCGCTGCCCGAGCTGGGTGGCAATGCCGGTGTGCCAGGCGCTGGGGCGGGCGCCGCTATCACCGCACCGGGTGCGGGGATGGCAGGCACGGTAGAGCGCAGGTAGTAATTTTGCTCGGTACCTGCGGTCACGCCGCCTTTAAACAAGTGATAGTCAAATGCACCGGCAGACACGGGGCCTGCCAGCGAGAAGGCACCGACGCTGCTGGTGGCGCCCTGGTTTGCCTGCACCACCTCAATGCCATCCTGCACGGTCAATGCCCCTGCACCGCCCAGGTTGGTGATGCTGATCGCCGTGGTGCCTTGCAGGGTGCCGTGGCTGACCACCAGTTTGTCGCTGGCGGAGTTATCCGCGCCCAACACCGTTTGCAGTGCAAGTCGGCCGCCCGCGCCCAGGTAATTGCCGTTGACCGTCAAACTGTCGGCGGCGCTGGAACTGTCGCTGGTCATGTCGATCAGTCCGGCGTTGTTCAAGCTCGCCAATTGCCCGGCCGTGAAGGGTGAGAGGGTGCCGGTGGTCACGTTCAACCGGCTCGTTGCATCGATGCTCATTGCGCCGGTACCGGTGTCGCTGCCTCCCAACACAAATACGCCGCCTAATGTCAGGGCTGATCTATTGACTAACAACACCCGTTCCCAGCCGGTGTAGCGGTTCGGGGCACGGGTTTGTGTGGCGTCAAAGGTCAGGGTGTCGTTACCCAGGCCACCGTCCAGCTGGGGGTTGGAGGCCAACACGGTTTCGCTGAGGTTTTTCAGCAGAGCGGTATCATCGTCGGCGCCCATGAGAACTGCCCCGTTGAGGGTTCCGCCATCGGTCCAGATGAACTGATCGGCGCCGAAGCTGGTGAGGATCTGGCCGTTGACCCTGCCACCACTGATCTGAATCAGATCCACGCCGGCGCTGGTGCTGATGTTGCCACCGATGGTGCTGGTGCCCGACACGAGAATGGTGTCCCGGCCAAGCCCTGTGACCAGGTTGCCGACGATGGTTCCGCCGCGCATATCGAAGACGTTGTTATCGAGTTTCATGTCGACGCGGCCGATGGTGCCGCCGGTCATCAAGGCTTGATCGCCGTCTTCAAAGGCGCCCTTGATGGTGCCTCCGGTCAGGGTAAAAGTGTCATGTCCATCGCCTTGGGCCAAGGATTCGATGGTTCCACCGCTCATGACAAAATTGTCGATACCCCCGCCCTGGACGATCGCCCCCGCCTGCCCACCGCTGATCTGTACCCGATCAGCGCCATCTCCTTGGGTGATGGACCCCGTGACAGTGCCCAGGGTCAGGCGAAAAGTATTCTCACCGTCACCCTGGTTCAGCATCCCATTGATTGCAGCTGTCGCACCGTTGATCTCTACCGAGTCGTTGCCGGCACCGAAGGTGACATCGCCATTAAGGGTGCCGTTGCCGCTGAGGTTCAGCGTGTTGTTGCCGGCCGTGTCGGTAAAGCCCGGTGCGCCGCCGCTGTCGCAGGTTGAGGTGTCATTGTCGGCGGTGAGGTTGATCGTGCAGGCGCCAAGCGACGGCAGCGGCCAAGCCGCCATCAACGTGATACCCAGGGAAGTCAAAAAAATCGGCAGTGTGCGCATGGCGTGTCCTTGTCCAAGGGAAGTGCCTGCACCTGGGCAAACAGGTGCAGTTCAAGCCATGGCAAGCAAACGTGCGATACGGAGCGGGGACGGCGGTTTACCTGTTCGGTGAAAACCCCGGCTAGTGCAACGAGTTGGCATGGCTTTCTCGACTGCACATCAAGCTGTGCAGGTTTTTTTGCACCTTAGTCGCAGAGTCAACCGGACGCTACTGTGAGAACTGACAGGTACAGACCAGTGCTGCCCTAGGCAAACACGATCTCATAGGGCTCACGCATCCGCTCCAGCAATTTCTGGGCAAGCATCGGCGCCAGGCCGATCTCCGGGTCGCCGAGCAATTGGCTGGCATACGCGTGGGCGGCGTGAAGTTTGCGCGCGACGCTCCAGCTGTCCAGGCGCACTTTGCGCGCGCGTTGCCAGGGGATTACCGAGCCTTCGCGCAGCGGCCAGTGCCAGGCCCATATCGGCAGCTCATACAGGCGCGCGCCGGTGAGCATGCACGCTTTGGCGCTGGCGCGGCCGACGGCGTCATGGTCGTCGTTGCCGTCGTGGCGCCAGGTGGTGAACACCACGTCGCCCGGTTGCAGGTAGCGCGCAATGAACTGGCTCATGGGCTGCTCGCGGGCGGCGAGGGCGTTGTCACAAAACCCGCCGCGAATCCACTTCAGGCTGTGCAGCGGCATGCCCAGGCGCCGCAACGCTTCGGCGCTTTCCTGTGGGCGGATCACACTCAGGCGGCTTGCCGGCCAGGCATTCGAGCCTGGGTGGCTGGCGCTGCCGTCGGTGATCGAGATCAACTGCAGTGGGTGGTTGAGGGTGCTCAGCAGTTGCAATAAACCGCCACACGCCAGGACCTCATCGCCGGGGTGAGGCGCAATGACCACCACACGCGCACCGCGTGGCACCAGGGAGGAGGGCTTGATAACGGGGATGTGCGCCAACTGCGGCGCACTGTTCCAGATTTGCGCAGGGCCGCGACGGCCCTCGCTCAATGAGGCAGATTTCATGGGTGTCACGTCCTTGTCGAATGATGCCGGGTCGTACCCCGTTGACGGGACGACGCTCTTGTACTCAGCACAGGCTCCGCTGCGATGAACTGCGGCCATCCAACCCTGGATGACCAGCAAGGCGATTTCAGCATAGTCAAGGATTCAGCGTTTTTACATCGTGCACGGCGGAAATTTTCAGGTGGCCTGCATCAGGCTTTTGAGGTAGTCACCAAAACCGCCCTGTGCACGGCAGTTCAGGCGCGCGCTGGTGATCACCTGCGGTGTGTGGCTCCAGGCGATTGAGGCGCCGCAGCGTTCCAGGTTGCGCACCAGCTGCACATCCTCGTGGCAGGCCAGCGGCTCGAAACCACCGGATTGCACATAGGCAGCGGCGCTCACGCCCAGGTTGGCACCGTGAATATGCCGATGGCCGTCGCGGGCCTCGTAGGCTTGGGTGTAGCGGATCTGGGCGGCGGCGTCGAAGCCTTCGCTCCAGGCATCCACCGTTACCGTGCCGCACACGGCATCGGCGCCCAAGGCCAGTTGCGCCACCAACCAGTCGGGGGCGACACGGCTGTCGGCGTCGGTGCACGAAATCCAGCGCGCCCCCTGGTTCAACAAGTGCCGCGCACCCACTCCACGCACATGCCCGACGTTACGTGCCTGCACCTGCAAACACTGCACCGGATACGCTTGGGCAATCGCCGCGCTGCCATCGCTGCAACTGTCGAGCACGGCCAGGATCTGCACCGGTTCGCCGAGCAAGTCCGGGTGGCGGGCGGCAATCATTGCGGCTTTGAGGCACTCGCCCAACAGCGCTTCCTCGTTATGCACCGGGATCAGAATGCCGATCATCGCAAGCCCTCATGGCTGGCGACCGAGGTGCCGTCACGGCTCCACAGGTCGAGTAGAAAGTCAGTGTCGTGATGCTGGACGAGGTGGGCCATGCTCAGGCGTTGCGCGAGCATTTCGTGCACCTGTTCAGCCGTTTGCGGGCAGCCGTCGATGCGGGGGCGCCAGTGGCAGGCGAGCAGTTGGCCGTTGTCGGTCAGTGCGTTGAGCGCGCAGTCGATCAGGCGCTGTAAGTCTTCGGCATCGAGGTAGTAGCAAAGCTCGCTCAACACGATCAGTTCGAACTGGCCGGGCGTCCACTCCTGAGGCAGGCGGCTTTGCCGGACTTGGGCATGGGGAAACGCCATCAAGCGGGTCTGCGCCAGCGCCACGGCCGCGGCGGCGGTGTCGCAACACACCAGGCGGTCGCAGCGCGCTGCCAACTCGGCACTCAGCTCACCGTTGGCGCAGCCGGGTTCAAAGATCGACGTGTAATGGGGGCGGGTCAGCACGGCCAGGGTCAACGCGCGCTTGCGCTGTTCGTACCAGCGCTGGCGAAAGGCCCATGGGTCGTCATTGCCGGCGAACAACTGATCAAAATACGGCGTGGCCACACTCATACAAACACCACTTCAAAAGGTTGCAGCAAACGCTCCACCACATAGGGTGCCAGCACCGGTGCCAGGCCCACCTGCGGGTCGCCCTCCAACTGGCTGGCAAAGGCATGAATGGCGTGACGTTTACGCGCCACGGCTTCAGGTGTCAGCGCGATCTTGCGCGCACGGTGCCACGGCACCTGACTGTCTTCGGGCGTTGCCCAATGCCAGGTCCACACGGGCAGCTCGTAAAGGGTGGCACCGAGCGCCTGCGCCGCCTTGGCGCTGGCGCGGCCAACGGCTTCATGGTCGCAATGCCCGTCTTCGCGCCATGTGGTGAACACCACGTCGGTGGGCTTGAGATAACGCTCTATGAATGCGCTCAACTCATCTTCACGGGCCGCCACCTGGCTGTCGGCAAAACCTGCACGCAGCCATTTCAAGCTGTGCAACGGCAAGCCGAGGCGGTGCAGGGCCTGGGCCGATTCCTGCGGGCGCACCACGCTCAAACGCTGGACCGGCCAGCGCCTGGAACCTGGGTGACTGGCGCTGCCATCGGTGACGGAAATCAGCTGGATCGGCCGGCCCAGCAGGGCCAGGCCTTGCAACAGGCCACCGCAGCCCAGCACTTCGTCATCCGGGTGCGGAGCAATGATGACAGCGCGATGCCCTGCCGGCACCAACTGCTCGACACTGATCTGCGGCAACTGAGCCATCAGGGAGGAAGCTTGCCACTGGTGCAGTGGCGTGCCCTGGCCAACGATGGGGTTGGGTTTCATAACAGCCACCTCCCTGTGGGTTCGTCTGCCACCAGCTTTCCCAACGCCGCCAGGTCGCGCTCGGCGTGGCTTTGGCGTACATACACGGGTAAGTCCGCCATCAACTGGGCGAAGTGCGGATCCTTGCAATAAGGCCCGGCACCCACCGCGCGACCGACATGGTGCATGACCTGTTCGACCGTTTCCTCGATACACGCCCGTGCCTGTTGGGCCAACAGCTGCGCATTGGCGCGAGGGTCGCGGTCAATCTGCTCAGCGGCGTCGCGCAGCACACAGGCGGCGCTGTTGAGCACGCTGTCGACCGCGCCCAAATGCGCTAACGCATGGGGTTCAGGACGTTGGCTGCACTGCGCGCGCAGCACTTCCGCCAGGCGTTGTGCACCGCCATACCAACAGGCGGCGATACCGACGCCGCCGTGCCAGAAGCCCGGCCGTGACAGGTAGTCGCCCGGCTTGCCAACCGCAATGCCATGGGCCTCATCGAAGAGGATTTCGACACTGCCGGTGGCCGCCATACCCACGGCGTTCCAGCCGTCGTGGGTGACGGTGACGCCGGGCTGGTTCATCTCGACAGCCACCAACTGCTGGCGGTCGTCTTCGTCCCAAGCCGTCAGCAAACCATGGCTGACCACCGCAGCGCCCGAGCACCAGGCTTTGCGCCCATCGACGATCAAGCGCTGACCGTCACGGCGCACACGCACCTTGGCGGTCGGCGGTTCGGCGGCCCACATGCCCCAAACGCTGCCCAAGGGCGGCAAGGGGCTGTCGAGCTCGGCGATGATCGCCAGGGCATCCGTGTGGCCTTCGAACAGCTTGCACAGGCGCAGGTCATGACCTGCCACCTGTGCCAGCCGGCTGAAGCGCTCGAGCGTCTGGCCGCTGCCGGGCAATGGCAGTTGGTCCAGGCCTTCTTCCTGAAGTGCCTTCAGTGCAACGCCCAGCGCCTGAGTGTCGGCGTAGCTGCGGTTGCCTTGAAGGAATCCATGCAGGGCCATGTCACACCTCATCATCTCGTTGCAGTTCGAACAGCAGCAGGGAACGGCCCGTCACCGCGTATTCGTGCTCGAAATCAAAACGTTCCTGCCCGCGCACTGCCGGGGCATTGGTGTCGAGCATACAGGTCCAGAATTCCCCCTGGGGCACCGGCGGCAGGCGGAAATTCACCATGTCGTGGTGGGCGTTGACCACCAGCAACAGGGTCGCGTCACCGCCTGGGCGACGAATCCCGGTTTCCTGGGCGCGGCCGTCCATCAGCATGCCCAGGCAGCGGCCGTGGCTGTCTTCCCACTGTTCGGTGCTCATCTCGTTGCCATCCGGCGCCAGCCAGGTGACGTCTTTTACCCCGAGATCTTCGTTGTAGTCGCCCACCAGGAAGCGCCCACGGCGCAGGATCGGGTAGGCCAGGCGCAACTTGATCAGGCGTTTGACGAACTTGAGCAGTGCCTTGCCGTCGTCGTCCAGGTCCCAGTTGACCCAGCCGATCTCGCTGTCCTGGCAATAGGCATTGTTGTTGCCGTGCTGGGTGCGCGCGAACTCGTCACCGGCCACGATCATCGGCGTGCCTTGGGCCAACAGCAACGTGGCGAAGAAATTGCGCATCTGGCGCAGGCGCAGGGCGTTGATTTCCGGGTCTTCGGTGGGGCCTTCGACGCCGTGGTTCCAGGACAGGTTGTTGTTGCTGCCGTCCTGGTTGTTCTCGTCGTTGGCCTCGTTGTGCTTGTCGTTGTACGACACCAGGTCGTGCAGGGTGAAACCATCGTGGGCGGTGATGAAGTTCACCGAGCTGTAGGGCCTGCGCCCCCGGTGGTTGAACATCTCGCCCGAGGCGGTCATGCGCCCGGCAAAGTCCGCCAACTGGCCGTCATCGCCTTTCCAGAAGGCGCGCACGGTGTCGCGGAAGCGGTCGTTCCATTCCACCCAACCCGGTGGGAAGTTGCCCACTTGATAGCCGCCGGGGCCGCAGTCCCAGGGCTCGGCGATCATTTTCAGCTGGCGCAGCACCGGGTCCTGGCGGCAGGCCACGAGGAAGCTGTGGCGCTCGTCGAAACCGTCGCGGTAACGTCCCAGAATGGTCGCCAGGTCAAAGCGGAAACCGTCCACGTGCATCTCGGTGGCCCAGTAACGCAGGGAGTCGGTGACCATTTGCAGCACGCAGGGGTGGCTCAGGTCCAGGGTATTGCCGGTGCCGGAATCGTTGATGTAGAAGCGCTTGTCGTCGGGCATCAGCCGATAGTACGAGGCGTTGTCGATGCCGCGCATCGACAGGGTAGGGCCGCGCTCATTGCCCTCGGCGGTGTGGTTGTAGACCACGTCGAGGATCACTTCGAGCTTCTGTTCATGCAGGTGCGCGACCATCTCCTTGAACTCGGCGATCTTGCCGCTGGCCAGGTAGCGCGGGTCGGGCGCAAAAAACGCGATGCTGTTGTAGCCCCAATAGTTGGTCATGCCTTTTTGCAGCAGGTGCTGGTCGTTGACGAAGGCATGCACCGGCAGCAGTTCAACGGATGACACGCCCAGCTGGCGGATGTGCTTGAGCACGTCATCTTCCATCAGCCCGGCACAGGTGCCGCGCACCGACTCGCCCACCGACGGGTGACGCATGCTGATGCCACGCAGGTGGGTTTCGTAGATGATCGTGCGGTCCCATGGCACCCGCACCGGCTGGTCGTTGCCCCAGGTGTGCGCCGGGTCGATGACCTTGCACTTGGGCACGAAGGGCGCGCTGTCGCGTTCGTCGAAACTGAGGTCGTCGTCCGGGTGGCCGATGGTGTAGCCGAACAGCGCCTCGGACCATTTGAGTTCACCCACCAGCTGTTTGGCATAGGGGTCGATCAACAATTTGTTGTGGTTGAAGCGGTGACCATTGGCCGGGTCATACGCACCGTACACGCGGTAGCCGTAAATCAGCCCTGGGTGGGCGTCGGGCAGGTAACCGTGGAAGGTTTCGTCGGTGTATTCGGGCAGTTCGATCCGTTCAAGTTCGACCTCGCCGGTGTCATCGAACAGGCACAGCTCGACCTTGGTGGCATTGGCTGAGAACAGCGCAAAGTTGACGCCCAGGCCATCCCAGGTGGCGCCTAGAGGGAAGGGCAAACCTTCACGAATCCGCGACGGCTCGTTTTCCGGCGTGGCTGGGTTGTTATCGGGTTTGCTCATTAAATTGCTCCTGCAAGGGTCTTTTTCGGGCCGAGCGCTACCGTGCCGACGGTTGCTCAGCTAACGCACTGAAAAGTAAACAGGGCCGCCTGCCGAGCGTGTCGGCAGGCGGCGCGTGGGCTATTAAGGCTTGGGCTTTTTCGGCGCCGCAGGCTTCTTGGCCGCCGGCGGTGCGGGCTTGCTGGCTGCCGGGGCCGGCGGCTTGGCTTTTGGCGCAGGCTTGGGCGCGGTCTTGGGCTTGGCCGCAGCCTTGGGTTTGCTCGGGGTCAGCGCTTCGGCTTCGGCCAACTTGCGCGCCATCTCCCAGTGGCGTGCATCTTCACCGTGGGGCTTGCCTTCGGACTCCCAGATCTGATGCGCCAACTCGCGTATGCGTTTGTCTTCAGTACTCATCGCAATACTCCTCACAGAAAATTTTCAGCTTTCTTGATCATCGGAATTGATAAAGACATTGACCGGGAAATCCCCCAGGGCAGCGCTGATCAACAGCTCCTTGTTTGGTGTGACTGCGCCTGTATGAAAAAGTCCCTTCCAGTTTTGTGTTGTGGTGGCGAACGGTAATTTCACCCGCGTATCGCCCCAAACCTGCGCATTGATATGGGGCTGTTCACCGTTTTCCAGCAAGCGATGGGGCCAGCGTGGCACCACCACCAGCAGGTGTTTGCCCTGATACGCGCGGCAAAATGCGACGACGTGATCGGCGTGTTTGCCCAGCACTTCCAGCGGGGTATAGCTGCCGCGTTGGAAGAGTTCGGCATTGGCCTTGCGCACGGCCAGCACCTGGGCAATCAGCGCCTGTTTGATACGCCCGTCGCGCCAGTGGGACAACAGCTCGCCGATGTTCGGTGGGGTATCCAGCGCGCGTTGCCGTGCGTTGAAATCCACCGGGCGGCGGTTGTCCGGGTCCACCAGGCTGAAGTCCCAGAACTCATCGCCCTGGTACAGGTCCGGTACACCCGGCACGGTGATACGAAGCAAGGATTGCGCCAGCCCGTTGAGTGCACCCGCCGTGGCGATGGCCTGGGCGGCGCTGGCGATGGCGTTGCGTAGCGTGGCGCCGGCATCGCTGAGCAGCAGGCGTGACAGGAAGGCTTCGACCGCCTGTTCATAGGCGTCGTTGGGCGCGCTCCAACTGCTTTGCAACTTGGCTTCGCGCAGGGCTTTTTGCTGCCATTGCCACAGGCGTTGCTGGTAAGACTGCAGGTCCGGGTGGGTATCCAGCGGCCAACTGCCGAGCAGCACCTGGTAAAGGATCAGCTCATCGCCCGCCGACGGGCTGTGTGCATCATCGCGCAACGGTGCGGCGAGGCGCCGCCACTGCTCGACCTGTTCGACATACCACGGCGCACATTCACTCAGTACCGCCAGGCGTGCCCGCGTGTCTTCGCCGCGCTTGTGGTCGTGGGTGGCAGTGGCCAGCAGGTTGTCGGGGAAGGTCCGCAGGCGCTGTTGATTGGCCGCATGAAAGTCCGCCAGCGGTGCGCTGAACTGTTCGGTGCTGAAGCCCACATCGTTACGCGACAGCAGCACTGCCGAGCGATAGAACGCGGTGTCTTCCACCGCTTTGGCGGCCGCCGGCGACGTGAGCTGCTGGAAGCGCACGCAGGCATGCTTGAGCATCTTGCGCTCACGGCCCACCGGGCGATTGCGCCACGGCTGGCCGCCCAGCCATTTTTCCAGGTGGTCGAGCACTGGCCAGTCGCCTTCGCTCAAGGTGCTGCGGGCACCGGCCAAGGCTTGCAGGAAAAACACATCATCGTGCGCACTGCGCCCACGGGCGCTGATGTAGGTGCGGTACACCGGAAAGTGCACGATCAGCGCCTGCAAGGCACGGCGGATCGCGCCCAGGGTCAGGTCGCGGGTCATGACGTCATCGCGGGCCACTTGCAGCAGCGCCTGGGCCACGCTCTCGAAGTCACCGGCCAGCGAGCCGTTAAGGATCTGCTGGCGCGCCAGCCAGGCCTCTTCGATAAAGGCAGCAGGCCGTTCGCTGTGGCGCGTCCACAGCTCAGCCAACGGCCCGAAGCCTGCCGGGTCGTGTTGCAACAGCGACAGCTGGTTCATGAATTCATAGCCGGTGGTGCCGTCTACCTGCCAATCTTCGCGCAGGGTTTCGCCTTCACCGAGGATTTTTTCCACGAAGATCGGCAAATGCCGGTTGGGCGAAAGGGCGTCCACGCGCCGACGCAACTTGCGGCAATACCCGCGTGGGTCGGCCAGCCCGTCGATATGGTCGATGCGCAGGCCGTCCACCAGACCTTGGCTGATCAGCTCGAAAATCTTGCCGTGGGTGGCTTCGAACACGGCGCTGCGTTCTACGCGCAGGCCGCCCAGTTCGTTGACGTCGAAGAAGCGCCGCCAGTTGATATCGTCCGCTGCGGTGCGCCAGCTGGCCAGCCGATACACCTGTTGTTCCAGCAAGGCGTGCAAGTGATTGAAGCCGTCCGGCTGGCGCCCATCAAATTCGGCCAGCCGGTGCTTGATAGCGTGCAGCACTGAGGCTTCGGTGGCCCGTTCGGCCAGCACGTGTTTGAGCCAGCCGGCTTCGGTGTAAGCGTCATCCTGGAAGGCAAGGGCGCTGAAACGCTCGGCCAGGGGCTTTAACGGCTCATCGCTGCCCAGGATCATGGCGTAGTCACGCGGGCAAATCGGGAAGCGGTGCTCGTAATGCTCGACGTAAAAACCGCCCTGCACGGCATCGAACTTGAGCGCCAGGTTGCCGCTTTGCAGCGCTTCACCGTAGTCGCTGCCCAGAAACGGCATCAGCAACTGGCCCTTGAGCAGCGGGTCCGGCGAGTGCCACTGGATATCGAAAAACTCACTGTAGGGGCTCAGGCGGCCCCATTCCAACAGGTCCAGCCACCACGGGTTGTCCGCGCCGCCGACGGCCATATGGTTGGAGACGATATCAAGGATCAGCCCCATCCCGTGCGCACGCAGCGCCGCAACCAGCCTGTGCAAGGCCGGCTCGCCGCCAAGCTCGGGGTTGACGCGGGTCGGGTCAACCACGTCGTAGCCGTGCATGGAGCCGGCGCGGGCGGCAAGCAGCGGCGAGGCGTACAGGTGGCTGATGCCGAGCTGGGCAAAGTAGGGCACCAGCGGCACGGCATCATCCAGGGTAAAGCCTTTATGAAATTGCAGGCGCTGGGTCGCGCGCAAGGTTAACGCATTCATCGGTCACGCTCATGGGCTTGGTTGCGCGCCACGGCCAGCAACTCCAGACGACGGGCGGCGCCGTTGTTGTCGAGCAGGCTGGCGGCCTCACCCGGCAGGCGGCGGCGCCAATTGGGGTGGGTGTCGGTGGTGCCGGGCAGGTTGGCTTGTTCCTCGATGCCCAGCGCGTCTTCCAGCGGTAACAGCACCAACGGCGCGCGGGTATGGCCCAGGTAGCGCACGCTGGCGTCGATCATATGGTCGGTGTCGTTGCGGATTTCATCGACGAAGTTCTGCGGGTCCTGGCTCAAGGCCTGGCGCAGCGCCTGGCGCTCGCGCAGGCGGTGTTCGCTCCACTGCTCCACGGTGGGCGCATCGATCAGGCCCAGCTGGATATTCCATTCGATATCGCGGCTGTGCCACCAGCCGTTGAGGGTCGGCAGGTCGTGGGTGCTGGTGGTGGCCAGGGCGTTGTCCGGCCAGTCGAGGATCGGCGTGAAGTGGCCTTCGTGGTTTTGCTCAAAGAGCAACACGCGCATGCCCAGGATCGAGCGGCCGCTGAGTTTTTCGCGCAGGCCATCGGGCACCGTACCCAGGTCTTCACCGAGCACGATGGCCTGGTGGCGGTGGGATTCCAGCGCCAGCAGGCGCAGCAGGTCATCCACCGGGTAATACAGGTAGGCGCCGTCGCGCGGCGTAGCGTCCATGGGAATGACCCACAGGCGTTGCAGGCCCATCACATGGTCGATGCGCAGGCCGCCGGCGTGGGCGAAGTTGGCCCGCAGCATCTCGATAAAGGCGCGAAAGCCGTTGCGCTTGAGGCCTTCGGGGGAAAACGCCGAAATGCCCCAACCTTGGCCCGCGCGGTTGAGAATATCGGGTGGCGCGCCGACGGTAAGGTTGGCCAGCAACTCGTCCTGCCGGCTCCAGGCCTGGCTGCCGCCGCCGTCGGCGCCCACGGCCAGGTCTGCGATCAGGCCGATGCCCATGCCACTGCCACGCGCGGCTTGTTGCGCGCGCTCCAGGCAGCGGGCGATCAGCCATTGGCAAAAGGCGAAATAACCGATTTCTTGCGCATGCTCGGCGGCAAATTGCGCCAGCGCCGGGCTCTGTGGCGAGCGCCAGGCTTCGGGCCAGTGGCGCCAGTCGAGGTCTTCACCGGCGGCGGCTCGCAGGGCTTGCACGGCTTCGAAGCGACAGTGGTTTTCCAGGGCTTCGCCGCCGGCCTGGCGAAAGCTCAGGAAGTCGGCGTGTTGCGGGTGCTGGCCGTGGCGGAAATCTTCATACAAGGCGCGCAACAGGCGCTGCTTGGCGCGGGCGGCGGTGGGCCAGTCGATCAGGCTGAGCCGCTCCAGCTCGTGCAGCTCATCGGTGAGGTCCAGTGCCTCGATGGCGTTGCGCACTTCGCGCTCGCCAAGGATGCAGGCGGGCGAGGCATACAGGCTGTTGAGGAACAAACGGCTGGAGGGTGAATAGGGGCTGTAGCGCTCGGTGTCGGCGCTGAACATGGCGTGCATCGGGCTGATGGCCAAGGCGTCGGCACCGCGCTCGGCGGCGCTGCGGGCCAGGTGCTCCAACGCCAACGTGTCACCGAAGCCGCCGTCACCCAGGCGGCGCAGTGCATACAGCTGCGCACTCAGGCCCCAGGCGCGGGCCGATTGGCTGTCGACCGCTTCACCGACGCTGTAGCAATGGGTCGGGGCCACGGCCAGGGTGAAAGTCTGGTCGTCGATATGCACCTGGTGATAACCCAGTGCGATCACGCCGGGCAGTTCGGCATTGCCATCCAGGCGCAATTCGAGGGTTTCGCCCTGTTCCAGGCTGACGCGGCAGGGTGTGTCCGGGGCGAAGTAACGCGCGAGGTCCAGACCTACGCCGGTATCCACAGTCATCAGTGGCGGCAGGTGCTTGTCTTGTTGCACCCGTTCCATTTCGAGCAGGCTGGCATCGATCTCGGCGTCGGTATCGGCCGGGTGGCCCAGGCCTTTGAGGACGGCACGCAAGGCGGCGGGTTTGACATGTTGCGGGCGGCCGTTTGCGTCGATCCAATCGACGGCCAGGCCCGCGCGGCTGGCGAGTATTTCCAGGTTCGCTTCGCTCAAGGGTGATCTCCAACAGGGGATAAGGCGACGCGTGCACTCAAGGGCGCCAGTTGCGCGCCTCCATGGGCAGACGTCTCGAATAGCAGGTGTGGCGGCGCCGGGTGATCCAGCGGCGTGGCGCCCAGGTTCAGGTCGATCTGTAACACGCTGCCGTTGCCCAGGCGCCAGCGCGCGGTGACGGCGCCGTCGGCCAGTACCTGCGCGCCCAGGGCCACGCTGCCCGGCAAGTGCGGCACGATATGCCGATGGCGCAGGCTCAGCAGCTGGCGGTATAGCTGCGCGTGTTCGTTCTCGGTGAAGCGGGGCGCCGACTGTAGAAAGGTCGGCAGCGCGTTGGGGTCGGGAATATGTTCGCGCCGCTCAGGGTCCTTGAACGCTGCGAAGTCGGCGAATTCGTTACGCCGACCTTCACGTACGGCTTCGGCCAGTTCACCGTGGTGATCGGTGAAAAACAGGAACGGCTGCTCGGCGTTGACTTCATCGCCCATGAACATCAGCGGAATCATCGGCGACATCAGCAGTAAGGTGGTGGCTGCTTTCAGCGCCTGGGGCGAGCACAGTTGGTGCAGGCGCTCGCCCAAGGCACGGTTGCCGACCTGGTCGTGGTTCTGCAAAAACGCCACGAAGGCGCTGGGTGGCAGGTCGCCGCTGGGCTCGCCGCGTGTGTGGCCGTGGCGGGTGGTATGGCCTTGGTAGACAAAACCTTCGCCCAGGCAGCGCGCAAGTTTCTCGGTGGGGCCTTGCGCGAAGTCACTGTAATACGCATCCGTTTCGCCCGTGAGCAGCACGTGCAGGACGTTGTGGAAGTCGTCGTTCCACTGCGCATCAAAGTCGTGCGTGAGCAGGCTGGCCTGGTTGAGTTCGTTTTCCAGTACCAGCCACACGTGCCGGCCGGTGTCCACCTGCTGGCGTACCCGATGCGCGAGTTCCTTGAGGAAACCGGGGTTGTCGATGGCGTGCACCGCGTCCAGGCGCAGGCCGTCGAAGCGGTACTCGAGCAACCACATCAGCGCGTTGTCGAGGAAAAAGTCGCGCACCTCGCGGCGATCGAAATCAATCCCGGCGCCCCAGGGCGTGTGCACGTCTTCTTCAAAGAAGCCTTGGGCGTACTGGCCCAGGTAATTGCCGTCGGGGCCGAAGTGGTTGTAGACCACATCCAGGATCACCGCCAAACCGTGTTCGTGGGCACTGTCGATCAGGGCCTTGAGTTGTTCGGGGGAGCCATAGGAGGCTTGCGGGGCGTAGGGCAGTACGCCGTCGTAGCCCCAATTGCGCTCGCCGGGAAATTGCGCCAGCGGCATCAGTTCAATGGCGGTCACCCCAAGCTCGGCCAGGCGGGGTAGCTGTTTTTCAACGGCTGCATAACCGCCCATTGCGCCGACATGCAGCTCGTAGATAACGGCCTCGTGCCAAGGGCGACCTTGCCACTGGCTGTGTCGCCATTGATAGGCGAGGGGATCGACGACCACGCTCCAGCCGTGTACGTCAGTCGCCTGGGCCCGGGATGCCGGGTCCGGCACGTCCTGTTCGCCGTCGATGTTGTAGCGGTAACAAGTGCCCGCCGGGCACTTGGTTTCTACCTCGAACCAGCCATCTGCCTGGGGCAGCATGGCGATGGACTTGCCGTCTTGCAATTCAACGCTGACATAAAATGCGTCTGGCGCCCACAAGGCAAAACGCGTGTGTTGCGCGTCCAGCATGATTGCGCCGTGGGGCCAGGTTTCCAGAGTCCGTGACGGCATCTATGAAGACCTCCCTTTTTTTAAAACAACAACTAAAAATTACTTCGTGGGTTTCCCCAAGGCCTTGGCCACCAGCTGTTCATACAGTTCAGCGTAGGGTTCCACCGCCTGGCTCCAGTTGAACGGCTGGGTCATGGCGCGGCTGCGCATGGCGTTAAGCAGGCCTTTATTGGCAAATACCCTGAACGCGCGGCTCAGCGCTTCTTCATAGCTCTCGACGGTGGACTCATTGAACAGAAAGCCGGTGACGCCATTTTCGATGGTGTCCGCCAGGCCGCCGGTATTGCGCGCCACCGGCAGCGAGCCGAAACGCTGGGCGTACATCTGGCTCAGACCACACGGCTCGTAGCGCGACGGCATCAGCAGGAAATCGCTGCCGGCGAACATGCGCCGTGCATCGGTTTCATTGAAGCCGATGCGCACACCTACCTGGCCAGGAAAGCGCAGGGCCAGTTCGCGCATGGCGTGTTCTTCTTCCGGCTCGCCGCGGCCGATAATCGCGATCTGGCCGCCGTTTTCAACGATATAACGACTGACCGCTTCGGTCAGGTCCAGGCCTTTCTGGTACACCAGCCGCGAGACCACCGCGAACAGCGGGCCGGTGGAATCGTGCAGGCCAAACAGTTCACGTACATGGGCGGCGTTGACCGCCTTGCCTTCCCAATCGCCGATATTGAAGTTATGGGTCAGGTGCGTGTCGGTTGAGGTTTCCCAGCTTTCATCGATGCCGTTGGGGATCCCACTGAGCAGGCCTTGCTGGGTCTTGCTGGCGAGGAAGCCATCGAGGCCACAGCCGAATTCCGGCGTAGTGATTTCCTGGGCGTAGGTCGCACTCACGGTGGTGATATGGCTGGAATACGCCATGCCGGCCTTGAGAAACGACATCTTGCCGTAGAACTCCATGCCTTCCTGTTGCAGGGCGTGGGGTGGAATGCCCAACTCAGGGGTCGAGGCCAGGCTGACCACACCCTGGTAGGCGAGGTTATGAATGGTGAACAGCGTGGGGGTGCGCGACCCGCGCCAGTGCATATAAGCCGGCGCCAGGCCTGCGGGCCAGTCGTGGGCGTGCACCAGGTCCGGGCACCAGTGGATTTGTGCGAGGTTGGCGGCCATGTCGGCGGCGGCTAGGCCCAGGCGGGCGAAGCGAATATGGTTGTCCGGCCAGTCGCGGCCGTTGTTGGCGCCGTACGGCGTGCCTTCACGCTCGTAGAGCTCGGGGCAGATCAGCACATAGATGACCAGGCCATCCTTGAGGTCCATGCGCCCGATCTTGCACGGCGGCAGCGCCGCGTGGCCGCCCAGTTCGCCGATGATATGGATCGGGTTGTCGCTTTCCATCACCTGCGGGTAGCCGGGGATCAGCACGCGCACATCATGCAGGTGCGCCATGGCACGGGGCAGGGCGGCGGAGACGTCGCCCAAGCCGCCGGTTTTCACCAGGTCGGCGAATTCGGACGTCACAAACAGGACTTTCTTTCGATTAGGGTTCTGACTCACGATCGGCCGCACAGTGTTGGGCAGGTCGGCCAACGAAGTCGGTCCCCCTGCCGGCTGACTAAAACGCTCTCCCTGAGTATCGACTGCAGCACTGATCATCGTTCTCTCCTACATATTGGGTCGGCTGATGGCCCGCTGCCATCGGCTCCGATTGGCCACATCCTGCGGCCAGGCGCACAAGCACAGTACAAACTGGCAAGGCGTATGCCAGTTGCACTCATTGCGAAAAAAGAGTGGATGGACGGGCATTCGGCTGAATCGCCTGCGCTCGCCTCCCTTAAAAACTTGACCTGCGGCAGAGTTGTAAAGTTTCGATTTTTTGCGGGGTTTTTGTTTTGGAACGGACCCATCGGTCATGAGTCTAGGACAGATCCCAGAGCCCGTATGGTTTATAGGCGTTTTTTGTAGGACAAAAAACTTGTAACCATATGCACAGTTCACAATTGCTGTGATTTTGCGAGAACGGCTGAGGAATGGTGGCGAATTGCCTAGATGTTGTGAGCAGGCTTGTTGTGGCGAGCAGGCTTGCCCTGCGTTGGAGCGCGCAGCGCTCCCAAATGGCCCACTCGGTGCGTCAGATAGATGGGGTGTGTTCATTATGGGGCTGCTGCGCAACCCAACGCAGGGCAAGCCTGCTCGCCACAATGGCCTGCTTGCCACAACAGGCCTGCATGCCATACCGCTTACAGGCTGCGAATCGGCGTCCCGCTGGCCCAGGCTTGGATGTCTTCGATCATCTGCTGATAGAACTGCCGATAATTCTGTTCACTCACATACCCGACATGGGGCGTGGCCAACACATTCGGCAGACGCCGGAAGGGATGATCAACCGGTAGTGGCTCTTCGCTATACACATCCAGCGCGGCCCCTGCCAGTCGCCTAGCTGTTAACGCCTCGATCAGCGCCTGTTCATCCACAATCGGCCCACGTGATGTATTGACCAAACGCGCACTGGCCTTCATCCAGCTCAGCGCCTGGGCATCTACCAGGCCGCGACTGCGCTCGCTGAGCACCAGGTGCACGCTCAGAATATCCGCCTGTTCAAACAACTCACGCTTGCTGACCCAGCTCACACCCGCCTCGGCGGCGCGCTCCGGCGTGAGGTTCTCGCTCCAGGCAATCACGCGCATGCCGAATGCCTGGCCAAACTGCGCGACTTTCTGGCCGATGCTGCCCAGCCCGAGAACCCCCAGGGTTTTGCCATACAGGTCGCCGCCCAGCCCGATCTGCCAACCGCCGGCGCGCAGTGAGTTGGCTTCGGCCAGCAGGTTGCGGGTCGAGGCCATGATCAGCGCCCAGGTCAATTCCGGCGCCGCCTGCTTGTAGCTGTCGGTGCCGCACACCTGGATGCCCAGGGCTTTAGCTTCGGCAATGTCGATGGCCGCGTTGCGCATGCCGCCGGTCACCAGCAGTTTCAGCTTGGGCAGGCCTTGCAACAGGGCCTGATCGAAGGTTGAGCGCTCGCGCATCAGGCAAATCACGTCGAACCCCTGCAAACGTTCAACCATCGTGGCGGTATCGGCGGGGTAATCGTGCAGAAAGTGCACCTGGCCCACCGCCGCCAGTGCCGACCAATCCACCACACCACTGGCTACATTCTGCCAATCATCAATGACTGCGATCTGTACCGACATTCACGAGTGCCTCGAAATAGGTTGGATTAAAGGGCGTTCAACCCCTGCAACAGTGCCTGATGAAACTGCGCCGGTTCTTCCATCTGCGGTGCATGGCCCAGGCCCGGGAATTCCACCAGGGTCGCATGGGGGATCAGCTTGGCCGCCTGTTTGCCCAGCACGTCGTAGTGACCGAGCCTGGCCTTGACCGCCGGCGGCGCGATATCGCTGCCGATGGCGGTGGTGTCGGCAGTGCCGATCAGCAGCAGCGTGGGCATCTGCAAGTCCTTGAACTCGTAGTACACCGGCTGGGTGAAGATCATGTCGTAAATCAGCGCCGAGTTCCATGCGACCTGGGTGTGGCCGGGGCCTTTATTCAGGCCGGCAAGCATGTCGACCCAACGCTCGTATTCCGGCTTCCAGCGCCCGACGTAGTAAGTGTTGAGTTCATACTGGCGAATGCCGTCGGCGCTGAGTTTCAGCTCGCGCTCGTACCATTGGTCGACGCTGCGATAGGGCACGCCCAAGGCTTTCCAGTCTTCCAGGCCGATGGGATTGACCAGCGCCAACTGCTCGGTTTGTTGCGGATACAGCAGTGCATAACGGGTGGCGAGCATGCCGCCGGTGGAATGGCCGATGAGGGTGGCCTTTTGAATGCCGAGTTTTTCCAGCAGTTGATGGGTGTTGATCGCCAGCTGCTGGAAGCTGTACTGGTAGTGGTCGGGTTTGCTGGAGGTGCAAAACCCGATCTGGTCCGGCGCGATCACGCGGTAACCCGCTGCGCTCAAGGCCTTGATCGAATCTTCCCAGGTCGCGCCGCAGAAGTTCTTGCCGTGCATCAACACCACGCTGCGGCCATTGGCACGGCCCTTGGCGGGCACGTCCATATAACCCATTTGCAGGGTTTTGCCTTGGGACTGGAAACTGAAATGTTCGACCGGGTAAGGGTATTGAAAGCCTTGCAGCTCGGGGCCATAGGCAGTGGCGAGGGCCGTAGCGGCGAGGGCGGGAGTGGCGCTTGCCGTCAGCAGGCCGGCGATGCAGAAGGCGCGAATTAGCGACATGTAAGGGCTCCGATGGGAATGCCCGGATGCTGTTGCGAGGGGATTAAGTGGGGATTAACACCCACTGCAAGGTCAGCGCCGCCAGTACGCCATAGCGCAGGCTCTTGGCCAGGGTGACCAGCAGCAAAAACCGCCACAGCGGTTCGCGCATCACACCAGCGACCAAGGTCAAGGGGTCACCAATGATCGGCACCCAACTGAGCAACAATGTCCAGTATCCCCAGCGCTGATAATTGCGACGGACTTTTTCCAGATGCTTGGGACCGACCGGAAACCAGCGCCGTCCCTTGAAGCGTTCAATCGAAAACCCCAGCCACCAATTAACCACCGACCCCAGCACATTGCCCAAGGTCGCAATACCCAGCAGCAGCCACAGGCTGTAGTGCCCGCTGAACAGCAAGCCTACCAGCACGGCTTCCGATTGCAGCGGTAGCAGGGTGGCTGCGCCGAAGGCGGCGAAAAACAGCCCCAGGTAACCGGCGAACATTAATCAGTGGGCCAGGGTGGTGGTGAACAGGGCGCAGAGTAAGGCCAGTGGCAAGGGGATTTTCATGCGGGTCTCGTGGGCAAGAGGACGGCGTCGGAATTTTGCGGCGATCATGACGACGTCATCCCAGGCAAGCCAGCTCCCACAGGGTGATAGGGCGTCAGTAATGTATCTAAATTATACGAAAGCCGCGTTTTCAAGGCGGTGTTTGAGCTGATCCAGGGCAATGGCCGACAGCTCGACCATGCGCGCGTGCAAGGTGGCCAGTTGCAACTCGGTCTCGTAGGTGAGCACCCGTCTGAACAGCGTGCCGCCACGATGGGGTTGCAGGAAGTAGTGAATCGAACCGTCTACCGCCAGGGAGGTGAACACGGTTTTGAATTCACCGGGGCAGCGGGCGATCTGCACGCGATAGCTCAAGGGAACGCGCACGCCCAGCAGGTCGATGATTTCGGTAAAACGCGCGCCGGCCGGCAGTGAGCCGGTGGTGCCGGTGTCGGCACTCAGGGAGGTGGGGTGCCACTCGTGCCAGCGATCCGGCTGGGTCACGTAGTCGTAGATGACCTCGATAGGTGCCTGGATGAAGCGCTCCTGACTGATCCGCTCCAAGCGGACCGAATGCTCAGTTGCATGCATGACACACCTCCTGTGTGGCGAGAGTTTGTCCTGAGAACTGTCAGAATAGCCCCACTCCCGCGCATTGCACGGGAGTGTCTCAGTCTTTTATCAGCGCACCTTGAAGCGGCCCATCAACGCAATGACCCGGCCATTGGCATCCAACAGGCTCTGGGTGTTGGTTTGCGTGGCGTGGCCACTTTCTACCAACTCATCGACCATTTGTCGGATCTGCACCATGCTGCGGTTGATCTCCTCGGTCACCGCGCTTTGCTGCTCGGCCGCCGTGGCGATCTGGGTGCTGAGGTTATTGATATGGCTGACGGAGCCGGCCATCTCGTCCAGCCCGGTGTTCACCCGTGCCGTCGCGTCGGCCGCCGATTGGCAACTGGCCTGGGTGTTTTCCATGGCTGCCACCGACGAACTCACGCCGGTGGTCAGGCGCGCGAGCATCTCGTTGATCTGCGAGGTGCTGGCCTGGGTGCGTGCCGCCAGCGCCCGCACTTCATCGGCCACCACCGCAAAACCACGGCCTTGCTCGCCGGCCCGCGCCGCTTCAATCGCCGCGTTGAGGGCCAGCAGGTTGGTCTGGCCGGCAATCGCGCCGATCACCCCGAGGGTCTCGGTGATGCGTGCAGCGTCCTGGCGCATGGCCTCCACGGTGTGGGTGGCGCTGGCGACTTCGCCGATCAATGCGCTGACACTGGTGGACGCTTCGCCCACCACCACGCGGGAACGGTCGGCGTGTTCGTTGGCGCGTTGGGTGAACGAGGCGGTTTCCGCCGCGTTTTGCGCCACGGTGTCGGCAGTCGAGCTCATTTGCGTGATGGCGGTGACGGTCTGGTCGGTCTCCGAGGCGTGGCGCACCAGGATCTGGTTGGTGTGGGCCGATGTCTGCTGCAGTTGCGCCAGGCTCGATGACATGGCGCCCGTGGCCTGGGTCACTTCACCAATCATGTTCTGCAAGTAGACGATAAAATGGTTGACCGAATGGCCGATGGCGCCCAGTTCGTCTTCGGCGCGAATGGTGATGCGCCGCGTCAGGTCGGCATCGCCGGCGGACAAGGCATCGATATTGGTCTTCAACGACTTCATGCGCTGCACCAGTTGGCGGATCGCATAAGCGGCCAGCAGCACCAGCAGCAACACCATGGGGATTTGTATCAGGGCCAGGCTGCCGAGT
This sequence comes from Pseudomonas sp. 58 R 3, assembly GCF_900006605.1. Taxonomy (NCBI): domain Bacteria; kingdom Pseudomonadati; phylum Pseudomonadota; class Gammaproteobacteria; order Pseudomonadales; family Pseudomonadaceae; genus Pseudomonas; species Pseudomonas sp. 58 R 3. The sequence goes on along the minus strand of NZ_CVTT01000080.1, from coordinate 40,791 downwards.
ACGTCATCACGCTGGGCGGTGATCAACGAGGTGGGCAGGGCGGTGGCGAGGAACCACGGCGTGCCCTCGATCGGGCGCAAGTAGAAGGTGCTGGCCACGCCCTGGTTGTCGAACTCGGCGCGTACAAGCCCTTGGTCGCGGTGGGCCAGGGCTTTACTCACCTGGGCGGCAAACGCCGAGGTGCCGACCAGTTCGCTGATGTTCTTCAACACCACCGGGCCGCTGATGCGCGAACTGTTGCTGATGATCTTGCCGTCGCCTTCGACGATCAGCATCTGGCCGCCGATGTCTTTTTCCTTGCTGGCCACCAGCTCATTGAAGAACCCCAGGGTTACGTCAATGGTGGCCACGCCATAGGCTGCGCCATCGCGCTGAATGGCCATGGCACAGTTGGTGCGTGGCTCCTGGCTGGCGTCGTCCTTGTAGGCGGCGGCCCAGGCGCACTGGCCGCGCGGCGAGGCGAGGCCGCCTTTGTACCAGCTCTGGTCATAGTAGTTGGGCGCAGCGTCGCTGTTCCAGAACGTATTGACCGCCAATTTGCCCGACGCGTCGCGGTGCCAGAAGGTGCTGAACTTGTTGCGCCCTGGGGCGCGCTGGTTGGGCAGTGGCCAGATACCGCCGCCGAAGACTTTCAGCTCGCCATATTGATCCACCAGGCCGGGCAGCACTTTGTCGATGGCATCGCTGTCGAGCAGGGGAATGGTTTGGGTGATGCTGCGTTGCTGGGCTTGAACCTTGTTCAGTTCGCCCTGAATGCGCTCAGCCACTTCGGCGACGCGGTTGAGCACCACCTGTTCTTCGGTATGGCGCAGCGTGGGGGCCACCAACTGGCCGATCCCGACGACGGTCAACACCAATATCAGCAGGACGAACAGCACCAGAAACAGGGTGTAGCGGGTTTGGATGGAGCGCAGTGGAGGCATGGGGGTCGTCCTTACGAAGCGTTATTATCGACGCGGCTTTGTTAGAGCTTCGTAGGGCTATCGGCTAGGTGCGCTGGAGCTTTAGGTACGATGGTGCAAAGTGGCCAGGTAATTGACGGCGGCCTTGCGGGTGCTTGAGTTGAACAGGAGGGCGTCCATACGATTGAGCGAAGTAGACACCTGACAAGATGCCAGGACTGCTCTGACGTGGCGCTTCCGGATAAAGGGGTTCCCAGCAATGGCGCCGCTCAGTGGCTTCAGCGTCACCTCTGCAATTGCCCTTTGCGATAAGCCCCAGGCTGCTGGCCGGTGGTCTTGTGGAACGCCCGGGTAAACGCCGCCACCGACTGATAACCCACGGCCAGCGACACATCGGCCACGGTCATGTTTTCCTTGAACAGACGGCACGCATGGCGCATGCGCATCATCAACAGCACATGCCCCGGCGATTGCCCGCACAACTCGCTGAAGCGTTTGAAGAACGCCGAGCGCGACAAGCCGGTGCAGGCGGCCATGCTTTCCAGGGTCCATGGGTCTGCCGGGCGGGCGATCAATTGCTCCAACAGTTCGGAGAACGCCGGTTGCCTGCCTAGCGCTGCCAAACCGCCCAGTTCGGCGTTATCGATGACCTGCTGACGCAACACATAAAGAAACAACAAATGGCACAGACGTTCGAGCAGTGCCGAGGAGGGCGCCGGGACGCGCTCGCACTCTTGCAGGATCAATTCGAAGAGGTTGCGCGCAGCGGTCAGCGATGGGTCGCCGGCGCGCAGGATGATCCAGGCGGGCAAGCCGTCGACGATCATTGCCGACAAACCGGAATGGAAGTGAAAAAAACCGCAGACCAGGCCGACGCCATCGTCGGCGTTGCTGTCCAGTGCCAGCATCGGTCGGCGCGGGCATTGCTGCGCGGCTGCGGCCGTCGCCTCGCCAGACAACCGATACTCGAGGTCACGCAGCAGAAACACCGCATCACCATTATTCAGGTGTTGGGGAAGGGGTTCGCCGTCAATATGCAACCAGCATTGGCCCTGCACAATCAGATGGAAACTCGCGCTGGCCAGGCCATGGGTGCTGGCATGCCACGCGCCGCAATAGCGGCCGACATGGAACAGGCTGGTGTTGAGTTCGAGGCTGTCTAATAACCAATCAACGAGTGCACTGGACGAATTCATCTAACGGAAAGACTCTAGAGCAAGTAATCGCTACTTTAGCCTATTGAGGCGTTTTTTTATAACCAACAGACTTAGGTGAAGACCCCATCAGGAGACCACTCCATGTCCCGTGTACCGTTGCTCACCCCTGAAACCGCCCCGGAAGCGGCCAAGCCCTTCCTGGAAAACGCCCTCAAAGCCTCGGGTTTCATCCCTAACCTGCTCGCCGTGTTGGCCAATGCACCGGCGGCGCTGGAAACCTACATCACCGTGTCCGGGCTCAACGCCAAGTCGCAACTGAGCCTGGCCGACCGCGAAGTGGTGCAGTTGATTGCCGCCACCACCCACGGCTGCGATTTCTGTGTGGCCGGCCACACCGCCGTGGCGCGCAATAAAGCCAAGCTGCCCGAAGACGTGATTGACGCCTTGCGCCAGCGCGGTGAATTGCCCAACGCCCGTTATGAGACACTCGCCGCCTTCACCCGCGAAGTGATCGCCACCCGTGGCGATGTCAGCGACGCGGGTTTTGAAGCGTTCCGCGCCGCCGGCTATACCGATGGCCAGGCGCTGGAAGTTATTTTGGGCGTCAGCCTGGCAACCCTGTGCAACTTCGCTAACGTGTTTGCCCGTACCCCGCTGAACCCGGAACTGGCGCAGTACCGTTGGGAAAAACCGGCAAGCTGAATCGGCGATTGTCCACCTGCTGTGAAAAGGAGAATTGAATGCTTGACCCAATCTTGAGCCGTTGGCTCGATGTTCAAGCGCAGGCCCTGGATGTGGGCAGTTGCGATCCACAGGAAGTGCTGCCACGGCTGGCAGAGTCAAATGTATTAAGCATCGGCGTGCCCAAGGCGCTGGGCGGGCTGGGCGGTGATGTGACCGGCGCGGTGGAAGCCATCGCCAATGTGGCCAGCCATTCCCTGGCGGCGGCGTTTGTGTGTTGGGGCCAGCGCTCTTTTATCGAATATTTGTTGCAGAGCCCGAACGAGCGGTTGCGCGAGCAACTGCTGCCGGACTTGCTCAGCGGCAAGCTGGCCGGGGCCACCGGGCTGTCGAACGCGATGAAGTTTTTGTCCGGCATCGAAACCCTGCAAATCAGCGCGCAGCCGACCGATGATGGCTGGACCCTCAACGGTCGCCTGCACTGGGTGACCAACCTGCGCAAGAACGGTTTCGTCGCGGCGGCGGCGATCGAGCATGCCGGCGGTGGCGCGCCGTTTATCCTGGCGATCCCGGATTCGGTCGCAGGCCTGCAGCGTTCGCGTGACCTGGAGCTGATGGGCCTGCAATCGAGCAACACGGCGGCCCTGGGCCTGGAAGGCGTGGAGCTGAGCCGCGACTGGTTGCTGCATGAGGATGCGCGCAAGTTTCTGCCGGCGGTGCGCCCGGCGTTCCTGGGCTTGCAGTGCGGCATGTCCATCGGCCTGGCGCGGCGCTCCCTGGCGGAAGTCGCCAACCACCTCGGCGCCTCACGTACGGTGCTGCGTGACGAGCTCGAGGCCCTGCGGGTAACCCTGGATCATCTGGTCACAGAACTGAAAAGCGGCCTGCTCGCCGGGCGTTTCGCCGCCGAGCCGGTGCCCTTGTTCAAACTGCGTATCGCCCTGGCCGAAACCGCCGCCAGCGCGGTGCAACTGGAACTGCAAGCCAGCGGCGGCAAAGCCTACCTCACCGCCCATGGCAGCGGCTTTGCACGGCGCTGGCGCGAGTCGGCCTTTGTGCCGATCGTGACGCCCAGCCTGGTGCAACTGCGCACCGAGCTGCACCGCCAGGCCAACCTATGAGTCAGGCGGTATTGAACGCCCAGGGCATTTGCCTGGGCTATGCCAGCGGGCCGGTGTTGCAAGGCTTTGACTTGCAAGTGCAGGCGGGTGAAGTGGTGTCGATCCTCGGCCCCAGCGGCGTGGGTAAATCCAGTTTGCTGCGGGTGCTTGCCGGTTTGCAGGCGCCCCAGGGCGGTAGCGTGCAGGTGCTGGGCGAGCCACTGGCCGGGCCGCATCCACGGGTGGCCGTGGCGTTTCAAGACCCCAGCCTGTTGCCCTGGCTGAACCTGGAAAAAAACGTCGCCTTCGGCCTGGATTTCGCCCGTCAGCCGCACTTGAGCCCTGAGGCGCGCCGCCAGCGCGTCGACCACGCCATTGCGGCGGTCGGCCTGGAACATGCGCGTCAGCAGTTTCCAGCGCAGTTGTCCGGCGGCATGGCCCAGCGCACCGCGTTGGCCCGTTGCCTGGCTCGCCAGCCGCAGGTGTTGCTGCTGGATGAGCCGTTTGGCGCGCTGGATGAGGTCACCCGCGCCGACATGCAGCACCTGCTGCTCAAGGTCAACCGCGAGCAAGGGTCGGCGGCGGTGTTGATCACCCACGATATTGACGAAGCGCTGCTGCTGTCCGACCGCATCCTGCTACTGGGCAACCGCCCGGCGCGGACCTTGGGCGAATGGCACATCGAGTTGCCGCAACCGCGCGAAGAGCAGGTTGAAGCCATCGGCGCGTTGCGTATCGAGATTCTGAAAACCTTACGGCAGGCGAGCCGCCCTCAACCCCACCCCATTGCTCAACAGGAGTTTTCACATGTGTCTGGATGACCTCACGCACTCGCGCCGTGACTTTCTCAAACTCTCGGCGGTGCTCAGTGCCGCCGGTGCCTTGCCGTTGCTCAGCAGCCTGCAGGCCCGCGCCGCCAGTGAGCCGGACGCACCGGTGCGCATCGGCTATTTACCGATCACCGACGCCACGCCCTTGCTGGTCGCGCATAACAACGGCTTGTTCGAGGCCGAAGGCATCAAGGCCGAGCGCCCGGTGCTGTTGCGCAGTTGGGCGCAGGTCATCGAGGCGTTTATTTCCGGGCAGGTCAACGTGATTCACCTGCTGTCGCCGATGACGGTTTGGGCGCGCTACGGCAGCAAGGTACCGGCCAAGGTCGTGGCCTGGAACCATGTCGGCGGTTCGGGCCTGACCGTGTCGCCAGGCATTACCGATGTGAAGCAATTGGGCGGCAAGTCGGTGGCGATTCCGTTCTGGTACTCGATCCACAACGTGGTGGTGCAGCAACTGTTCCGCGACAATGGCCTTACGCCCGTGGCGCGTGCCGCCGGCTCTGCGATTGCGGCCAATGAGGTCAACCTGATCGTGTTGCCGCCGTCGGACATGCCGCCTGCATTGGCCAGCAAGCGCATCGATGGCTATATCGTCGCCGAGCCGTTCAACGCCCTGGCAGAGAACCTCAAGGTCGGCCGCGTGCAGCGCTTTACCGGCGATGTGTGGCGCAATCACGCGTGCTGCGTGGTGTTCATGCACGAACATGACCTGACCAACCGCCCGGAGTGGTCGCAGAAGGTGGTCAACGCCATCGTCAAGGCGCAGGTGTGGACCCGTGATAACCGCGAAGAGGCGGTCAAGCTCTTGTCCAAGGACGGCCCCAACCGCTATACGCCGCATGCCGAGCCGGTGTTGAGCAAGGTCTTGGCCCCGGCCGCCGCCGACCGTGCCGCGTACCTGGCCGACGGCGCGATCCGGCACGCCAATTGGGACGAGCATCGCATCGACTTCCAACCGTACCCATTCCCCAGCTACACCGAGGAGTTGGTGCGACGCCTGAAGGACACCTTGATCGAAGGCGACAAAAAATTCCTCGCCGACCTGGACCCAGCCTTCGTGGCCAAGGACCTGGTGGACGACCGCTTTGTGCGCAATGCCATCGAATCCGTGGGCGGCATGAAAACCTTCGGCTTGCCCGACGGTTATGAACGGCATGAGGAGATCGGCGTTTGAACAACGGCAGAATCCCTGGCTGGTGTCTGGGGCTGAGTGGTTTGGCGGGCTTGTTGCTGCTGTGGTGGTTGGGCGTGAAGGTGTTTGGCGACGCCGAGGGTTTATCGGCGCGCTTTTCGCTCGCAGCAACCGCCAGCAGCCTGTGGGAGTTGCTGGGGCGCAGCGAGTTCTACTTGCACATCGCCGTGAGCTTGAAGCGTATTTTCGTCGGGCTGTTGCTGGCCTTGTTGGTCGGTGTGCCATTGGGGCTGCTGGTGGGCAGTTCGCGCAACCTGGAGGCGGCCACCACACCGGCGTTCCAGTTTCTGCGGATGATATCGCCACTGTCCTGGATGCCCATTGTGGTGATGCTGATGGGCGTGGGCGACCAGCCCATCTACTTCCTGCTGGCGTTTGCCGCGGTGTGGCCGATCATGCTCAACACCGCCGCGGGCGTACGCCAGTTGGACCCGCGTTGGTTGCAACTGAGTAAAAGCCTGAGCGCCACGCGCTGGGAAACCCTGCGTCGGGTGATCATTCCCGGCGTCGTCGGGCATGTGCTGACCGGCGTGCGCCTGGCCATCGGCATCTTGTGGATCGTGCTGGTGCCGTGCGAGATGCTCGGGGTCAGTGCGGGGCTGGGCTATTACATCCTCGACACCCGCGATCGGCTGGCGTATTCGGAGTTGATGGCGATGGTGGTGGTGATCGGGTTGCTGGGGTTTGCGCTGGATGGGTGTGCGCGGTGGTTGCATCAGCGCTGGGTGCATGCTGGTTGAATGGCGCGCCTCTCGTCTTCCATCCTGGAAAGCGAGAGGCGCCCGGTATCAGCGACGCTCGTAGCCAGGGCCGCCATCGTAGCGGTGGTCGTGCCAGCCGCCACCGCCGCCGCGTGGGAAAAAGAAGCAGCCGCTCATGGTCAGCATGATCAGCAATGGAATCAGCAATGTGATTCGACGGAGCATTTTCAAATCCTCTAAAGTACCGACAGGTTCAAACCGGCGCGGAACAAGCCAAAATTTCTCAGCGCCTGTAACATATGACCCTGCCGAACCCGTGCCATCCCCGTAACCGGGTATGTGCTTGGCATGCTCGGCGGTACAAAGTGGATACATTCTTAAGGTTCAGGAACCCGTCATGACCCAAAAGCAACGTTTGAAATATTCGATTCTGATCGCCCTGGCAGTACTGGCGTCGATGTTTGGCCTGTCTTATCTGCAGAACACCGGCGTGATCAGCGAAAAAACGTTCCAGTACCTGGCGATTGCGATTGCCGTCGTGGTGGTGGTGATCAACGGCATCATGCGGCGCAAGGTCAAACCTCACTTCTGATGCCTGCTGGAGCGCCAGGCCAAAGCGTCAGGCGCGACCGTCCAGCACTTTGGCAGCCTCTGCATGGAGGCTGTAGCTTTTATCGGCATTGAGGGTGATCACGCCCTCGCTGCACAGGCGCTTGAGCACCTCACGCACGCTGAGAAACGACAGCGGGATGCCCAGCTCCAGCAAATGGCTGTGCACGCCGCGCACGCCCAGTGTGCGCTGGTTGTCGGCGGCGGTGAGCAGGGCATCAATGACCTTCAGCCGGATCAGGCTGGTGCGCAAACCGAAGCACTTGAGCAAATGGCGGATACGCTGGTTGCCGTGCTCCGGCGCTTTGCCGAATGCTTGTGCGCTGCCGCCGTAATTGGCGTCGGCAGCCGGTGAATGTCCATCCATGGGCGATTGCGGGTTGTACATGCAAAAACTCCTTATCAGAGCCTGATCAGGAAAATGATGGCGCTCTTATTTGAATAAGACGAACGAGCGAGCGAAATCATGAAGTCCCGGATGTAGAAATTTTGTCGGTATCCGCTTTGTCACACTTCAACTGCCGTTTAATAAACACCCGCAGCGGCTAAATTATTCCCGGTTGCCTGCGTTCTTACGGTGGGGTCGTTGCCCCTTGTAAGGGTGTTCAATTTGACTGTGGAGCTTGCGTGATTATTTCCAACCGGTTGTCCAAGGCGTGCGTGGCAGGGCTGTTGCTGGGGCTGTGCCTGAATGCTTCAGCGCGTGAACAGGTGACACAGGCTGCTGCAGATATCCGTCGCACCAGCTTCGGCGTCCCGCACATCCGGGCTAATGATGAGCGTGGCCTGGGCTACGGTATTGGTTACGCGTACGCGCAAGACAACCTGTGCCTGCTGGCCAATGAAGTGGTCACGGTGAACGGCGAGCGTGCGCGGTTTTTCGGCCCGGACCAGGCGACCCTCGAAGAGCGCAACAACCTGGCCAGTGATGTGTTTTTCAAGTGGCTGAATACGCCCCAGGCCGTTGCCGCATTCTGGAAGGCGCAAACCCCGCAGATGCAGCAGCGCATCGAAGGCTATGTCGCCGGCTACAACCGTTATCTGAAAGAGCAGGGCGCGCCGACCCAGTGCCCCGCCACGTGGGTGCGCCCGCTGGTAGCGCAAGACGTGGTCAAGCTGACGCGCAGGCTGCTGGTGGAAGGCGGTGTCGGCCAATTCGCTGAAGCCCTGGTCGGCGCCACGCCGCCTAACGCCACTGCCGCTGTGCCGTCGAGCATGAAGGACTTTGAACTGGCCGCAGCCAATCAGCAACGCTTCAGCCTCGACCGTGGCAGCAACGCCGTGGCCGTGGGCCGTGATCGTTCGTTTAATGGCCGTGGCATGCTGCTGGCCAATCCGCATTTTCCGTGGGTCGGTGGCATGCGTTTTTATGAGATGCACCTGACCATTCCGGGCCAACTGGACGTGATGGGCGCAGCACTGCCGGGTTTACCGGTGATCAATATCGGCTTTAACCAGCACGTGGCCTGGACCCACACGGTGGACACGTCCAAGCATTTCACCCTGTATCGGCTGACCCTCGATCCCAAGGATTCCACCCATTATCTGCTGGACGGGAAATCCGTTCCCCTGGATCAAACTTCAGTAAAGGTGCAAGTCAAACAGCCAGACGGCAGCCTCAAAGTGGTGAGCCATACGGTCTACAGTTCGCAGTTCGGCCCGGTGGTGCAATGGCCCGGCAAACTCGACTGGGACAGCCACTACGCCTTCAGCCTGCGCGACGCCAACCTGGGTAACGACCGCGTGTTGCAGCAGTGGTACGCGATGAACCGCGCGACCAGCCTTAAAGAACTGCAAACCTCGGTGCACACCCTGCAAGGCATACCGTGGGTCAATACCGTGGCCGCCGACGACCAGGGCCAGAGCCTGTACATGAACCTGTCGGTGGTGCCCAACGTCAGCGCCGCCAAACTGGCGCAATGCAGCGACCCACGCGCCGGCCTGCAAATGATCCTGCTCGACGGCGCCCACAGCGCCTGTGCCTGGGAGGTTGACCCGCGTGCGGCGCAGCCCGGCATCTTCGCGGCCGACCAACTGCCGCAACTGCAGCGCACCGACTACGTGCAACACTCCAACGACTCGGCGTGGCTGGCCAATCCCAAGGCGCCACTCACCGGCTTCTCCCCGGTGATCAGCCAGGACCACATCGGCCTCGGCCCCCGCGCACGTTTTGCCGTGCAACGCCTGCAATCCCTGGAGAAGCAACCGATCAGCGTGGCCGACCTGCAAAATATGGTGATGGACAACGAGGTGTACCTCGCCGGCCAGGTCATGCCCGACCTGCTGGAGTTCTGCGCCAAATACCTCGGCGCCGACGCCGCCGCTCTGCAACCGCTGTGCACCAGCCTGAAAGCCTGGGACCAGCACGCCAACCTCGACAGCGGCATCGGCCTGGTGCACTTCATCAACCTGGTCGAGCACCTGCAGCAAATCCCCGACGCCTGGCGCGTGCCTTTCGACTCGGCGCAGCCCTTGACCACGCCGCGTGGCCTGGCGATCGACCGCATCGAGGTGGCCAACGCCCTGCGCGAAGCCATGCTGGCCTCCAGTGCCGAGGTCAATACACTCAAGGCCACGCGCTGGGGCGACATCCAGGTCAGCGGCCAAACCCCCCTGCACGGCGGCCCGCAACAACTGGGCATCTACAACGCCATGCAAACCGTGCCCCGCGCCGACGGCAAACGCGAAGTCGTCAGCGGCACCAGCTACTTGCAAATCGTCACCTTCGACGACCAAGGCCCCCAGGCGCTGGGCGTGTTGGCGTTCTCCGAATCCAGCAACCCTGCATCCAAACACGCCAACGACCAGACCCAAGCCTTCTCCGAGAAAAAACTGCGCGCGCTGCCCTTCACCGAAGCCCAGATCAAGGCCGACCCGCACTATCAGCAGCAACGCATCCAGGAGTAGGGCAGGCCCGCAACCCCTTGATGGCTATACGAAATATTTTTGAAATCAAGGGGTTGCAGGTAAAAGCAAATACGTACATAATGGCGCCCATCGAACGCAACGAAGCATTTAAAACTTCAATGTATTCAATAAGTTAGAGTAGAGGCAGGGTTTTACAGCCCACTCAAGTTTTTATGCGGTGAATGTCAGTAGTCAGGGCATTGGTCGTTTGAGGCCGAGTAGCAAAATGGTTATGCAGCGGATTGCAAATCCGCCTACGCCGGTTCGATTCCGACCTCGGCCTCCACTCTTAGAAGCCCCGTAGATTAACGTCTGCGGGGTTTTTTATTGGGCGCAGGAAAGAAGGGCATGCCGAAGCGTTGCGCGTATAAGCGCTTCACGCTGGGCTGGAGACTTCTTATCCTGAAGTCGTTGCGTGATAGAAACTTGGATGCGTTCGTACTTTCAGATTTTGGCTAGGTAGCCTGTACGAAAGGTCTTTTTTTAAAGAGTAGAATTTTCCAACGGCGCAGGGAAAGATAATCTACCTCGGCAAGCCAAGAGTGCCTGAGCACGATACGATAGATTTATGATCTTTTTTTAGTAAGGAAGCTGATTTGGATATCACCTATAAATTACCCCATCCTGTAAGGGTTAATTGTACTGAGTTTGGAGAGCGAAATTCCCAGGCGATAGACAGGTTTTATGATTTGGTATTCGGCCCGCTGGATATTGAAACGTGCTCAATCGACTTTCTGAATAACGTGCTTGCGACAACGCGTCCTGACGTTTTTGAGTCGTTTCGGGTGAACAGTACGACTGACCATTTGGCCGGCGTTATAATGAGTTCAACGCTGTTTCCATATAAATTCAAGAATCAGGATGGCAACATACTCACGACCTCCAATGTCATTGATCAACTTCTTGAAGAAACTGAGATAGGCGATGATATTCCTATTTCATACCTGAGGCCTCCGTTTAAAAATTGTTATATCGAGTTTACCGAAGATAGAAGCTCATCGCTCAGGGTATTCAATGAGTAGACGCATGAGCATATACTTGAGGGCGTCTACATATCCGAGACGCAAATAGAACCCCGGAACCGAAGGTATGCAGCGCTATGTCGCGCATCCGTTGGTAGATACCACTCAGACATTAAGAATTCTTGAACTCATGTTTACAGGCTCTCCGCTCGGTAAGAGTCATAACACAGATGATGCGTTGAGAGTTCAAGGGTTCTACATTCAGGATAATGCGCTGACCATCAAGGAGGAATTGAAGCGGGTGGAAGAAAGGTATGGTGCGGATGAAGACTTTGCTGGGGATATGAACTATGTCTCTGAAGCACTGAATCATATGGCCAAGGTGTTGCTGTTTATCAATTGCAAGCAATACCGTGATGTCGCGTTTAACGAAAAAAAGGAAATGCTGAAGAAGGTCGTCGCGCTCAAGTCTTTACCAAAAATCAAAAAGTATGAAAGTAAGCTACGTAAGGTTTATGACCGGATCATTATTAAGCCTGAAGACAGTGTTGTGTACGAAAGCTCTCTAGGTCACAATCATGCACGGGACGTCCAGCCAAAAAAAACGCATTGGAGAAAAGGACATTTTCGAATGCAGCCCTACGGTGTGGGTGCGACTAAACGAAAAGTGATATTCATTGAGCCGACGGTGGTGGGGGGTGTCTTCGCGAAGAAAAAATCCTACGACGTTAAATCTAAGTGATAATAGGTTTGTGACTAGTATGCGGTAAACCACAATTTTTTAGCTAATTAAGTTGACCTTGTTTTGAATCAGTGATGGTGCCAGGACTTTCATTGGTGTGATGAACTCTAATGGACTAAGGAGTGGTGTTGTGAAACGTCCCGAAGTAACTTCCTGCACAACCACATTTGAAGTGTTCACGAAGCATCGTGCCGTATTTGCCGAGCGTTTTGATGACATTGTGTATTCGTGTGTATCAGAAATCCTAGTGTATGGTCGTGAGTTGCGCAACATCAGCAACGGTTGTGAATTAAACGATGCCTTGGGCCGGGGATGGATGTGTCACTGCCGGACCTTTGACGAACAGTTGCAGTTTGTCTCGGACATCGATGAGTGTTTATCGAATACCCGCTATCGCCTCACCCTGTCCACCGGACAGGTGATTCGCGGGGCGACCGATGCCAACGGTTACACTGAGCGCATTCGCAGCCACACGGCTACCACTCTGGACAACATCACCTTTTACCGGAACACCGCCTTCGCCAGGGGCTGTGCTGGGGTAGGGGTTGAGGAAGAGGAAGAGGAGGAAGAAGAGGGCATCAGCGCTCGCAACGTCAGCCTACGCACCGTGCAGACCTCGCAGGAAGACTTTGGTCTGTCGTCGAAAAAGGTCGTGCTGAAGAATGACGTGCGCGGATTAACCAGCGCAGAAATAGCCGCCTGCAACTTACTGTTTGGCAAAGCTGTTAATTATGAGAAAGTTAAAGTTCATGGCAGAGAATATCTATTATTTGGTTTGCAACCTGATGATGCCGCCATGACTCCGAATGGTGAGCTGTACTTTAATCCGAAACATTATCGGCAGGACTACACCGCAGCCAGCAATTCAGTCTTGCATTGGTTTATGCATGAAATGGTGCATGTCTGGCAATATCAGCTAGGTTATCCGGTTAAAACCCGCGGCGCAGTACGTCTCGGCCTGGACTATAGCTATACCCTGAAAGAAGGCCGCCGTCTGAGAGATTTTAATATGGAGGCACAAGGCGATGTGTTGGCCGACTATTTTATCTTAAAGTTCAAAGCGGCCCCCGCCGCGATGTCGATGAAAAAATACGCAACCAGCTTAACGCTGTATGAGGATGTATTAAGTGATTTTCTCAAAGATCCTTCTTCACCTGATAACTTACCCCCGTTTGTTTAGTTTGTCCGAGCTACTGGCGGGGTGGCTGATTGTGGTGGCGCTGCTAATCAGCAGCGCGGACAATCCAGCGCAGGCCCGTTCGCGCCTGGGCGAGCTGGATGTGAGGCTGGTAAATGAGAGTCCGTGTTTCTCCCCAGGCGTTGGTGAGCTGGACTACTCAAAGGGACCAATCCAGCTTAGCGCGGTGATTGTCAGTGACACCACAACCGCTCCCTACACAGAGGTCTGGTCATTTTATTTGACCGGTCAAGCCAGGACGGTGCAGTCGTTGTTGTCGTGTATCACGTATGGCCAAACACCTGCGCAGGCGGCGGACGTACACGGCCCTATCCCATTGCAAACGGGCCGGGTGTACACCGCCTTTGTCGATGTCGATAAGCCCGACGCCCGTGACCCGACTTTTGGCTATATGGCCTATTTTTGCCTGTTGAAACATCGCGACAACTTGCTACGCTTGGTCAAGTTGGAGTTTGTTCAGGACCGCTGGAATGTTGAAGCCTGTGATCCTGGACTACCTGACCTTTCGCTGTACTCCGAGCAGGGGAACCGAGGAACCGCAAAAGCCCTCCGGTCGCGGTTATAAGTTCCGGCCATTTCGGGAAATAGGGGGCCGAGAAATAGCTGGAAATAGGGGGTTGACGCTGAGGTGGTCCAAAACGCCTGCAATACATCGGGCGTTGGGGTGAAACAGGTGTAAACCTATTTCAGGACTAGACAATTAAGCCAACTCCCTTCCTCCAAGGATCACCAGCCCATGTCCACTACTGCTGGCGTATTCACCCGCCAGTTCTTCCACGGCACCCGGGCTGACCTGGAGCCAGGCGACACCATCCGCGTCGGCTACCCCTCCAACCTCACAACGGGCAAGCCACTGTCCTGGGTGTATTTCGCGGGCACGTTGGACGCTGCAATCTGGGGCGCGGAGCTGGCGCTGGGCGAGGGGGCAGAGCGGATTTATGTAGTTGAGCCTACCGGGCCTATCGTGGACGACCCCAACGTGACGGATAAGAAATTTGCCGGCAACCCAACGCTGTCGTATCGCTCGCTGGAGCCGCTGCGGGTGGTGGCTGAGGTGACGAAGTGGCAGGGGCATGCGCCTGAGCGGTTGCAGCAGATGAAGGACAACCTTGCCCGTTTGAAGGCACAAGGTCTGGATGTGATCATTGACTGACGGCTCTCGAGCACATTAATCCCAGCGAACTTCCAGTTCAGAAATCTCCCTTTCCAACGGCTCCCTGGCTTCAAACCATGCATCGAAACCGTTGAACTGGTCGTCGGCCAGGTAGAGGTAATAGCCTCCGGTTTCGCCTGTGGTGTCATCCTGGATCGTTATCGTCCAGCCCGTGTGCTCCCCTGATAATATCGTTCCGCTGCGAGTGGTGGGCATGGGTGGCTTGGTCGCCCTCGCAAGCGCCACAGCCGCAGTAATTGCCGCCCGCGCCTGGGGGCTGTTTTTCCAGCAGGTCGACCCGACTGCTGCCGATGCTTGCGCAAGTATGTCGCCCACGTCCGACTTTCCAAGCACCTCCAATGAGTTAATGCCCAACTGCTCCAGCCGTGTAAGCACTGTGGGGCCTACGCCCTTGAGCGCGAGCAACGCGGTTCTTTCTTCCGATGAAAACGGCATGTATAAATTCCTTTTTTATTACTCGCTAGGCCTCAGCGCGGACAATACGCTGTGCCTTAACCTCTTCGGCGTACACGTCAAGCTTTGCCTGCTGCGCAGCCAGCAGTGCGCACATTTTCATCAGGGCCACCGCTTCATCGGCTGTTCTGCCGTTCGCGGCCATCGCCGTCAGCTCGACCACCGACCAGCCGATAACTGCCCGTGCATCGTCAAGGTCGTAAAACAGTTCTTGTTGCGCGGTTCTGGGCCCGTCGAGGCCCTCTATCAGTTCGGCCATTTTAGCGCTGCGCCTGCTGTTTCAATTCAAGTCCCATGACGACCATCCCGATGTCGGCAAGGTCCGTGCTGAAGGGGATTTCGCCCATGTGGCGAAATCCGAATGCGTCATAAAAGCCCTGTGCCTTGGCATTGGTTTTAAGTACGTCCAGCCACAGCAACGGTTCACCACGTTGCGCCACTTCATCGCGAACACACTGCAACAGTTGCTTGCCGTAACCCAACCCGGCGGCGGATTTAAGCAGGTAGATTTTCTGCAGCTCTGCGCCCACTTCACCGGTTAACGGCGCAGGCACTGCCCAATTCACTTTGGCAAACCCGACGGCTTTGCCTTGTTCATCGCAAGCAATAAACCACGTATGCCTGCCTGGCAGCTCGATTGACTGGCGCAGCGCAGTGGGTGAAAAATCCTGCTCAAGAAAACCCTGCATACCGGCAGGCGACCATAACGTCGAAAAATGCTCGCGATAGGTCTGGCAGCCGACCTCGCGCAGCGTCTCGATATCAGCTGTTGTCGCTTTATGAATGGTGATCATGCTCTTCCTTGGTCTTTGCGCGTAGAACCTCTTACCGCTTCCAGCCTAACCCATGCGCCTTACACAGCCATGCAAAATCCTCCAACAGCTCGACAGCCGCGCAACTCCGGCTTTGATGGTCGAGGCATACAAGCCAGCGCCGCACACTGTCGCCAAGTGCTCGATAACGCCAAAGTGTACGCCTCGATCCGCCCCTAGCTGTACGGGGCGACAAGGGCTGTAACCCACTACTGTCGCAGGCATACCACTGCCGTTTGGATGCCGCGCCATGTTCATGTCCACCAGCCTGTTGTCCGCTTTTGTACTGTTTGCCTTCGTGTCCTCGATCACGCCCGGCCCGAACAACACCATGTTGCTCGCCTCGGGGGTGAACTTTGGCTTTCGCCGTTCGATGCCCCACGCGCTGGGGATCAGCATCGGCTTCATGCTGTTGGTGATTTCGGTAGGTCTGGGCCTGGGTGAGGTGTTCAAGGTATTTCCGTGGGCCTACACGGTTTTGCGCTATGTGGGCGCGACCTATTTGCTTTACCTGGCGTGGAAGATCGCCACGGCTGGCGGCATGTCCGAGAACCCTGACGAGCGTGGCAAACCCATGACCTTTCTGGGCGCGGCCGCGTTTCAATGGGTCAACCCCAAGGCGTGGATCATGGCGCTGGGGGCGATCACCACCTACACGCCGGCCGAAGGCTACGTGACCAATGTGTTGGTGATCGCACTGGTATTTGCCGTGGTCAACCTGCCCAGTGTGTGCGTGTGGGTGGGCTGTGGCAGTGGCTTGCGCAACGTGCTGCGCGACCCGCGTTGGTTGCGGGTATTCAACGGGTCGATGGCGGCGCTGTTGGTACTGTCGTTGTACCCGATGCTTTTTGCGTGAAGCAGTGCCTCACACCGGCGAGATGGTTGCCAGCAAGCCGATGCCGATGGTCAGCACCAGAAAACCGAACAGGAAAAGTGCCATCTTGGTCATAAGGCCTCCGAAGGGAAGGGAGTCGACAGGAGTGTCGGGATGGCGCCCATTGTCCGCTTCACTGGCGTTTCGATACAGACGCAGATAGTAAAGAAAAAACCGTATCAGATGGGCCCGCAGCGGCCAGGCCAAGGGCCTGGGAGGCGGGCGCTTTTGTAAAGATCAGGCTTGAAGGCCCTGTTGACTATCACCAGGCAAGCATCCTTCATCGGGGTGGCGGCCAGTAGAGCGGCGCGCAGCAGCGGAATTATTCTTCGTGGGAATGCGGCACGACAGCCGGCGCATTTGCCCCTAAGATAGCGCCCACTGCATCAATAATAAGAGTGGGCCAAGCCTCGATGGAAAGACGCCAGTTCAGCGGTGGCATGAAAGGCAAGAACCTGCGCTACCTCAATGAAAACTTCCAACAGCCGTCGCCGGTCACCCGCGTCGGTTTTTTGCTGCTCGAACACTTCTCCCTGCCGGCATTCACCCAGACCCTCGACACCCTGATCACTGCCAACCTGCTACGCCCCGATCTGTTTGCCACGCGCACGTTCGGCTGTGACGAGGGTGAAGTCATCAGCGACCTGGGCCTGGTGATCCGCCCGGATGCGCGGCTGGAGGCGTCGGCATTGCCAGACCTGGATTTGTTGGTGATCTGTGGTGGTTTTCGCACCGAGCTCAAAGCCGGCGATGAGTTCACCCAGCTGTTGCGCAGCGCCGCCGAACAAGGCGTGAGCCTCGCCGGCCTGTGGAACGGCGCCTGGTTCCTTGGCCGCGCCGGGCTGTTGCAGGGCTATCGTTGCGCGATCCACCCGGAGCATCGGCCGGCGCTGTCGGAAGTTTCCAAAGCTGCCCAGGTCACCAGCGAACCCTTCGTGATCGACCGCGATCGCCTTACGGCCTCCAGCCCATCGGGCGCGTTCCACATGGCCCTGGACTGGATCAAAAGCCTGCATGGCAAAGCCCTGGTCGAAGGCATCGAGGACATCCTGGCGTTTGAAGAGTCGCGCTACCGGCGTATCAAACCCACAGAGAACATCAGCGTCAGCGCGCCACTGCGTGAAGTGGTGAAGCTGATGGACGCCAATCTCGAAGAACCCTTGGAACTGGACCAATTGGCGGTGTACGCCGGCCGTTCGCGGCGCCAGCTCGAACGCCTGTTCAAGGAGCAACTGGGCACCACGCCGCAACGCTATTACATGGAACTGCGCGTCACCGAGGCGCGGCGCCTGTTGCAGCACACCGAGCTGTCACAGGTGGATGTGCTGGTGGCGTGCGGGTTTGTGTCGCCGAGCCATTTCAGTAAGTGCTATAGCGCGTATTTCGGCTATCGGCCGTCCAAAGAGAAGCGCTTGGTCAAGTAGCGTTGGGGGCGAGCACTGTCACTGTGATTGTCACTGTGGCAAGCCTGCTCGCCACAAAGCCTAAAAACGCGCCAAGCGGTAAGGGGCCAGGTCCGGCAACGCCATGCGCTTACCCGGCGCGGCCAGTTGCGCGACCATCTCCGCCGTCACCGCCGCCTGCGTCAACCCCAAGTGCTGATGCCCAAACGCAAGCAATACCTTGCCATCCGCCACCCGATCAATGATCGGCAGCGAGTCCGGCAACGACGGGCGAAAGCCCATCCAAGGGGTTGCGTCCCGGGTGCTCAAGTCCTGACGAAACAAGCCCTGGCTCAAGCGGTGCAACTGCCAGGCGCGTTGCATATTGGCGGGGCGCGCCAAGCCTGCGAACTCGACCGTGCCGGCCAGGCGCAAGCCATCGCGCATGGGCGTCATGATGAATTTGCGCTCGAACGAGGTCACGGCAAAGGGCAGGCGCTGGTGCTCGTGGGGCAGCATCAGGTGATAGCCGCGCTCGGTGTCCAGCGGGACCGATGTGCCGGTGAGTGCAGCGGTGAGTTTGGCCGAATGGGCGCCGCAGGCGATCAGTACCTGGCGAGCGCTCAGGCTGCCTTGATCGGTCAGCAGTGATACGCCGTCTGAGTCCAGGCGCCCATCCAGTACGCGTTGCTGCACAAACTGCACACCGCACGCCTTGGCCGCGCTCACCAGTGCGCCCACCACGCTGTACGGATCAATAAAATGCCCTGTAGCGGGGAAGAACAGGCCGCCCTGAATCGCCTCGCTCAGTTGCGGTGCGGCTTTGCATATGGCCTCGCGGGGCCAGAATTCCACCGGCACATGCTGCTGCTGCATGCGTTGACGCAACGCGTCGATGGCTTCCCCGGACTCAGCACGCTCGAACACTAACAACGAACCGTCCGTATGCAACAGCTGCGGCTGCTCAATGGACAGCAGCAGCCGTTGCCACGCGCCCAGGCTGGCCTCGTTCAGTGCACGAATGCCCGCCACGGTGCGCCGGTAGCTTGCCGGGCGCAGGTTGAGCAACAGCCGTGCAAACCAGGGCAGGGCGCGTGGCAGGTACTTCCAGTCCAGGCGCAGCGGGCCCATGGGGTCCATCAGCATGGCGGGCAGGCGCTTGAGGATCGACACGTCGGCAATCGGGAACACTTGCTCGGTGGCCAAATGCCCGGCGTTGCCATAGGAGGCGCCCATGCCCGGCGCCTGTGGGTCGATAACCACCACGCGCTGGCCTTGCCGGGCCAATTGCAGGGCGCAGGCGACGCCAATGATGCCGGCGCCGATCACAGCGATATCAGCACGGTTGCTGTCACTCATGGTTCAGGCCTCTCTGTGGCCGTCGAGCAAGCGCCGCAACAGCAGCGGGTTGGCGTGTTGCAGCGCAGCGGGCAGCAAGCTGTCCGGGAAGTCCTGGTAACACACCGGGCGCAGAAAGCGCAGGATCGCTGCGGTGCCGACCGAGGTGCTGCGTGAGTCGCTGGTGGCCGGGAACGGGCCGCCGTGGACCATGGCATCGCACACTTCCACACCGGTCGGCCAGCCGTTGACCAGCAGGCGCCCGGCCTTGCGTTCCAATACCGGCAGCAGGGCTTGGGCGCGTGCCAGGTCAGCGTCGTCCAGGTGCAGTGTGGCGGTCAATTGGCCTTCCAAATGCTCGGAAACCTGACGCACTTGCTCGTCGTCGGCACACACCACCACCAGGGAGGCCGCGCCGAAGACTTCCGCTTGCAGATGCTCATTGCTTAAAAACGCGCTGGCCTGGGCCACAAACAGCTGTGCCTGGCCTTGATTCGGGCCTTGCGCCGCCATGCCTTGGGCGGCGATTTGGGCGTGTTCGGTCAAGCGGCCGACGCCCGCTTCATAGGCCTGGAAAATACCTGGCGTCAGCATGGTCTGGGCGGCGCACGCCGGGAGCAATTCACTCACCGTGGCGACAAAGCGCTCGAGTGCCGGGCCTGCGACCGCAATCACCACGCCAGGGTTGGTGCAAAACTGCCCGGCGCCTTGGGTCAACGAGGCGACAAAACCCTGGGCCAACGCCTCTGCACGCGTGTGCAACGCCGCAGGAAACAGGTACACCGGGTTGATCGAACTCATTTCCGCATACACCGGAATTGGCTCCGGCCGCGCTTGCGCCGCCTGGGTCAGGGCGATACCGCCGCTGCGTGAGCCGGTAAACCCCACGGCTTTGATACGCGGGTCGGTGACCAATGCCATGCCGACTTCGCGACCCGAGCCGTACAACAGCGAAAACACCCCGTCGGGCAAACCACAGTCCTGAACTGCCTTGGCCAGCGCACGGCCGACCAGTTCACTGGTGCCGGGATGCGCGCCATGGGCCTTGACGATCACCGGGCAACCGGCGGCGAGCGCAGAGGCGGTATCGCCGCCCGCCACGGAGAAGGCCAAGGGGAAATTGCTCGCGCCAAACACTGCCACCGGCCCCAACGCAATATGCCGCTGGCGCAGGTCTGCACGTGGCAATGGCTGACGCGTCGGTTGCGCGGTGTCGACGCGTACATCCAGCCATTCACCGGCGCGCACCGTGCGGGCGAATGTGCGCAATTGCCCGCAGGTGCGGCCGCGTTCGCCCTGGATCCGCGCGCGCGGCAGGCCGGTTTCGGCTAAGGCGCGTTCGATCAGTTCATCGCCAAGGGCTTCAATGTTGTCGGCAATCGCTTCTAGAAACGCTGCGCGCACTGCCAGTGAGGTGTCGCGATAGGTGTCAAACGCAGCCCAGGCCAAGGCACAGGCTTGGTCGACGTGCTCGCCATCGCCGCCTGGGTAGGCAGGCGCCAAGGGCAGGTCGGTGGCGGGATTAATCGCCTGGATTGCTTCTCGATGGCCGAGAGTTGCGTGCTGACCGATCAGCATCTTGCCCGTCAGAGTCATGGGGAGTCCTTGAAAAGTGAGGGTTGGCCGCTGTGAGAACCACAGCGGCGCGCGAGGGTGTCAGGCGACGTTCTGTTCAGCCGACCAGTTGGCGTACCACTGGCGGAACAACGCGTACTGGTGCTCGGCATAACGCTGTTGGGCGGTGCTGAGTACGTCGGTTTCGTTGAAGTGCAGGGCGTAGCCATGGTCGCCGTTGAGCACCATCAAGTGCTTGTAATACAGCACCAGGTCGCAACCCTCGTCGAAGGACGACAGCACGGCCAGCGCGGCTTCCAGTTCACGGGCCAGGCGCCGGGCCTTGGCGTCGCCTGTGGCGGCTTTTTTGCTCAGGGCCACCAGTTGCAGCACTTCCCGCGGCAGCGCGTTACCAATACCGGTGATGGCGCCGGTGGCGTTGCAATTGACGAAACCGTGCACCACTTGGGTGTCGACGCCGACCATCAGGGTTACGGCATCGTCCTGGGAGGTAATGTTTTCTGCCGCGTAGCGCAGGTCGGCGCCGCCGCCAAATTCCTTGAAGCCGATCAGGTTAGGGTGTTCACGGCGCAGCTCAAAGAACAGGTCTGCGCGGGTAGCGAAGCCGTAATACGGGCTGTTGTAGATCACTGCCGGCAAGTTCGGCGCGGCCTTGAGGATCGCCGAGAAGTGCGCCTTTTGCGCGGTGGCCGAAGCGCCACGGGACAGCACGCGCGGGATTACCATCAAGCCATGGGCGCAGACCTTGGCCGCGTGGGCGGCGTGGGCCACCGCTTCACGGCTGTTGACCGCGCCGGTGCCGACGATGGTCGGCACACCAGCGGCGACCAAGCGGGCCACGCCTTCCTGGCGTTCGGCTTCGGTCAACAGCGGCCAGTCACCCATGGAGCCGCAATACACCACGGCGCTCATGCCGATATCGACCAGTTCACGGCCCTTGGCGACCAGGGCGTCGAAGTCCGGTGTGCGTTCAGGCGTGCACGGGGTCATCAGTGCAGGGATGCAACCGGTGAAGATGTTGTCGCTCATTGTTCTAACTCCAGCGTTCAGTTAAATAAGGCCCAGGCTCAGATGCCCCAGGCAAAAGGGTCCTGTTCGTCGATCAGCAACGTGCTGTCGGCGGTCATGTAGGCGCGGCCGGTAATGAAGGGGCGAATGCGTTCGCCATCCCATTCATAACGGCCTTCGAATTGGCTGCCGGTAATGCTGGCTTGTACCCAGGTGGCGCCGGGCGCGAGTTTGTCGTCAGCCGCCAGGCACGCCAGTTTGGCGCTGGTGCCGGTGCCGCACGGTGAGCGGTCGTAGGCTTTGCCGGGGCACATCACGAAGTTGCGGCTGTCGGCGTGGGCGTCGTCGGCGAACAGTTCGATATGGTCGATCAATGCACCGTCTGCACCGTGAATGCCTTGGGTTTCCAGGGCCTTGAGCATCGCCCAGGTGTAGTCGGTGAGGGTGTCGACGTTGTCCATCGCCAGCCTGTGGCCGTGCTGCGACACCAGGAAAAACCAGTTGCCGCCCCAGGCGATATCGCCATGCACCACGCCATAGCCCGGCACGTCCACCGGCACCTGATGGCGATGCCGGTAGGCGGGCACGTTGCGCAAGGTCACGGCGCCGTCGTCGTGCAAGGTGGCCGCTACCGGACCCACCGGCGTGTCGATGGTGTGCACGCCAGGCCCAATGCGGCCCAGGTGGTGCAAGGAGGCAACCAGGCCGATGGTGCCGTGGCCGCACATGCCCAGATAGCCGGCATTGTTGAAGAAGATCACCCCGCAGGTGGCGCCGGGCGTGACCGGCGCGCAGTACAGCGCACCGACCAGCACGTCATTGCCACGCGGCTCCAGCAGGCAGGCGCGGCGCCATTGATCGTGTTCGCTGCGCAAGGTGTGCAACTGCTCGGCAATGGTTGCGCCGGCGAGCGCAGGGAAGCCGTCCATTATCAGGCGCGTCGGTTCGCCGCCGGTGTGGGAGTCGATAACATGCAGGCGCTTCATAACAGGCTCCATCAGTGAGTGGCTGGAGACAGTGGCGCGCTGTAATGCGCATCGCTGACGGCTTCGCTTTCGTCGTCTTCGTGTTCCAGGCGCACCAGGTGCGCGGGCACACCAGTGGCGGCGCCCCAGTAGTAGATGCCCAGGGCACAGAGGGCGACGACCAGGGTGTCAAACGGATGGCTGATCACGCCGATGCCGCCGAAACTGCCGAGCTTGGACAGCAGGATGGTCACCGCATAAAAACCGATCAGCCAGGCCGACGAGCGCACTTGCTGCTTGAGATTCAGGTGTGCGGTCGGTACCCAACGTGCGCACAGCAGGTACACCACAAACATCAGGATTTGCAGGCCCAGCAACCACGACACGGTGCTCCAGCCGGACCAATAAACGATCAGCGCGGCGATGATGAACGACAACGGGCCGAGCACCGCCATGCCCTTGACCCGGAACGGCCGCGCCATGCCCGGCGCATTGCGGCGCAGCGCGGCGACGGTGACCGGGGCCACGGCGTAGCTTAAGATCAGCGCCGCCGACACCACATTGATCAGCGCTTCCCAGGACGGAAACGGCAGGGTCCAGAACACCGACAAACCAAAGGTCAACCACAGCGCCGGGCGCGGGATGCCGGATTTCTCATCAATGCGCGTAAAGATCTTGAAAAACGTGCCGGTCTGCGCCCAGCCGTACACCACACGCGGCGTGGCGTTCATGTAGATATTGCCGCAGCCGCTGGGCGAGATCACGGCGTCGGCTACCACCAGATAGGCCAGCCAGCCCACGCCCAGCGCCAGGGCGATATCGCGATACGGCAGCGCCAGTTGCTTGCTGATACCCGCCCAGCCATCGGCCAGCATCTCGGTAGGCACGCCACCGAGGAAGGCGGTTTGCAGCAGCACATAAATGGCGGTCGACAGCAGCACCGAGAGGATCAAGGCAATCGGGATCGTGCGTTGCGGGTTCTTTACTTCACTGGCCACCGAGATGATCGGCGTGAGGCCCAGGTAGGCGAAGATCACGCCGCCAGCCGACACCGCCATCTCGATGCCCGACAGGCCGAACGGGGCAAAACCCTGGGTCTGGAAATTCGCCGGTTTGAAGAAGGTGAACAGCACACCAATCACCAGAAACGGCACGATGAACTTGAACACGCTCACCAGGTTATTGGCGATGGCGAAGGTCTTGACGCTGCGGTAGTTGAGCACAAAGAACAGGCACAGCAGGGCCAATTGCACCAGCCAGCCCAGGGTGGTCGGGTCGCTGGAACCGACCTTGGTCAGTTCGGGAAACCAGGCCGCGGCGTATTGGCGCGAGGCGACCACTTCGATGGCTACCAGGCTTGAAAACGCGATCAGCGTGATAAAACCCATCAGGTAGCCCAGCAGCGGGCCATGAGAGTATACCGGGTAACGCACCACGCCACCGGCGCGGGGCAGGGCGGCGCCGAGTTCGCAGTACACGATCCCGAGCAGCAGCACGGCGAACCCGCCGATCAACCAGGAAATAATCCCCGCCGGGCCGGCGATGGCGGACACGTGGCTGGCTGCAAATAACCAGCCCGAACCGAAGATGGCGCCTAACCCGATAAAGGTCAGGTCCATCAGTGAAAGTTGTTTCTTGAACTTGCCTTGAGCAGACATGGCGGCGCCTTCTTGTGAGTTATTGGATAGGCATGCAGTGGCGATATCCTGAACCGATCAAGGGGCGCTGCGATTGATGTTTTGCGTTGATGTGGATGACGAATTCGGCACAGTTTGCTGCGTTCGGTCCGGGTAATTCATGGGCCAAATGTGGGAGCGGGCTTGCTCGCGAATGCGGTATGTCAGTCGCCAGATGTATTGGCTGATCCACCGCATTCGCGAGCAAGCCCGCTCCCACATTCGACCGAGTGTTGGCCAAAAGGCCCCGAAAACTTTATAGATACTCCTGCTGGCATAGTGCAATCTGCCTAAAAAAACCGGAGTCCAGGCCATGCTGCCGAGTGCATTTGCGAGCGTTCTACAGGCCAATCGCCCCCACAGCATCGAGCAACTATTGGCCGGGGTCGCGCAGTTGTTGCCCTTGCTCGACGTCATCCCCAATGCCGCGATTTTCATCAAGGATATCGACGCCCGTTACGTGCTCGCCAACCACACCCTGGTGCAACGCTGCGGCCTTAAACAGCTGCATCCGCTGCTGGGCAAGACCAGCGCCGAAGTGTTCCCCGCGCAATTGGGGCCGGGCTACACCGAGCAGGACCGGCGCGTGCTGGAGCAGGGTTTTGTGCTCGAAGACCAGCTTGAGCTGCACCTGTATGGCAGCCGCGAACCGGGCTGGTGCCTGACGCACAAATGGCCGCTGTACAACGACAAGGGTACGATCATCGGCCTGGCGGGTATTTCGGTGGACCTGCAATCGGCCAGCGAAACGCACCCAGCCTACCAGCGCCTGGCTGCCGTGGATGAACACATTCGCCAGCATTTCAACCGACGCGTCACCCTTGGCGAGCTGACCCGCATTGCCGGGATTTCCGTCGCGCAACTGGAGCGCTACTGCAAACGCGTCTTCCACCTCACGCCCCGGCAGATGATTCAGAAGGTGCGCCTGGAGCATGCGCGCCGGCTGTTGCACTCCGAACTGCCGATCACCGAGGTGGCGCTGCAATGCGGCTACACCGACCACAGCGCGTTTACCCGCCAGTTCAAGGCATTGACCGGGTTTACGCCCAGGCAGTATCGGCAATTGGAGTAAATGCAACGAATCATGGCATCCGCTGCTCCTATGCTTACGAATAACCTTTTCACGGCAAGAGGAAACAGGCTTATGACGGCGGCGGACAACGATCATGTGAACTGGCTGGTGCAACAATCCATGCTCAACGCGGCGCGCCAGCGGGCCAAGCTCTATAGCGGGCAAGGGCGCTTGTGGCAGCAGCCGTATGCGCAGACCCGGCCGCGTGATGCTTCTGCGCTGTCATCCGTGTGGTTCACCGCGTACCCGGCCTCGATTGTGACCCGTGAAAACGGCACGGTGCTCGAAGCCCTGGGCGACGAAAGCCTGTGGCAGGCGTTGTCGAAGATCGGCATCCAGGGCATTCACAACGGCCCGCTGAAAAAGTCCGGCGGGCTCGACGGTACGCGGCATACGCCGACCATCGACGGCAATTTCGACCGTATCAGCTTCGAGATTGACCCACAGCTGGGCACCGAAGCGCAGTTGCAGGCCCTGACGCGCATGGCCGCCGCGCACAATGCGGTGATCATCGACGATGTGATCCCATCCCACACCGGCAAGGGCGCAGACTTCCGCCTGGCCGAGATGGCGTATGAGGATTATCCGGGGCTTTACCACATGGTCGAGATCCGCGAGGAAGACTGGCCGCTGTTACCTGACGTCGCCGAAGGACGGGATGCGCAGAACCTCAGCCCCGCGCAGGTGGATGCGCTGCGTGACAAGCATTACATCGTCGGCCAGTTGCAGCGGGTGATCTTCTTCGAACCCGGCGTCAAGGAAACCGACTGGAGCGCGACCCCGGTGGTCGTTGGCGTGGACGCCAAACCGCGTCGCTGGGTGTACCTGCATTACTTCAAGGAAGGCCAGCCGTCGCTGAACTGGCTCGACCCCTCGTTTGCCGCACAGCAGATGATCATCGGCGACGCCCTGCATGCCATTGATGTGATGGGCGCCAAGATCCTGCGCCTGGACGCCAACGGCTTCCTCGGCGTGGAACGCAAGCTGGACGGCACTGCCTGGTCGGAAAGCCATCCTCTGTCGATCACCGGCAACCAACTGCTCGGCGGGGCGATTCGTAAGGCGGGCGGGTTCAGTTTTCAGGAGTTGAACCTCACCGTCGACGATATCGCCGCCATGTCCCACGGCGGTGCCGACCTGTCCTACGACTTCATCACGCGCCCGGCGTATCAGCATGCCTTGCTGATGGGCGACACCGAATTTTTGCGCCTGATGTTGCGCGAGATGCACAGCCAGGGCATCGACCCCGGTTCCTTGATTCATGCGCTGCAAAACCACGATGAACTGACCCTGGAGCTGGTGCACTTCTGGACCCTGCACGCCCACGACAGTTACCTCTACCAAGGCCAGACCTTCCCCGGCAACAGCCTGCGCGAGCATATCCGCGAGCAGATGTACGAGCGCCTGGCCGGCGAGCATGCGCCGTATAACCTCAAGTTCGTCACCAATGGCGTGTCGTGCACCACCGCCAGCATTATCACGGCGGCCCTGGGCATCCGTGACCTGGAGGCGATCACGCCGGCCGATATCGAGCAGATCCGTCGGATCCATGTGCTGCTGGTGATGTACAACGCCATGCAGCCTGGGGTGTTTGCCCTGTCTGGCTGGGACCTGGTCGGCGCGTTGCCGTTGGCGGCCGATGCGGTTGCCCACTTGATGGGCGATGGCGACACCCGCTGGATTCATCGCGGTGCCTATGACCTGGTGGATTTGAACCCGAATGCTGAGCTGTCCGCCGGCCAGATGCCGCGCGCGCAAACCTTGTACGGCAGCCTCAACAGCCAGTTGCAGGACCCGGAGTCGTTCGCGTCCCAGTTGCAGAAAATTCTCGCCGTGCGCAACGCCTACGGAATCGCCGCCAGCCGCCAGATTCTGGTGCCGGATGTGGAGCATCCGGGGCTGCTGATCATGGTTCATGAGTTGCCGGCCGGGAAGGGCACGCAAATCACCGCGCTTAACTTCGGCAGTACGCCGCTGACCGAAACCCTGCACCTGCCCGACATTGCGCCGGGGCCGGTGGTGGACATTATCAATGAGCGGGTCGAGGGCGATCTGACTGCTGAAGGTGAGTTCACCATCACGCTTGACGCGTATGAGGGGCTGGCGCTGCGGGTGGTCAGCCTGTCGCCGATGCTTTAGGGGCGCGAGGCGCTGATCGCCTGGTCGATCAGCGCTGATTGTGAGTTTGCCGGGAGCGCTGATAACATGCAATTTTCGCATTATTAAATAAGTAAATATGCGCTTGATGAATTTTTTCGTTCGAGCTAGCGTAGCCTCAATGGCCACGTTCGAGTACCGGCCACTGACCTGCCGAGGAATTTCCCATGCCTTTAGTTCGAATCGACCTGGCCGCCGACACCTCCACTGAAACCGCCGCTGCGATTGGTGACGTGATCTACGCCGCCATGACCAGCGTGGCCAATGTGCCTGAGCACGACAAATTCCAGATCATCAATCGTCACGCCAAGGATGAGTTGGTGTATCCGGCAGCGGGTTATCTGGGGATTACCTACACGCCGAACATTGTGTTTATCCAGGTGACCTGGAGCGCCGGGCGTAGCATCGCGGTGAAAAAGGCTTTTTATAAATTTATCGCTGAGGGCATCCACGCCAAAACCGGGCTGCGCAAAGAAGATGTGTGGATCAACCTGGTGGATGTGAAACGCGAGGATTGGTCGTTTGGCAACGGTGAGATGCAGTACGTGCCTGACGAGTGAGGCAGGCCCGCAAGCAGGCGGCGACTCAGTGATGAGTCGCCGTTGTTTTTATTGGGCGTTCAACGCTTGTAGAAACTGGGTGTGTTTCAGCGTTTGCGAGAACATCGGCAAGGTGAAGTTCTCGGCGGCGTGTTGTTGCTCATCACTGAAGGTGGCGGTGCAGTCGGTCAACGTCACCACGTCGTAGCCTTTCTCATAACCCGAACGAACCGTGCCTTCAACGCAGCAATTGGTCAAAAAGCCTGCGACAACCAGGTTCTGGATGCCGTTGTTGCGCAGCACCAGGTCCAGGCCGGTGGTAGCAAACGCATCCAGGCCACGTTTGCCTTCTATGAGGATGTCAGCCGGCTCACGGCTCAGTGCCTCGCTGATGTCGGCGCCCCAACTGCCGGCCCGAAAGGCGCTGCCGTCTGCCACACCCTTGAGAATGCCGTAGGAGCGGTGCGTCAGTTCGGGGTAGCCGTCGGCAAATTGAATCGGCATATGGATGATCTTCACACCGAGCTTTCGTGCTTGTTCAACGGTGGTTGCAGTGTTTGCCAGCATGTCGGTGCTGTGCATGACGCCTTTGACGGCGTCGTGAAACACGCCACCTGCAGTGGTGAAGTCGTTTTGGAATTCAATCAGGACCAATGCGGTTTTCGTCGGGTTCATAGTGATGCTCCGTCAGGGGGGGGGGTCACTACAGCAGTTATAGGCGCCAATTCCAAGGGCTGCACTCATCGTGTGGGAGCGGGCTTGCTCGCGAATGCGGTGAAGCGAATCCAGGCGTTCGAGGGTGGCGGCAACGGTGGTCATGAAAGCCTCGGTCACGGTGCATTTGCGCCAGTGTAGGCGCGCGCCAAGTCGCTGAAACTCCGGTTCTTGCGACGCAATTTGCCCTGGCTGACCGAACATTGATCTCGATCAGGTGCCCCGCCTGGCAGGCCTTTTAACCTTGTGCTTCCATCAAAGGCCAGGGACGGCTCAATGCGAGCCTGTGGCCGTGCACCTCAAGGAAGAGTCTGCCATGCGATCATTGAAGATCATCTTGTTGTCCTCTGCATTCAACGGCCTGACCCAACGGGCCTGGCTGGATTTGCGCCAGTCGGGGTTTGACCCCAGCGTGGTGCTGTTCACCGATGAAGCCTCGGTGTGCCGGCAAATCGAGGCGTCGGACGCTGACCTGGTGATCTGCCCGTTCCTCAAGGACCGCGTACCGCAGCAGCTGTGGAGCAACCTCGACCGCCCGGTGGTGATCATTCATCCGGGGATTGTCGGTGACCGTGGCGCCAGCGCGCTGGACTGGGCCATCACCCAGCAGGCGCGTCGTTGGGGCGTCACCGCGCTGCAGGCGGTGGAGGAGATGGACGCGGGGCCGGTCTGGTCGACCTGCGAATTCGACATGCCCGCCGAGGTGCGCAAGTCCGAGTTGTACAACGGCCTGGTGAGTGATGCGGCGATCAGCTGTATTCGCGACGTGGTGGAAAAATTCACCCGTGGTGTGCTCCCTACGCCGCCGGATTACACGCAGCCCAACGTTATCGGGCGCTTGCAGCCGAACATGAAGCAGGTAGACCGGGCTTTCAGCTGGCACGACTGCGCGCGCTTCATCAAACGCAGCATCGACGCCGCCGACGGCCAGCCGGGTGTGTTGGCCAGTATCCACGGCGAGCAGTATTACTTGTACGACGCACACCTGGATGCACGCCGGGGCCTGCCGGGTGAAATGCTCGCGGTACAGGATGATGCGGTATTGGTCGCGACCGGCGATCAGAGCGTGTGGGTCGGCTCACTTAAACGCAAGGCCCAGCCAGGCGAGGAGACCTTCAAGTTGCCGGCCCGTCACGTGTTGGCCGAACGCCTGGCGGGTGTGCCCGTGCTGGACAGCTCAATTGCCCATCAAGCCTTCAATGAACAGGCCTATCAACCGATTCGCTACCGCGAATGCGGCCACGTCGGTGAGTTGACCTTCGAGTTCTACAACGGCGCCATGAGCACCGAACAATGCCAACGGCTGGCTGCTGCACTGAGTTGGGCCAAGGCGCGCAGCACCCAGGTGCTGCTGATCAAAGGTGGGCGCGGCAGCTTTTCCAATGGCGTACACCTCAACGTCATCCAGGCCGCCCCCGTGCCGGGGCTGGAGGCCTGGGCAAATATCCAGGCGATCGACGATGTGTGCCAGCAACTGCTGAGCGCCCGGCAACTGGTGGTCAGTGGCCTGACCGGCAGCGCCGGCGCCGGCGGTGTAATGCTGGCCCTGGCCGCCGATATTGTTTTCGCCCGCGCCGGTGTGGTGCTTAACCCGCATTACAAGAGCATGGGGCTGTATGGCTCCGAATACTGGACCTATAGCCTGCCGCGTGCGGTGGGCAGCGAAATTGCCCATAAGCTCACGCAAGAGTGCCTGCCGATCAGCGCCATTCAGGCACAGCAGTGGGGCATGGTGCAGGACATTGGCCCACGTTGCCCAAATGAGTTCAGTGCCTGGTTGCTGCAAGCGGCCCAAGGCGCGCTGAGCGATGAGAAATACGCCGCGCAACGCGCGCGCAAAGCCAATATCGACCCTGAGCACATGGATCGCTGCCGCCAAAACGAGTTGGCACAGATGGAAATGGACATGGTGCACAACCGCCAGCAATTTGCCGAGAAGTGCCGCAACTTCGTGTTCAAGCGTAAAGCCTGCCAGACGCCGCAACGGTTGATGGCGCCGTGGGCGTTGGCGCGTAAGGGCGAACTGGTCGCCTGAGCGGTACTGCGCTGCCCATGTGCTTGCGAGTGCCATATCCCATGCGCGATGATCCGGCACCGTCAGCGCCTGGAGAACAGTGATGCAATTGCTATCGTTTTTATAAAGTTGAGCGAGCTACATTTGAGCGCTCCGTAATGGGCGAGCGCTACTGATTTCGGCAATCGGATCTATATTCAATAGGGCAGTCCCTTCTGGAGTGAATGATCATGTTCAAATCTCGCTCGTTGGTAGTCGTCTTCACTTGCATTGCCCTGGTCGCGGGCTCGGCGACGGCATTGGCTGATCCTGGTAACGGGAAGGGGCAAGGCCATGGCAACGGCAACGGCAACGGCCAAGGCGGGCAGGGCAAGAAGGGCAAAGGCGGCGATTCGCACTATGGTCCCAGCGTTGATCGAGGCAGCGTGCTGGGCGTGCTCGGTGGCTATCGGGATTATTGGCAGCCTGGCCCATCACTGCCCCCTGGCATACAGAAGAACCTCGCTCGAGGAAAGCCGCTGCCTCCAGGGATTGCGAAAAAACTCGATGGTCGACTACTCGGCAGGCTGCCTCACTACGACGGCTACGAATGGCAGCAGGCAGGCACGGATTTGATCCTTGTGGCTATTGCTTCCGGGATCATCTACGAAGTGCTTAACGGCGCTTTTGATTAGTGCGTTGAAGGCGATTGATGGCACACGATAAAGGTATCGTTCGCCGTCCTCTATGCAGCCAGACTAAATGGCAGGGCCCTTCAACTCGATCCGGTTATCATCCGGATCGTTGAAATAAATCGACCAGCCAGTCCCGTCTGCGCCATAGCGCTGCTGCGCCTTCTCAGCAAACACACCCGCCTCAGCCAAGTGGTTGAGAATGGCGGACTCATCAAAAGGCTCAACCCTGAGGCAGACGTGATCGACGTTATGCCTCTGCTTGCCCGCCGGCTCCCCACCTTCACGACCGATCGACCCGTTCACATCGACCAGGTCAATCAGGGACGTGCCGGCACTCAGGTGGATCATGCCGAGGTCGTCACGGCGCTTTTTGACCTCACAGCCCAGTACCGAGGTGTAAAACGCCAGGCTGCGGGTGATGTCCTTCACGCGTAAAACAACATGATCTATATGTTGGATTGAAAAGGTGCGCATTGGGATCATTCCTGTTTGATCATGGGTTTTGTTGTCGCCAAAGTCTTCAACTTAGCTGATCCTGGAAAACTAGTGCTGTATTTAACCCGTGGTATCGGCCCAGGACAGTCAGCCCACCGGCTTGATGCAATGCCGGGTTTACTGCGTAGATCACTGATCTGCCGAGCTTTTTCAGCTTGCAATGAGCACCATAAAGGTACGCTTCGACCTTGCGTCCAAGCGCCGGGGTCTATATATTCCCAACCCTGCAACACCGCGCTACCGCCCGAATGGCGAAACTGGTAGACGCATGGGACTTAAAATCCCCCGCCCGTAAGGGCGTCCCGGTTCGATTCCGGGTTCGGGCACCATTTTACATTCCACTGGAAGCTGTTCAGTTCCTTGGAAGCCTTGAAAAACCTGCCTTCTGGCGGGTTTTTTTGTTTTTGCGTTCCGTCGAATTCTCGTCCGGTCTTCAGAGATTGGAGGATGGTTTGCAATTCGTTGAGCTGTACGCGCAATGCGTCCCGCTCAGCCTGCGGAGCGTGCAAATAGGTATGCAGAATTTCTGCTTCTGTTGCGGGTGTCTGTCGGCACAAGTCCTGATATGCGGAAGGAACTGGTTTTTTAAGTGTAAGGTCGGCGGGCTGAAAACAGAACTTGCCTATACAAGGTGTTTAATTTTCATGGCGATCTAATGAAACGTCATTTTACTTGCGAACGCATGGCTGGATGCTCATGGCCGTTCACTTTCGGCATCCCAATGTCAGAAATGATCAAGTCGAATTGTGTATCGCGGGCTGTTTCCAGAGCAATCTGTGGGTCATCTGAGCCGGAAGAGCGGTGATGTGTCCGAGCCATCAAGGAAATATATGAAGCGAGTCGAACGGGATTTCATCACGTTGTTCAAT
The DNA here is from genome assembly GCF_900006605.1 of Pseudomonas sp. 58 R 3. Lineage (NCBI taxonomy): Bacteria > Pseudomonadati > Pseudomonadota > Gammaproteobacteria > Pseudomonadales > Pseudomonadaceae > Pseudomonas > Pseudomonas sp. 58 R 3. The sequence goes on along the minus strand of NZ_CVTT01000080.1, from coordinate 8,016 downwards.
TATCTGTAGTATCAGGATTTACCGGTGTGGGAGGCGCATGCGTTAGCGGGACTTGCCGATTGGTTGCAAGGCAGTGCGCCACGCTGTTTGGAGCACCCCTCGGTGCCAGTGAGCAACTGACAAGGCACTGGGCACCTCGCTTATTCAACGACCGGTATCGATCACTGGACTGGAGAGATAAAGATTATGGCGAAAAGACCTTCCATGGAACAGCGCCGGGAATTCGGGAAATTTCTCTCTAGCCGACGTGCGCGTCTTGAGCCCAAAGAGTTCGGCCTGCCGGAAGGGCCGCGTCGCACGCAAGGGCTGCGCCGCGAGGAGGTCGCAGTGCTCGCCGGAGTCAGCGTCAGCTGGTACACCTGGCTGGAGCAGGGCCGCGATATCCAGCCTTCACCAGACGCACTGCGCCGCATCGCCAAAGTGCTCAAACTCGACCGTATCGAGTCCGCCCACCTGTTTGCATTGTCTGCGCTTGAAGCACCCGCGGTTGAAGCTGGCGGCGGCGTCAGCGCAGGGCTGGAAATGCTCGTGCGTGCGATCAATCCCATTCCGGCCTACGTGCGTAATTCACGACTGGACATTCTGGCCTGGAACGATGCAATCGCCGAGCTGTTCGTCGACTACGGTTCGTTAGAGCCCCATGAGCGCAACACCCTGCGCCTGCTGTTCCTGTACATCCCCTATCGAACCTTGATCCTGGATTGGGAGCAGATGGCGCGCGGGATGATCAGCGCTTTTCGCGCTTCCCGTGCGCTGGCGCAGGATAAGGCGCCTTTCGACAGCCTGATCGAGGAGCTGTCCGCCCTGAGCCCGGAATTCCGCGAGTGGTGGCAGGACACAGAAGTCAAAGGCTTCGACGAAGGGCGCAAGCGTCTGCTGCACCCGGTCAGTGGCTATATCGATTTCACCTATGTGGCCCTGACGCCAGAGGGACGCCCGGATCTTTCGATGGTGACCTATATCCCTCGACACACTGCCTATGACCCGCAGTCATAGGATAACAACACGCCTTCCTGGCTCTCTCGGGCTTACCTAATGTGACGGTCATCGCAGCGCACAACGCGCTGCACCACCGCCAACGAGGTGATACCGATGACCAACCTGAACGCTATTTCGACCGCCCCTGCTTTCGCCACTTCGCGTAATCCGGCGACCGGCGAACTGATCGCGACTTACCCGTTTCAGACCCAGAGCGAAGTCGAGCAACTGCTGGACGTAAACGCCGCTGCCTTCCGCTTGTGGCGTGCCACACCAATGCGCGAACGTGTTACGGCCTATCGTCGTCTGTCCGCAATCCTGCGCGAGCGTGCGCAAATCATTGCTGGGCTGATCACCGCTGAAATGGGCAAGACTCTGGCTTCAGCCCGCGCAGAGGTGGAGAAGTGTGCCGCGACCATCGACTGGATTGCTGATAATGGCCCGGCGATCCTGGCTGATGAGCCAGTCAACGTAGAGGGAGACGATCAGGTTCACGTTTCCTTCTTGCCCATCGGCACCATCCTCGCGGTGATGCCCTGGAACTTTCCCCTGTGGCAGGTGATTCGCGCGTCAGGGCCGATCATGCTGTCGGGCAACGGGTTCATGCTCAAACATGCCCCGAATGTCATGGGCTCTGCCTACGCGCTGCAGGACGCCTATGAAGCAGCGGGCTTCCCGAAAGGATTGTTCGTCAATCTCATCGCCGACAATGAAACCGTGGCTCGCACCATCGAAGACCCACGCATCGCCGCAGTGACCCTGACGGGCAGCATGCGCGCAGGTTCGGCAGTGGCGGCCACCGCTGGCAAGGCACTGAAAAAGAGCCTTCTTGAGCTGGGCGGCTCCGACGCTTTCATCGTGCTGGCCGATGCCGATATCGACCTGGCGGTCAAGGCCGCTGTCGAGGCCCGTTTCCAGAACGCAGGTCAGGTATGTCTCGCGGCCAAGCGCTTTATCCTCGAGCAACCGATTGCCGAAGAGTTCACCCGAAAGTTCGTGGCCGCAGTAAAACAATTGAAGGTCGGCAACCCCCTGGATAGCGCCAACAACGTCGGGCCCATGGCACGCGGCGATCTGCGCGAAGAGCTTGATGGCCAAGTCCAACGCACCCTTGCAGCCGGCGCGACGTTGCTGCTCGGTGGCAAGAAGATCGAAGGCCCAGGCAATTTCTACGCGCCAACTGTGCTGGCCAACGTCCAGCCCGGCATGGCCGCGTTCGATGAAGAAACGTTTGGCCCCGTCGCCGCCATTACCATCGCCAGCAATGTCGAGCATGCCATCGTCCTGACCAACACCAGTGACTACGGATTGGGCGGCAGCCTGTGGACACAGGACATGGTGCGGGCGCAACGCATCTCTCGTCGCCTGGAAACCGGTGGGGTCTTCATCAATGGCTTCCCTGCAACCAATGCGCGTATTCCGGTGGGTGGCGTGAAAAAGAGCGGTTACGGCCGCGAGCTCTCGCATTTCGGCTTGCGGGAATTCACCAATGCGCAGGCCGTATGGGCCAAGACCATTGGCTGAGCGCATCCACAATTGCCCTGACTTGCAGAGAGAAAAACATCATGAGTGATCGTTTCGCAAGCCCTGTCCTGCAGCCCGCCAAACTGGGCGAGCTGCAACTGAAGAACCGTATTGTGATGGCGCCGATGACCCGCAGCCGCGCGGACGATGTCGGTGTTCAACCTGACTACGTAGCTGATTATTACGGCCAGCGGGCAAGCACCGGATTGATTGTGACTGAAGCGACCAATATTTCGGCCCAGGCCCGGGGCTACTCGCGAACCCCGGGGATCTGGACTGAGGCGCAAATCGTTGCGTGGAAGCGTGTGACCGAGGCAGTGCACCGTCATGACGGCAAAATCTTCCTGCAACTCTGGCACACAGGACGCATGTCGCACCCTGACATGCACAACGGCGGCCTTCCTGTAGCGCCATCGGCGATCAAGCCTCATGGGCAGATCCGGGTTCATGAAGGAATGAAAGATTTCGTTACGCCGCGGGCACTTGAAACCGATGAGATTCCCCTGATCGTAGAGGATTATCGCCGGGCCGCCCAAAGCGCCCGGATTGCCGGTTTTGACGGTGTAGAAGTGCATTCTGCGAACAACTATCTGCTTGAGCAGTTCATTCGCGACAGCACCAATGTTCGCACAGACCGTTACGGCGGTTCGCTGGAAAATCGCCTGCGCTTTCCTCTGGATGTGGTCAAGGCCGTCATTGGCGTGTGGGGCCCCGACCGTGTTGGCATCCGCATCTCTCCAGTGACTACAACGCCCGGCGAAACGCCACTGGACAGCAATACCATGGCCACCTTCGGTGCCTATGTTGCCGCGCTGTCGGACTTGGGGGTGCTGTATATCCATGAGATCGAGGGCGTCACTCAGTTAAGTCGCGAAGAGGTCAACGGCGTTGACTTTAAACAATTGCGGCAGCGCTTCAGCGGAGCCTATATCGCCAACAACCAGTACACGCTGGATCTGGCCGAGCAGACTCTGGCGGCAGGGGAAGCGGACTTCTTTAGCATTGGCCGCCCGTTTATCGCCAACCCCGACCTGATTTATCGCTTGGGCAGCGGAGCGCCTTTGGCGCAAGCGCCTAAGGTCTATTGGTACGGTGGCGATTCGACGGGTTACTCGGACTGGCCTGCAATGGGATAAACCCTTCGTCGAGCTGAAGTCCCCCCCTCAAAGCCGTCGCCAGTCGACGGCTTTTCCATGCCCGAATATAAAGACTTCGTTCCCAAGGATTGGCACAGCTTAAAGCTGATTCACGTCTATAGGGCGTCGGGGCGTGACGTACCGAGTCGTGCCGTGGCCCATGCGCGCCGCCCGTTGTTCTGCCTGCATGTAGCCAAACCCGTTAGCGAAGCAGGCGCTCCACTCTATTGTCGGGCTGTACGAAGTCGAGCAACATGCCCAGCCGCGCGCTTGGGTTCGAACGAGTTATTCGTCAGGTCGCTGCGCAGCGAGCCAGTGAGATCAAGCCTCTGCTTGCGCATCGGTGAATGCCTGACTGATCTGCGCAAGTTGTGTACGCTGGCTGCTTACGCTCTGGAAACTCATTCGAGATATCCCTATGAAACCCAATCCGACAATCGACAACGGATTACGCGTCGCATTGGTGACAGGATCGACTTCCGGTATCGGCGCAGCCATTGCACGTGTACTCAGCCGTGCAGGCTATGCGGTGGTGCTTCATTCGCGAAATTCTGCAGAGACGGGACGCGCCATGGTTGCCGAAATGAAGCAGACTGTTTACGTGCAAGCTGATCTTGCTGTCGAAGCTGACAGGGTCAGGCTTGTTGACGAGGCTATTGCCGCGTGGGGGCAGCTCGACGTATTGGTCAATAACGCTGGTATTAGCAGAGTCATTGCGCACGGCGACCTTGCGTCTGCAAGTTCGGCGGTGTGGCACGAACTTAACGAGGTCAATGTCGTGGCGCCGTTTCACCTGGTCGTTTTGACCGAGTCGGCATTGCGCGATGCTGCCCGTTACCGTCGAGCAGGCTGCGTCGTGAACATCAGTTCGCATGCCGGTATCCGTCCTAAAGGCGCATCGATTCCCTATGCGGTAAGCAAAGCTGCGCTGAATCACATGACCCGCTTGCTCGCGGTATCGCTTGGGCCAGAAATTCGCGTAAACGCTGTGGCGCCTGGCTTGGTCGATACGCCATTGACAGCAGAGTGGACAGAGGCCCAGGAGCTGTGGCGAACTCGCGCTCCTATGCGCAGGGCCGCCAGCCCGGACGACATCGCAAAAGCTGTTGCCATGCTGGTCGAGTCGGACTATTTGACCGGCGAGGTGCTCCTGTCAGACGGGGGGTTGAACCTGACCTAGGTTTAGCGTGCTCCTGTGGAGCAGGCGAAAATGCAAGTCACGCTGTTTCGCCGACTCGCTTAAACGCCGGACGGATCCCGTAGTGTTTCAGGGCGAGCGAAATTCTGCGGTCGGCTACAGTTCGCTAAAAACTTGGTGGCATCAACGGAAAAGCCCGACATTAAGTCGGGCCTGGTGGAGCATATTCAGTTATTTACCAGTTCATGACAGTCATCTCACGTGCCAGAGTTGATAGAGAAATTGCGGCATTACAATGATCGTCCGCCTTCGAATCATTGCGCGGCTTTGATAATCAGATCCGCGACTGCTTTCGGATAAGCGAGCATTGCGACGTGGCTCGAAGGCACTTCTATAGAAGTGGCGTGCATGCGCTTTGCCTGATCGCGTTGCTGCTGCGGCGAAATGATCAGGTCATTAGCGGCTACAACTGCGAACGAAGGCACCTTGTGCCAGGCAGCATGGGGAACTGGTTGACCCAGTGCTTTGCTGTTCAACGCGCCTTGAGTTGCTGCAATCAGTTTTTGTTCCGACGGCGAAAGATCAGGTGCGAAAAACTTGGCGACGCCTGCGTCGCTGACCTTTAGGTAGCCATCGTTATCTTTTACGAAAGACGCCAGCCCTGGCATTTGCGGGTAGCCTTTAGCTGAGTCGTACACAGATTGGCCGTCATCGGGTGCGTAAGCCGCCACATACACCAAGGATTTGACCTTGTCGTTGACGCCGGCGTCGCTGATAACAGCGCCCGCCCATGAGTGCCCAACCAGAACCACAGGCCCTTGCGCATCGGTGATCGCGCGGTTGGTAGCGGCGACGTCGCTGTCCAGTGAGTCCAGCGAATTCTGCACCGCGACCACCTTCAGTCCAGCTTTCTCAAGTAATGGAATCACTTTGTTCCACGATGAACCGTCAGCGAACGCGCCGTGTACGAGTACGACCGTTTTGGCGGCCTGTACAGCGGCGGGATTTTCCTGTGCAGCAGCCGCAGTGCTAAGCGCAGCCAGCGTCAGAGATGAGATGAGAGCGGCGATTCTCGTTTTGGATTTCATCTTTTTATTCCTTGTGCAAGTTTGATTAGGGTCAGCATTGAGTCGTCAAACTGAGCGTCGTTGGTTTCTTGAGCACTATCGCCAGCGCCAGGAGCGCCACGAGTAATTGGGAAGTCGATAACCAGACCGCGTTCGAGGCTCGTGTGTCGATCGTCAAGCGCTTATTGCGCTGCGATGGATGCCACTCTAGGTAGGCTCAAAAATCCCAACAAGGAGTGTTGTTATCCTATGAGTACGGGTCATAAGCTCGACGGAAACCAAGATCATCTGCGGAAAGTTCGGGGGGCAAGCAGATAGGCATATCCTGGCAGTGCAATCGAAGCTAAGGTGAATCGAAGGGAAAACGTAAGCGTATGGCCAGTACAGCCTGTGCGATCAACGGTCTGATCCGTAGATGTTAGAATCAGTGGCAAGTCTGACCTGACGCGGGCGCGCATTGGGCGTTTTGGGACGTCAACCTTGGATAACCAGACGGGCCGGAAGGTGCACTAATGTTTCTTAGTCTTGAAGTTCGCAGCTATGAGAGGGAAGACCGTCACCACTACCACGAGCATGCTCAATTGGTACTGCCGATTCGTGGCGAAATGGAAATTGACGTAAACGGTCGCGGCGGCTGCATTGATCAGTCACTGGCAGCGCTTGTGACACCTGGCTCGATCCATTCGCAGCAAACTCACCTCGATAGCCGTTTTTTAGTTTTGGACTGTGCGCCGACAATTATGGAAACGCTCCAGATCGAGCGTCTTGCTCAGAAAATATATGTGCCCATTTCCCCCGCTACTCGTCGGCTTATAGAGTTCGCTGAGCTAATCGGCAATGCGCAATTGTCCATCGCGGCCGCCCAATTGGGGCCTCTGCTTTTGTCGTCTCTAAATCCGGATATCTCCCGCTTTCCAGACCCCATGAAGCAGTTGATCGCTCGTGTTCACGCGGATCCTGGAGCGAACTGGAGCAATGAAAGCATGGCTCAAGTAGCAAAAATGAGCATGAGTCAGATGCACCAACGTTTCCGGCTAATGTTCGAGATGAGTCCGCAAGCTTGGTTGACTGATTTACGCCTGCAAGAAGCTCAACGATGGTTGCGTGGAACCTCATTGACCATATCCGAGATTGCCTTGCGTGCCGGCTTTTGCGACCAGGCATCGCTGACCCGTGCCATGCAGCGCGTGAGGGCCACGACCCCGGCGGTTTATCGTAAAACGCAAAAACAGTCTGGGTAAAAAATCCCGTAGTTACCGACAATACTCCCCGAATCAGTTGCTCCAGACTTTACCCATAACGCTTTGGAGCGCGGATGAAATGTTTGCTGACCGATTACTGCTAAAGGGCATTGTCTACGGAGTTTGCGCGGGCCTGTGTTGGGGAGTGATCTTCCTCGGCCCCCAGCTCACCCCGGGGCTGAGCGGACTGCAATTCGCCGTTCTGAGATTTCTCTGCTACGGCGCGATTTCGGTGGCCTTGCTTATGCCCCGCTGGAGGCGCGTTTGCGCCAATCTCACTATCGCCGACTGGAAGTCACTCTTCTGGCTTAGCCTGATTGGGAACCTCATTTACTACACGCTAGTGGGCACCGGTGTGCAGTTGGTTGGCATTGCCACAACGTCTCTGATCGTCGGACTCATTCCCGTGTTCGTCACGCTGGCAGGTCGTCATGACGTCAACGCAATTTCTTTGCGCAAGCTAACTCCCTCGCTGTTCTGCGCTGTGGGCGGGGTCGTACTCATCAGCTGGCACGCACTGATCAACGGCGACAAGCCAGATATACTGACAAACGTGGCCGGAATTCTATGCGCAGCGGGCGCGTTAGTGACATGGAGTTGGTTCGCAGTGAGCAACGCTCGGCGGCTGGCTCAGGTAACCAGCGTTTCCGCCCATGACTGGGCACTGCTGACAGGGGTCATGACTGGCGCTCAGTCACTGCTTTTGGCGGTACCTGTCCTGGGCTGGCAGGTCGGAACGCATGACAACTCCGAATGGCTACACTTTGTCATGGTAGCCGGTGGCGTAGCGTTTTTATCTTCGGTTGTGGGTAATGCGTGCTGGAATCAGGCGAGCCGACTTCTACCACTGGCACTAAGCGGACAAGTGCTCGTGATTGAGACGTTAGCGGCGCTGGTTTTTGGATTTCTATGGGAGCATCGGCTGCCCGACT
>NZ_CVTT01000082.1:1163-5347 GCF_900006605.1 Pseudomonas sp. 58 R 3 | reverse complement strand
AAACAAAACCCCTGATTGCGTTAGCAATCAGGGGTTTCGGAATTTAATCTTGACGATGACCTACTCTCACATGGGGAAACCCCACACTACCATCGGCGATGCATCGTTTCACTACTGAGTTCGGGATGGGATCAGGTGGTTCCAATGCTCTATGGTCGTCAAGAAATTCGGGTACTGAGTCGTAGCCAGATGGCTTCGCTTCAGCAAATTGGGTATGTGACAGCTTTCGGTGTTTTGTGAGCGTCGAACTTTCGGTTCATCTCGTCTTCACACACCGCAATCTGATGCTCTTTCGAGTAGTCAAATTGCTTGGGTGTTATATGGTCAAGCCTCACGGGCAATTAGTATTGGTTAGCTCAACGCCTCACAGCGCTTACACACCCAACCTATCAACGTCGTAGTCTTCGACGGCCCTTCAGGGGACTCAAGGTCCCAGTGAGATCTCATCTTGAGGCTAGTTTCCCGCTTAGATGCTTTCAGCGGTTATCTATTCCGAACATAGCTACCCGGCAATGCCACTGGCGTGACAACCGGAACACCAGAGGTTCGTCCACTCCGGTCCTCTCGTACTAGGAGCAGCCCCTCTCAAATCTCAAACGTCCACGGCAGATAGGGACCGAACTGTCTCACGACGTTCTAAACCCAGCTCGCGTACCACTTTAAATGGCGAACAGCCATACCCTTGGGACCGGCTTCAGCCCCAGGATGTGATGAGCCGACATCGAGGTGCCAAACACCGCCGTCGATATGAACTCTTGGGCGGTATCAGCCTGTTATCCCCGGAGTACCTTTTATCCGTTGAGCGATGGCCCTTCCATACAGAACCACCGGATCACTAAGACCTACTTTCGTACCTGCTCGACGTGTCTGTCTCGCAGTCAAGCGCGCTTTTGCCTTTATACTCTACGACCGATTTCCGACCGGTCTGAGCGCACCTTCGTACTCCTCCGTTACTCTTTAGGAGGAGACCGCCCCAGTCAAACTACCCACCATACACTGTCCTCGATCCGGATAACGGACCTGAGTTAGAACCTCAAAGTTGCCAGGGTGGTATTTCAAGGTTGGCTCCACGCAGACTGGCGTCCACGCTTCAAAGCCTCCCACCTATCCTACACAAGCAAATTCAAAGTCCAGTGCAAAGCTATAGTAAAGGTTCACGGGGTCTTTCCGTCTAGCCGCGGATACACTGCATCTTCACAGCGATTTCAATTTCACTGAGTCTCGGGTGGAGACAGCGCCGCCATCGTTACGCCATTCGTGCAGGTCGGAACTTACCCGACAAGGAATTTCGCTACCTTAGGACCGTTATAGTTACGGCCGCCGTTTACCGGGGCTTCGATCAAGAGCTTCGCGTTAGCTAACCCCATCAATTAACCTTCCGGCACCGGGCAGGCGTCACACCCTATACGTCCACTTTCGTGTTTGCAGAGTGCTGTGTTTTTAATAAACAGTCGCAGCGGCCTGGTATCTTCGACCGGCATGAGCTTACGGAGCAAGTCCTTCACCCTCACCGGCGCACCTTCTCCCGAAGTTACGGTGCCATTTTGCCTAGTTCCTTCACCCGAGTTCTCTCAAGCGCCTTGGTATTCTCTACCCAACCACCTGTGTCGGTTTGGGGTACGGTTCCTGGTTACCTGAAGCTTAGAAGCTTTTCTTGGAAGCATGGCATCAACCACTTCGCTAACTAAAAGTTAGCTCGTCATCAGCTCTCGGCCTTAAGATCCCGGATTTACCTAAGATCTCAGCCTACCACCTTAAACTTGGACAACCAACGCCAAGCTGGCCTAGCCTTCTCCGTCCCTCCATCGCAATAACCAGAAGTACAGGAATATTAACCTGTTTTCCATCGACTACGCTTTTCAGCCTCGCCTTAGGGACCGACTAACCCTGCGTCGATTAACGTTGCGCAGGAAACCTTGGTCTTTCGGCGTGGGTGTTTTTCACACCCATTGTCGTTACTCATGTCAGCATTCGCACTTCTGATACCTCCAGCAAGCTTCTCAACTCACCTTCACAGGCTTACAGAACGCTCCTCTACCGCATCACTTACGTGATACCCGTAGCTTCGGTGTATGGTTTGAGCCCCGTTACATCTTCCGCGCAGGCCGACTCGACTAGTGAGCTATTACGCTTTCTTTAAAGGGTGGCTGCTTCTAAGCCAACCTCCTAGCTGTCTAAGCCTTCCCACATCGTTTCCCACTTAACCATAACTTTGGGACCTTAGCTGACGGTCTGGGTTGTTTCCCTTTTCACGACGGACGTTAGCACCCGCCGTGTGTCTCCCATGCTCGGCACTTGTAGGTATTCGGAGTTTGCATCGGTTTGGTAAGTCGGGATGACCCCCTAGCCGAAACAGTGCTCTACCCCCTACAGTGATACATGAGGCGCTACCTAAATAGCTTTCGAGGAGAACCAGCTATCTCCGAGCTTGATTAGCCTTTCACTCCGATCCACAGGTCATCCGCTAACTTTTCAACGGTAGTCGGTTCGGTCCTCCAGTTAGTGTTACCCAACCTTCAACCTGCCCATGGATAGATCGCCCGGTTTCGGGTCTATTCCCAGCGACTAGACGCCCTATTAAGACTCGCTTTCGCTACGCCTCCCCTATTCGGTTAAGCTCGCCACTGAAAATAAGTCGCTGACCCATTATACAAAAGGTACGCAGTCACCCAACAAAGTGGGCTCCCACTGCTTGTACGCATACGGTTTCAGGATCTATTTCACTCCCCTCTCCGGGGTTCTTTTCGCCTTTCCCTCACGGTACTAGTTCACTATCGGTCAGTCAGTAGTATTTAGCCTTGGAGGATGGTCCCCCCATATTCAGACAAAGTTTCTCGTGCTCCGTCCTACTCGATTTCATGACTAAGAGATTTTCGCGTACAGGGCTATCACCCACTATGGCCGCACTTTCCAGAGCGTTCCGCTAATCTCAAAGCCACTTAAGGGCTAGTCCCCGTTCGCTCGCCACTACTAAGGGAATCTCGGTTGATTTCTTTTCCTCAGGGTACTTAGATGTTTCAGTTCCCCTGGTTCGCCTCTTACGCCTATGTATTCAGCGTAAGATAACCATCTTATGATGGCTGGGTTCCCCCATTCAGACATCTCCGGATCAAAGTCTGTTTGCCGACTCCCCGAAGCTTTTCGCAGGCTACCACGTCTTTCATCGCCTCTGACTGCCAAGGCATCCACCGTATGCGCTTCTTCACTTGACCATATAACCCCAAGCAATCTGGTTATACTGTGAAGACAACATTCGCCGAAAATTCGAATTTCTCGATTAAGAGAACTCACAAATTTTACCTTAGCCTGAGCCGTTACCAGTGAAAGTAACGTTCAGTCTATCTTTCTATCACATACCCAAATTTTTAAAGAACGGTTCTGAAAAAGATCAGAGCTAATTATTCGACTCGAATAGTTAGCTCTGTACTTTGACAAACGCATGAATCAAGCAATTCGTGTGGGAACTTATGGAGCAGCTGATGTCGTCGATTAAGGAGGTGATCCAGCCGCAGGTTCCCCTACGGCTACCTTGTTACGACTTCACCCCAGTCATGAATCACACCGTGGTAACCGTCCTCCCGAAGGTTAGACTAGCTACTTCTGGTGCAACCCACTCCCATGGTGTGACGGGCGGTGTGTACAAGGCCCGGGAACGTATTCACCGCGACATTCTGATTCGCGATTACTAGCGATTCCGACTTCACGCAGTCGAGTTGCAGACTGCGATCCGGACTACGATCGGTTTTGTGGGATTAGCTCCACCTCGCGGCTTGGCAACCCTCTGTACCGACCATTGTAGCACGTGTGTAGCCCAGGCCGTAAGGGCCATGATGACTTGACGTCATCCCCACCTTCCTCCGGTTTGTCACCGGCAGTCTCCTTAGAGTGCCCACCATAACGTGCTGGTAACTAAGGACAAGGGTTGCGCTCGTTACGGGACTTAACCCAACATCTCACGACACGAGCTGACGACAGCCATGCAGCACCTGTCTCAATGTTCCCGAAGGCACCAATCTATCTCTAGAAAGTTCATTGGATGTCAAGGCCTGGTAAGGTTCTTCGCGTTGCTTCGAATTAAACCACATGCTCCACCGCTTGTGCGGGCCCCCGTCAATTCATTTGAGTTTTAACCTTGCGGCCGTACTCCCCAGGCGGTCAACTTAATGCGTTAGCTGCGCCACTAA
>NZ_CVTT01000084.1:103616-213508 GCF_900006605.1 Pseudomonas sp. 58 R 3 | reverse complement strand
CCGCTCTCATCGTAGCTGTACTCATAGCGCCCACCCAGCGGATCAGTCGCGCTGAGCAACTGACGTTCGTCATTCCACTCAAACAGCCAGGTCTGGCCAAGGTTATCGCTGTATTGAATGATCTGATGTTGAGTGTTCCAGTACCGCGTACTCACGCGCTGCAAACCATCGGTGATCCGCGTGAGTCCGGCCTGCAGGTCATAGTCGAACTGGTAAGCATCGCCCTCATCGGTCCAATGCCGAACCACGCGCCATTCCAGGCCTTCAACCAGTGCCCACTCATAGAAACAGCGCAATCCGGTGGGCAATTGATGCTCCACCATTCGGCGCCCGGCATCGTAGGCAAAGCGCCGCTGCACTTGATCGGTTGCATCACGCACTTGCGCCAGATTGCCCGCTGCGTCGTAGCCGTAGCTCACCAGCACTTCGCGACGTTGATCCGGGTACAGGCGTTCGATGCGGCTCAGATAGCCCTGATCGCGGATCAGCTCAACCTGAACCAGATCGAACGTATCGCGCAGGCGCACCAAGTGCCCGGTTTCGTCATAGTCGAGGTAGATGCGGTTGTCGTTACGATCACCCAATTGGCTCAGACGCAGTTGCGACGGGTTCGCTGGCGCAGCTTCGAACAAGCGGTACATGCCGTCGTCGCTTTCGATCAGCAACTGCCCATTGAGGTGTCGCCGCACCGCAAGCCCTTCACCGGCGCTGAACACTGCGCCGCCCAAGGGAATGGCGCCCATGTCGATGGGCCGACCCTGCTCATCGGTATACACCAGCGTTTCGCCGCCCTCGGGATGGGGCTGAATGTCGACGCACACCTCGTACGGCACACTCCAGCCGACGCCAAACAGGCTGCCCGGGCGCTCATCGCGACTGTTGTAGAAGCGCTGCCAGTCAATCGGCAGGATGCCCGGCAGTACGAAATCCAGCTCCTCGACATCACCCAATACCTTCGCGCCCGTCGCAGCATGCACCGGGTTCGACGAACCCATCGCGGCGTTGGCCGCGGCCCCCATCGCGCTGCTGATGGCCATCGAAGTGGCGCCGCTGACCAACATGCACGGCAACTTGCTGAAGAACTTGCCCTTGCCCCCTTTGAGCATCAACAGCGCTGTAACCGCCAGCCCGACGCCGGGCGTCTTGCCGCTGCGAATTTCACGCACCACTACCGAACCGCCGCCGATGGTCACGTTGGAGGAAATCAGCCCGGACGACACCACCGTCGCATCGCAGGTACTGCGATCACCACTGCGCACGGCGGGTTGGCCGTTGATGGTGACCTTATCCGAGCCTTCGGCCAGAAACTGCGGCGGCATCGGCGGGTGCTTCATGCACACCACCAGGTCCAGCGGCTTGGGCACGGCGCCCGGCGCAGGCGTTGCAACGGTAGGGCGCCACATCTGCGAGAAGAAACCCTCGGCCATGTCCAGGTAACTGGGTTCCGGCTCGGGTTTGGTTTCTTCCAGCTCGGTACCGGCCGGCGTGACATGGGAGCTGATCGCCCCGGCGGCACGGGCGGCAGGTATGTTATTGGTCAGGGTATTGGTGGAACCGGTGAGAATGTTCGCCTGCACCGTGGGCGGAAACAGGGCGTTACTGAAGGCATCGCATAGCTTGGTCAGCCCTTTGTCCGCGCCACTTTTGCTCATGGCCAGGCCAACAATCGTGCCCACCACCGCCCCCAGCAGGAAGCAGCCGAGCCCGCCGGTGACCACGGTAATGCCGGTGGCAGCCACCACGGCAGCCGTCGCCACGGCCGTGATCGCGATATTGGCCGCCACCTCCAGCACACCGCCGAGGATGTCCGCCATCATCGACGTGTGGGAGAGCGCATCGCCCATCCGGGCTGCCCATAACGCGTCAGACATGCAGGCGGCTCATCAAGAAATAGCGTCGAACGACAACGAGTTTTTGATCAATGCCCAGTGCGCAGCCTCGGCATCGCCCAGCTTTTCAGCCTTCACATAGCTCAAGGCGAGCATCTTGCGCGTACCTGGCAACACCAGCGCCAGTTGATACTGAAACACCTTGTCATTGCCCTTGTTGAACTGGCTGCGCAACTCGATACCTTCCACCTCTTGAGCGGCGCCCAGGCGCACGGTAACGCGGGGTTGGCAGCGCAACTCCTGCACCTGTTTTTCCAGGCGCTTGAGTTGGTCGTCGAAGTTGCTGTGCAACGTTTCGCCTTCGGCCAGCAAGCTGCGGCTGACGATCAAAGAAGTGCCCAGCTCGGGAAACTTGAGAATATTGATCGTCGCGTCCTGCAACTCTGCGGCCGGCAGTTGGAACTGAAATTCGTTGATTCGGTACGTCATGGCAAACAGGTCTCGTCAGGAGCTTTTAGGCGTGGGGAACGCGGCTTTGATATTGGCGTCGATGCTGGCTTTGACGCCCTGGCCATCGGGCGTGGCACCAGCGCCGCCGCCGTTGTTCAGGTGCAGGAGGCCGCCGGTATTAAACTCGGCATCGCCGCTGGCATAGAAACTGATATTCACGCCCGTGAGGTTGATCTGCCCGCTGGCATTTAACTCCAGGATGCTTTCGCCGCAGACCAGCCGCAGGTTCTCGCCCACTTCGATCACATAGCTCTGGCTGATGCTGTCGGTCTTCCTTTGGCCTACCGAGAGGATGTCCTCCTGCTTGACGATACGCAGGCGGTTATTTCCAATCGTCACCGTCTCGTTATGGCCAATGCTCTTGTTGCGGTCGTGCCCCACCGAGTGGCTTTCATCCACTTCCACCACGATGTCCTGGTTGCGCTCGGCGTGGATATACAACTGCTCCAGCCCCTTCTTGTCCTCCATGCGGATTTCATTGAAGTTGGCCGGCGTGCCGCCTTTGCTGGAACGGCTTTTCATACCGCTCTGGGTGGCGTTTTCCGGCAGGTCGTAAGGCACGGTCTGCTCGGCGTTGTACACCCGCCCGGTGATGATCGGCCGGTCCGGGTCGCCTTCCAGAAAGCTCACAATCACTTCCTGGCCGATCCGTGGGATCTGCATCGAGCCCCAGTTTTTACCGGCCCAGGATTGCGACACACGTATCCAGCACGAGCTGTTTTCGTTGGATTGGTCGTGACGGTCCCAGTAAAAATGCACCTTTACGCGGCCGTACTGGTCGGTCCAGATTTCCTCGCCCTTGGGGCCGACCACCAGCGCAGTCTGCGGGCCTTTGACGATGGGCCGATAGGTGCTGGCCAACGGGCGGAAGCTTTGCTGGGCGTCAATACAGGTGAGGCTGCTTTCGAACTGCGCCGCTCCCGAGCCTCCGCCGCTTTCCAGGCTTTCCTGGACGATGGCATAGCGGCAGCCGACGATCAGGTATTCGCGGTTCTGGTCCTGGCGGCTGAAGCCGGTGAGGCTGAACAAATGGCCCGAGCCCAGGCCACGCGCATTACCGCTGAACTCGACCTGCTCATGCAGGGTTTGCAGGGCTTCAATGCGGGTGCGCGCGTAGTGTTCGCCGTCGGCGCTTTGCACGTAGGTGCCGGGGTAGTCGTACAGCGGGTAGTCGCCGGCGGTGTGCGGGCGCGGCATGGCCGAGCGTACGTCGATGCTGGCGCTGGGGCGCTGGAAGTCGTAGTCGTTAAGCTCAAGCGACCCCGGCTGCACTTCCTGCGCCAGGTGCCAGTTGTGCATATGGTCGCGTTCGCGCTGCTGTTCGTCCTTGGGGTAGTACGGGATCGATGCGTAGCCCGGCACCGTGGAGTGGGCGCCATAAGCATCGGCCAGCACCAGCACATGACGGTCCTGCTCATGGCGGAAGAAGTAGTAAATACCTTCCTGCTCCATCAGGCGGCTGACGAAATCGAAGCTGGTCTCGCGATACTGCACGCAATATTCCCACTCGCGATACGGGCGGCTCAGCGCGTCTTCGAAGTCGGAAAAACCCAGGTCGCGGAACACCTGCTTGATGATCTGCGGGATGCTCAGGTTCTGGAAAATCCGGCAGTCCGAGGTGCGGCTGAGCAGCCACAACCACGGGCGCAGGGTCACCTGATAACTGGCGAACTGGCCCTGGTCGATATTCTGGCTGCAACGCGCGACGATGCCGTGGAAGTGCCGCTCGCCACCGTCCGCCAACTGCACGCCGACACTCATCGGCTTGCCCAGCAACTGGTTAAGGTCGATGTTGGCGTCCAGCGAGGTCAGTCGCAGCTCATAGTTGAACAACCTGCCCAGCTCCTCGCCGCCGCCCATTTCATTGAGCAGCAGCACATCCGGCCCCAGAGGGCTGGTGATCTTGGCCAGGCGTGAGGCTTGGTTGAATAGCATCGGTAGTCCCGTAAATTGCGTATTAACTGTAGGAACCGGTTCTAAATGTGGGAGCGGGCTTGCTCGCGAATGCGGTGTGTCAGCTGATGCAACCGGTGACTGATTCACCGCATTCGCGAGCAAGCCCGCTCCCACAGTTTTGATCGTATTCCGTCAGGTCAATCGCTGAAGTCGTAGTGCAATTCATTATCCCGGCTGCTGATACGCACACCCGCCAGCGCCTTGCCTTCGAGCATGCGTGTGAGGAATTCACGGCTCATGTCCGGCAGCAGACTGTTGGTCAGGATGGTGTCGATCATGCGCCCGCCGCTTTCGGTTTCGGTGCAGCGCGAGACGATCAAATCGACCACCGCGTCGTCGTAATCGAAGGCGACCTTGTGGGTGTTCTCCACGCGCTTTTTGATGCGATTGAGCTGCAGGCGGGTGATCGCCTTGAGCATCTCATCGCTCAACGGGTAATACGGAATCGTCACCAAACGGCCCAGCAGAGCCGGCGGGAAAATCTCCAGCAGCGGCTGGCGCAACGCCTTGGCGATTTCTTCCGGCTCGGGGATGTTCGCCGGGTCTTTGCACACCTGGGAAATCAGCTCGGTACCGGCGTTGGTGGTCAGCAGGATCAGGGTGTTCTTGAAGTCGATCACCCGGCCTTCGCCGTCTTCCATCACGCCCTTGTCGAACACCTGGAAGAAGATTTCGTGCACGTCCGGGTGGGCTTTTTCCACTTCGTCCAGCAGCACCACGCTGTAGGGTTTGCGCCGCACCGCTTCGGTCAGCACACCGCCTTCGCCGTAGCCGATATAACCTGGTGGCGCGCCCTTGAGTGTGGATACCGTGTGGGCTTCCTGGAACTCGCTCATGTTGATGGTGATGACGTTCTGTTCACCGCCGTACATGGCTTCGGCCAGGGCCAGGGCGGTTTCGGTCTTGCCCACACCCGAGGTGCCGGCGAGCATGAACACGCCTATCGGTTTGCTTGGGTTATCGAGCCCGGCGCGGGAGGTCTGGATGCGCTTGGCGATCATCTGCAAGGCATGGTCCTGGCCGATGATGCGTTTTTTCAGATGCTGGTCGAGGTTGAGCACCGTCTCCAGTTCGTTGCGTGCCATGCGGCCCACCGGGATGCCGGTCCAGTCGGCGACCACCGAGGCCACGGCCTGGTAGTCCACGGTCGGCAGGATCAGCGGGGTTTCGCCTTGCAGCGCAGTGAGCCGTTGTTGCAGGTCGACCAGTTGGGCGCGCAACTCATCGTTGCCGCTGTCTACCACGCCCGCCTTTTCGCGCAAGGTCGCGCGAGTGGCCAATAGCTCATCAACCAGGGTTTTTTCTTCGGCCCAGCGGCTTTCCAGCGTTGCCAGGCGTTCGCGCTCGGCGCTCAGCAAGGCTTCGCTATGGGTTTGACGCGCACCAATGGCAATGCCGATGGCATGCTCACGGGCGATGATTTGCAGCTCGGTTTCCAGCGCTTCGATGCGACGGCGGCTGTCGTCCACTTCGGCTGGCACGGCATGCAGGCTGATGGCGACGCGGGCACAGGCGGTGTCCAGCAAGCTCACGGATTTATCCGGCAACTGGCGCGCGGGGATGTAGCGGTGCGACAGTTTCACCGAGGCTTCCAAGGCTTCATCAAGGATCTGCACCTGATGGTGTTTTTCCATGGTCGAGGCCACGCCGCGCATCATCAGCAGCGCTTTGTCTTCCGACGGCTCGGCCACCTGCACCACCTGGAAGCGGCGGGTCAGGGCCGGGTCTTTCTCGATGTGTTTTTTGTACTCGGCCCAGGTCGTGGCGGCTACGGTACGCAAGGTGCCACGGGCCAGCGCCGGCTTGAGCAGGTTGGCGGCATCACCGGTCCCGGCGGCGCCACCGGCACCCACCAGGGTGTGAGCTTCGTCGATAAACAGAATGATCGGCTTGGGCGAGGCCTGCACGTCTTCGATAACCTGGCGCAGGCGCTGTTCGAACTCGCCCTTCATGCTGGCACCGGCTTGCAGCAGGCCCACGTCGAGGCTGCGCAGTTCCACATCCTTGAGCGCAGGCGGCACGTCACCGGCGACGATGCGCAGGGCGAACCCTTCAACCACGGCGGTCTTGCCCACACCCGCTTCACCGGTGAGGATCGGGTTGTTCTGGCGCCGACGCATCAGGATGTCCACCAGTTGGCGGATCTCTTCATCACGCCCCACGATCGGGTCGAGTTTGCCGCTGCGCGCCTGCTCGGTCAGGTCGACGGTAAAGCGCTTGAGCGCTTCCTGCTTACCCATCGCACTTGGCGCCATGGCACCGCTGGCTTCGCCCGGTACGGCACCGGCACTGAAGCCATCGCTGGCACTGAGCGCATTCTCCGGCGAATCGCCGACGTATTCGTCAAAACGCTCGCTCAGGGCTTCGGGTTTGATCTTGTCGAACTCAGCTGACAAGCCCAGCAGCGCATGGCGCAGGCTTGGCGTCTTAAGGATACCCAGCACCAGGTAGCCGGTACGCACCTGGCTTTCGCCAAACATCAGGCTGCCGTAGACCCAGCCGCGCTCTACGGCTTCTTCCACGTGGGAGGACAAGTCGGTGATCGACGTCGAACCACGCGGCAGGCGGTCCAGCGCTTCGGTCAGGTCACGGGCCAGGCGTGCCGGCTCCACGTTGAACTGACGGATGATGCGGTGCAGGTCCGAGTCCTGCAGTTGCAGCAACTGGTGAAACCAGTGGGCCAGTTCCACATACGGGTTGCCCCGCAATTTGCAGAACACGGTGGCGGCTTCGATGGCCTTGTAGGCCACGCTGTTGAGTTTGCCGAACAGTGCGGCGCGACTGATTTCACCCATGCTCTGGATTCCTTGAGGTGGTGGCGTGATCGGCGTAATGCCGGGCCAGGATTAGGTCGTTGGCGTCATGCTCGGGTTGGCCGAGCCAGGTGTTGAAGCCCAGGCGGAATTGGCCATTGAGTTGCAGCTTCGGGACTTCAGGTTGTTGCAAAACCAGGTTCAAGTCCCAGTCCAGTTCATGGCCCAGGTACTCGGCCACCCACGCCACCAGCTCGTTGAACGGCTGGCTGCCGGGGAGCATGCCCATGTAATCGTCCAGCTTGAGCGGGCCCAAGCGGATACGGAATTTATGCTGGCGATCCCACACATGGCTGCCCAGGCAAAAGTCCACGCCCAGCTGGTTGGCGCTGACACTCACGCGGCTGCGCTCCGGCAGTTCCAGCCATTGGCCGACGTATTCTTCGATGGTTACCGGCAGGCCGAAGTACTCGCTGAGAATGGCTTTCAAACCGTCCGGGTAGCGGGTTTGTGCCGACAGGTGGCCGCTGTAGTGCAGCTTCGCGGTATCCGGAATCAGCCCCTGATTCAGCAGGCTCGGCATGCCTCGACCACTCAGCGCCGCGAGGCGTGCGGACCAGTAGTCATCATCCGGGCGGTCGTGGCTGACGGTCGGCCGTGCCTCGGCCCAGGCTCGGTAAAACAGGCTGAGCAGGCGATGGTGGAACACATCCAAAAACTGTTTGCTGGTGCTGTCGGCGTTGTTGCGCTGGCGTTCGCGCACGTACTCGGTGATATGCAGCGGCAAGGGGCCGTTGGGGCCGCCGAGGCCGAAAAAGAACTGCTCCAGCCGTGCCGGTTTGCCATTGCCGGCGGGGTCGACCGAGGCCAATGTGGCCGGTGCGAAGGTGCAATCGGCTTGTTGCCCGAGGCGCAGTGGGTCATCGGCCAGGCGCAGGGAATGGCCCAGGCGCGGCAGCTCGGGCGATTCGCACTCGATACGCCGCAACGCCTGGAAGAAATCGTATTCCCAGGGCTCCTGATGCATCGCATCCAGTGTGTTCACAGGGTCGGACGTCGACCGGGCTTGGCTTTCCATCGCATGATCTCGCCGCGTTCGGTGGTACGGATCACCGTCTCGGTAAAGCTGTTGATCGACACATAACGTGCCAGGAAGCGTTCCAGCACTGCGCCGAGCAGGAACACGCCGGTGCCGCGAAACGCGTTTTCATCGAATTCCAGGGTGATTTCCAGGCCGCGTCCAAACACGATCGGGCCGGGCATCGGCAGGCGCCGGGTCACGGCTTTGCTGCTGACTTCGCGCAAGCCTTCGATCTGCAATTGCAGGGCCGCGTCATTGCTGTCGCCGTACAGGCGCAGCAGTTCACGCAAGGCGCCGGCGCCCTGGCCTTGTTCGCTTAGCGACAGGTAGTTGAGCGACAGCTGGCTGATCAGGCGCCACGCTTTGGCGTCATGGGCATGGCTGGCACGCGGACGACTTGGGCCGGCAACGCAGCGCACAGACAACACGGGCGCGCTGTCGGCCAGGGTGAAGTCGGTCTTGCCGTTGCCCACGCTCATGAACAGCGGCAGATCGCGATTGGTACACAGCGCGGTCACGCCGAGCTGGCGCAGGTCATGACGGTAGGGCGCTTGCTGGCTGTCGACCAGGCTGACGAAGGTTTCGCTGCCCACATAGGTGGAGCGCGGGCCGTTACGGCGTTGGTCACTGGACAACACGCGAGGCTCGCGGCGCAGCGTGTAGTAAGCCTGATCGCGGCCGTAGCGGGACGGATCGCGCACCGCATAGAACGGCAGGAACGGCTGCTCCGGCCCAGTGCCATGGCCGGTGATGCCGCTCAACGAATGAATCTCGAAATCCATCGGCCGCGTGCGGTCGGCGATCACATGGTGTTCGTTGACGCGGTCCGACAGGTGGATACGGTCGACGCGTTTGGGAAACAAGTTGATCGCCGGCGTGCAGAACGGCAGGAACTGCGCCGCGCCGACGCTGCCTTCCAGGCTCGGCTCGTGACGGTCGAACAGCACGATCAGCTCCAACTCCTGGCCGTCGCAGCGTTTGACCGCACGGCTCAGCTGCGCGAATTCGACGAACAGGAAGCGGTGGGGCAGGGCGAAGTATTCCTGCAGTAGCCGATAACCCTGAAACGCGCGGGCCACCACCGGCATGGCCGCGTCGGCGTCGTCAAAACCCCGGGAGCGCACCGCGTTTGGCGGCAGGCGCTCGACCCAATCGCCACCGGGTTTGCGGGCGAACACCGCGCAGGCATTGCCCAGCAGTTGTTCGTAAAGGCGGAACGGCTGCTCATCGGCGCCACTGAGGTACAGCGGCAGGCTATCGAGGTCGAGGCTGTTGAAGGGTAATTCGGCGCCGGTGCGCAGAGTAAGGCGCAGGCCGGCTTTGGCCTTGGGTTCGCTGGCCGCCAGGCGACCCAGCACGGCAGCGGGGTTGCCGAAGTACTCGGCGCCACTGACCTGCAACGGCCACAGCGTCACCGGGTGCGCGGTGCGGTACTCGCAGCAAGTCTGGGTTTCGCGGCCCAGTGCGGCGCGCAACACGGTGTCGCGTGGCAGCGGGAAACCACTGGCCAGCGAGCCTTCGTCGGGGTCGGTCTGCAATTGCACCACGGTCATCGACGGCGTGGGCGCGAGGTAGTGCGGGTAGGCGATTTCCAGCAGGTTATGGGTGAAGGTCGGGTACTCGGCGTCGAGCTTGAGCTGCACCCGGGCCGTGAGGTAGGCAAAGCCTTCGAGCAAGCGTTCGACGTACGGGTCGGCGCAGTCCATGCCGGACAACGTCAGCCGACTGGCGATCTTCGGGTATTCCTTGGCGAACTCGGCGGCGCTTTCGCGCACGTGGTGCAGTTCCTGGTTGTACAACTCCAGCAGGCGCGGGTTCATGGGCGCCTCCGTTGGTCGGCATTGACGACACGCACATGCCCGGATTCCAGGTCCAGGTCGGTTTGCAGCAGCAGGCGCAACGGCACCGGCTGCGCCCACAGGTCGCCTTCGATCTCGAAACTCAATGCGTTGTGGTTCATCTCGCCATGGCCCACGCGGGCTTTGACGCGCAGGGTGTGGCGCAGAATTCGGGGTTCAAAGGTGGCAATCGCCTGATAGATCAGGGCTTCCAGGGCTTTGATATCCACACTGGAAACACTATTGCCCGCCAGCGCCGGCAGGCCGTAATTGACCACCGATGTGCCAGCCGGGGTGTGCAACGTGGCATCGGCGTCGAGGAGCGACGTGGTGTTAAGCAGCCACGCCAGGTCGCGCAGCACCGAAGCTTTCAATTGGGTCAGGGACAGCACGCGTTTATCGGCGCTTTCCTTGGGGTTGGTCGGGTCGTCGTCGGTCAGCCGGTCCAGCAGGGACGGTTGCAGACGGTCGCGGGAAGCGATTTCAGTTACCACCAAAGCAGCTCCACGGACGGGCTAAGAGAGGGACAAGGTGCCAGGGGTCGCAGCCAGGGGTCGCAGCCAGGGGCTGCGGTCATTGGCTGCGGCCGCCAGGGCTATCAGCGCTTGGTGTTGGAACGGATGTTCCAGCCAAACTTGATTGCGCCGCCGTCTTTGGTGCCGTCGGCTTTCTGCGGCTGGTAGTCGACCATCACTTGAGCGAAGTTCAGGGTGACGTTTTCGGTCAGGCGATCATCGGTGCCCGAGCCGCCGGTGCTCAGGGACGTGACCAGCACTTCTTCCAGGTTGATCACCATGTACTCGACCTGGCTTTCGCCACCGGCC
Organism: Pseudomonas sp. 58 R 3; assembly: GCF_900006605.1. Classification (NCBI taxonomy): domain Bacteria; kingdom Pseudomonadati; phylum Pseudomonadota; class Gammaproteobacteria; order Pseudomonadales; family Pseudomonadaceae; genus Pseudomonas; species Pseudomonas sp. 58 R 3. Next base: position 202,717 of record NZ_CVTT01000084.1, on the reverse strand, counting down.
TTGCGCACGGTCAGCTTGACCTTGTCGATGTGCTTGCCGCTGGCGCAGTGCATCATCAGGTTAGGTGAAGCCTTGTCGACGTACTTGGTCAGCGACAGGTCCTGGATATTCACCTTGCCCGCGCCGCCGCCACCGCCCACATGCATGTTGCCGGACTGGGCCATGCCCCAGCTCCAGTTCAGCACGTCGATTTCGTCCTTGTGGGCCTTGTCCATGGACTCGCCCTTGATGTCGCCGATCTTGATGAAAATATCAACAGCCATGTTTTCTCCCTGTGTGGACTCAGCCACAGAATTTATTAACGCTGATCGTTCCCACGCTCTGCGTGGTAACGCATCCTGTGACGCTCTGCGTCACTGGGACGCGGAGCGTCCCGGGCGGCATTCCCACGCAGAGCGTGGGAACGAGCGAGTTACGCGCTTTTTGCCGAAGGCAGTTTCGATACCAGGCGCAACGACACGGTCAGCCCTTCGAGCTGGTAGTGCGGGCGCAGGTAGAACTTGGAGTTGTAGTAACCCGGGTTGCCTTCGACGTCTTCCACGATCACTTCGGCGGCGGCCAACGGGTGCTGGGCCTTGGTGGTTTCGGTGGAGTGTGCAGGGTCGCCGTCGACGTAGTTGAGGATCCAGTCCTGCAACCAGCGCTGCATCTCGTCCTTCTCTTTGAAGGAACCGATCTTGTCGCGCACGATGCACTTCAAGTAGTGGGCGAAGCGGCAGGTGGCGAACAGGTACGGCAGGCGCGCAGCCAGGTTGGCGTTGGCGGTGGCGTCCGGGTCGTCGTATTCGGCCGGTTTCTGCAACGACTGGGCGCCGATGAACGCGGCGAAGTCGGTGTTTTTCTTGTGCAGCAGCGGCATGAAACCGTTTTTGGCCAGCTCCGCTTCACGGCGGTCGCTGATGGCGATTTCGGTCGGGCACTTCATGTCCACGCCACCGTCATCGGTAGGGAACGTGTGGGCCGGGAGGTTTTCCACTTCACCGCCGGACTCCACGCCACGGATGCGCGAGCACCAGCCGTAGTGTTTGAACGAACGGTTGATGTTCACCGCCATCGCGTAAGCGGCGTTGGCCCAGGTGTACTTGGAGCTGTCGGCGCCGTCGGTGTTTTCTTCGAAGGCGAAGGCTTCCACCGGGTCGGTCTTGGCACCATACGGCAGGCGCGCCAGGAAGCGCGGCATGGTCAGGCCGATGTAGCGCGAGTCTTCCGATTCACGCAGCGAGCGCCAGCCGGCGTATTCCGGCGTGGTGAAGATCTTGGTCAGGTCGCGCGGGTTCGACAGTTCCTGCCACGAGCCCATGCCCATCACGGTCGGCGAAGCGGCCGCGATGAATGGTGCGTGCATGGCGGCGCAGACTTTCGACAACTCGCCCAGCAATTCGACATCCGGAGGCGACTGGTCAAAGTAGTAGTCGCCCACCAGGCAACCGTACGGTTCGCCGCCGAACTGGCCGTATTCTTCTTCGTACATCTTCTTGAAGAGCGGGCTCTGGTCCCACGCCGTGCCCTTGAATTTTTTCAGGGTCTTGTGCAGTTCAGGTTTGGCGATATTGAGCACGCGAATCTTCAGCTGCTCATCGCTCTCGGTGTTGTTGACCAGGTAGTGCAGGCCACGCCAGGCGCTTTCGAGCTGCTGGAAATCCGGGTGGTGGATGATCTGGTTGACCTGGGCGGTGAGCTTGGCGTCGATGGCCGCGATAATCGATTCAATCGACTTGATCGCGTCATTGGAAACCAGGTCCGTCTGCGCCAGAGCCTGCTCGGCCAGGGTGCGCACGGCGGTTTCCACGGCTTCGCGGGCACGCTCGGTCTTGGGCTTGAATTCTTGCAGCAGCAGGTTGGCGAACTCGCTGGCTTCTTCGGTAGCCCCCAGAATCTGGGAGCCTTCGCGGGCGGTATTGTCGGTCATGATTACTGATCCCCTGCTGGCTTAGGCGCGCTGGCAAGTGCCTGAAGCAGTGCCGGGTCCTTGATCGCCTTCATGATGATTTCTTCAGCGCCAGTCTTGCCGTCCATGTAGGTCAGCAGGTTGGCCAACTGGGTGCGGGCTTCGAGCAGTTGCTTGAGGGAATCGACCTTGCGGGCTACGGCGGCCGGGCTGAAGTCGTCCATGCTTTCGAAGGTGATGTCCAGGCTCAGGTTGCCTTCGCCTGTCAACTCATTCGGTACGTGGAAGGCCACGCGTGGCTGCATGGCCTTGAGGCGCGAGTCGAAGTTGTCGACGTCTACCTCAAGGAACTTGCGATCAGCCACAGGCGCCAGCGGCTCGGCAGGCTTGCCGGCGAGGTCGGCCATCACGCCCATCACAAAGGGCAGCTGGACCTTTTTCTCGGCGCCGTAAAGCTCGACGTCGTACTCGATCTGCACTCGAGGCGCACGGTTGCGCGCGATGAATTTCTGAGAACTTTGCTTCGCCACGTTGCTGCTCCTGGTCGCTTGAGCGACGGTGTTGTTACTGCACAGTCCGGCGGCTTACTCGCTTTCCGGGCCGCGCAGGTTTTCAAATTGGGACATGCCGTCGGGGATCAGATTGCGCACGATGGCCGCAAAGTCGGCGTGCACCAGATGCTTAGCCCGGTTCAACAACACCGGCAGCGGGCTCGAAGGCTCGTGCCGGGTGTAGTACGCAAGGATCTTGTCGAGGCTGCGCAGCACGTCATCGCGGGTGGCGATGTCGCCCGTGGGGCGCGGTGCTGCGGGGGCGGCGGCGAAATCGACCGAGGGGGCATTGTCTTCACTGACGGCCTCGGGTTCGCTGCTGCCTGCAGGGTCGGGTACGGCTTGATTGAGGATCTGCAGCGCCTGCTTGAGCGGTTGCTTCAACAGGCTCAGGTCTACGCCCTGGGCCGAGCCGACCTGGTCGCTGACCTGTTGTTCGATGGCCTCGCAGGCGGCACGCGCGGCACTCAAGGCGTCGCGCGTGGCTTGCAGGTGTTCGGCGTCGCTGTCGAGGAACGCGGCATTGAGTTGCTGCGCGCCGAGTTGCTCATCCGGGAAGTTCGACAGGCCGCTGGCGTTGAGCGCCGCGCGCAGGCTCACCGGCCCGAACGTGCGCGAGCGCGTGAGGATGCTCTCGCGCAGCAGGCGAATGGTCGCGTCACTGGTCAAGCCGGACAGGGCGTTGATGCGCACGGTGGGGTCGTTATCGTCTTCGGCATCCAGGCGCGGGTACAGGTCGGCCCAGTATTCGCGCAGCAGCGCGTTGATCAACGTAAGGACTTCGGCAAGCCCGGCCACACCCTGGAGGGCGAGGGAGCTTTGCAACAGGAAATGGGTGATGCGCAGGTCTTTGCTGCGTTGCAACAAATCGAGGCTTTGCTGCTGGATGCTGCGCCATTGTGGTGGTTCGGCGGGCAGGATCGAGTCGCCCATGCTGCGCTCGGGCTGGCCCTTGGCGTCACGTTCCAGTTGAAGGAATTGCGCGTCATATTCCAGGTCTTCACCACAGGGCGAAGTCGCGGAAACGGCGGCGAGCAGCAACGGCACATCCACTTGATTCGATCTCCTTATCAGCCCGTTAGATGCCGGGCAACGCATGCATTAGTTGCGCAATGAACTTTGCATGTTTTCTTGGTCATATACTCAGCGTGCCACTATGGTGCCATCACTTATGTTCAAGAAGTTGTGCATTTTTGGTGTAGTAGTTACGCGTTGTCAAGGTAAGCTACTCGCCCTCTGTGACAGATGTGCGGTGTTTAACACACTGCGCGACTGACGGGTCTGACGGCGCCCCGAGACAGGATTTTTGTCACAGAAGCCGGTTAAGATCAGCGATCATGGTGACAAGAGCAGATTTTACGGTCGGTTGCACGACTTGGCAGGGCGTTTACGGTAAACGCCCTCCCTTGGAATAGACCGCGCGCGATGTATCAGCAAGGAGGCAAGATGTCGCTGTGTTTGACTATCACTAGTTATCACAAGATTACCCCTGGGCAATGCTCTGAAAAGTCCATGGATCAGGGCGTGATGGCTATTGGCCGCAATTCCGACAATGACTGGGTATTACCTGATCCAGAGCGGTTAGTCTCCTCGCAGCATTGCGTGATTCAATACAAAGATGGCCGTTACTATCTGACCGATAACAGTACAAACGGAGTGGAGCTGGTTAACGCCGGCATCCGGATGCGTAGAGGGAACAGCGAGCCGTTGCAAGATGGCGAGTTGATCCGCATCGGCGATTACGAGATCCAGGCGCGTATCGACTTCAACGTGCAGGCGCTTGATAGCCAGCCGTTCAGCGGCGATTCGGCGAACAGTTTTGAAGCGCTGATGGGCGCGGTGGCGAACAAGCCTGCACCTGTACCTGCGCCTGTGATCGCGCCGCAGTTCCAGGGCGCCTCGTCGATGGACACGCTGCCGGACCTGTTCGACTTCCTCACCCCGACCACCGTGCCGCCGCCAACTGTGGCGGACCACGTACCCAGCGAGCAGCACGATTTTCGTCCGCCAACGCCGTTCGCGGTGCCTGTGGTCGAAAAGCCCGCAGTGTCAGGCTCGGTGATTCCCGAAGATTGGGACTTGTTCGGCGACACGCCAGCGCCCGTCGTAGCAACTCCCCAGCCGGTTGCACCCGTTGAACCGCCCCTCGCGCCAATCATGCAGCCGGCCGCCCCGGACATTTCCTCGCAGCCCGACCTGCTCCAGGCGTTCCTGCGCGGCGCCGGGCTGGACCAATTGCGCCTCGACAAGGCTCAAGCCGAAGCACAAATGGAAAGCATCGGCTGCAGCTACCGCCTGATGGTCGAAGGCCTGATCGACGTGTTGCGTGCCCGCGCCAGCCTCAAAGGCGAGTTCCGCATGCAGCAGACCATGATCCAGCCGGCTGAAAACAACCCGTTGAAATTTGCGCCGAATGCTGACGAAGCCTTACTGCTGCTGCTTCGTCATGGCAACCAAGCGTTTATGGCGCCGGACGTTGCCGTGCGCGACAGTTTCGACGACCTGCGCGCCCACCAACTGGCAGTGATGGCCGGTGTGGAAGCGGCGATCAAACACCTGCTCACACGTTTTGAACCGGCACAGCTGGAAGAGCGCATGGGCAAGCCCGCCGGGCTGTCGAGCCTGTTCAACGGTTCGCGTCAGGCGCAGTACTGGCAGCAGTTCACCGAGCTCTACAGCAATATTTCCCGTGAGGCCCAGGAAGATTTCCAGGACCTGTTCGGTCGCGAATTCAGCCGGGCATACGAAGAACACAGCGCACGACAGCGACGCTAAAACGCGCCGCAATAATGGATAAAACGGATAGCTAAGTACGTCATTGAGGACGCAGGATGATTCCCAGGTTTTTACTCGCAGCCGCCACCGCACTGCTGCTGACGGCGTGTGCCAAGGACGCGGTCAAACCCGAGGCTGCCGCTGAAGCCGAGGCGGGCACTGCCGCCGTCGAGCTGCACTTTCACGCCATTGCCGGGCTAAACCCCGGCGCCAACGGCCAGGCCGCTCCGGTACGGGTGCGCATTTTCGAACTGAAAAATGCCGCCACCTTCAGTCGCTCCGACTACTTCGCCTTGGCCGATCGCGCGCAATCCACCCTTGGCCTGGACCTGCTGGACCAGGATGAAGTGATGATCCAGCCCGGCCAGCAATTGAGCATCCAGCGCGACCTTGACCCCTCCACACGCCAGATCGGTTTGTTGGTGGGCTATCGCGAGCTGGACCGCGCGCAATGGCGCACGGTGCTCACTGTTCCGGCGCGCCAATACACCGAATATCAGATCAGCCTCGATGTGCGTGCCGTGCGCGCCGACGTCGTGGTTCCCCCATCCAGCCCTGCCCAATAAGAAACCCTCGGAGCCCCCATGTCCTGGAACAATCGCGTGGTCTGGTCGGAAGGCATGTTCATCGGAACGCAGCACTTCCAGCAGCATGACCGTTACCTGGAAAACCTCATCGACGCGCGCAGCCGCCCGTTGTCCGCCGGTGCCTGGGGCTTCTCCGAGTTGCTGATCGATCAGGGCCTGCTGGCCCAGGGCAAGCTGGCGATCGTGTCGGCGCGTGGCCTGTTGCCCGACGGCACGCCGTTCAACATTCCCCAGGACGACCTGGCGCCGAGCCCGCTGAATATCGACGACAACCTGCGCGACGGCCTGGTGTACCTGGCCTTGCCGCTCAAGCGCGCCGGTGCGCGAGACACGGTGGATGAAGGTGAAGCGCTGGAAGCGGCGCGCTACGTAAGCCAGGTGCGCGAAGTGCGCGACGACAACGCGCCGTTTGAAAACCGCGCACCAGTGGCCGTGGGCTCCCGAGCGCTGCGCCTGTTGACTGCGCAGGATGGCATCAGTGACTACGCCGCCATCGGCCTGGTGCGCATCAAGGAAAAGCGTGCCGACCGCGCGCTGGTACTCGATGACACTTACATCCCGCCGGTGCTGGACGTGGCCGCGAGCAAACCACTGACTGCCTTTCGCAGCGAACTGCTCGGCCTGCTGCACCAGCGCGGCGAAGCCCTGGCGGGCCGCGTGGTCGCCTCGGGTGCGGGTGGTGCTTCGGAAATTGCCGACTTCATGCTGCTGCAATTGGTCAACCGGGCGCAGCCGCTGATCCAGCATTTGAGCCAGTTGAGCCCGCTGCACCCTGAGCGGCTTTTCAGCGAGTTGGTGAGCCTGGCGGGTGAGTTCGCCACGTTTTCCACCACGGGCCGGCGCCCGCAGGAATACCCGCAATACCAACATGATGACCTGGCCCTGAGCTTTGCCCCGGTGATGGCAGCATTGCGTGAAGCCTTGTCGATGCTGATCGACAGCAAAGCCACGCCGATCCCTATTGTGGAAAAAGCCTACGGCATCCACGTGGCCATGCTCGCCGACAAAACCCTGCTCGACAGTGCCAGTTTCATCCTCGTGGTCCGCGCCGACGTGCCCGGCGAAACCCTGCGCGCACGCTTCGGCCAGCAGAGCAAAGTCGGTTCGGTGGAGCACATCCGCGACATGGTCAACCTGCAACTGCCAGGCATCGGCCTGCTGCCGTTGCCGGTCGCGCCACGCCAGATCCCCTACCACGCAGGCTCCACCTATTACGAGTTGGACCGTGGCAGCGAGCACTGGCAGCAACTGAACAACTCCGGCGGGTTTGCCTTCCACATCGCCGGGCAGTTCCCGGGCTTGAACCTGGCCTTCTGGGCGATCCGAGGATAATTGGCGATGCATCCCAATGATGATGACCGCACTCAGTTCATGCCGCGTCCGGGTGGCCGGGAGCCTGCTCCCGCACGTGCGGAACCGGCGCCTTTGTCGATGCCGGCCGCGCCGATCCTCACCGGCAAAAGCCAGGGCCTGAACCCGTTGGAAAGCGCCGCCGGGCCGCTGCTGGCGTTGTTGACGCGCCTGCGCAACACCATCGCCCACCCAGCGCCGGCCAGTTTGCGTGCGCAGTTGCTGGCCTACCTGCGCCAGTTCGAAGAACGTGCTGAAGCCGCCGGTGTGGCGCGCAACGAAGTGCTGCTGGCGCGTTACGCGCTGTGTACGGCGCTCGATGAAGCCGTGCTCAGCACGCCCTGGGGCAGTACCAGTGACTGGGGCAAGCAGAGTTTGTTGATCACCGTGCACAACGAAGCCTGGGGCGGTGAAAAGGTCTTCCAGTTGCTCGACCATTGCCTGCAAAGCCCACGCGAGCGGTTGTACCTGCTGGAGCTGTTGTACCTGTGCATGTGCCTGGGTTTTGAAGGCCGCTATCGTGTGATGAATGACGGTCGCAGCCAGTTGGAAGCCTTGCGTGAACGCACCGCCGCAGCGATTCGCAGTGCGCGTGGCGAGCACGAGCGCGAACTCTCGCCGCATTGGCGCGGCGTGACCGTGGCGCGTGATCGCCTGGCGCAATTCATGCCGCCGTGGATCGCCGTGGCCATCGGCCTGGCGTTGCTGCTGACGTTACTGTTTGGGTTGCGCATGAAGCTGGCGTCGGATGCGGAACCGGTGTTCAAGAATATCCATGCCCTGGGCGAGATTCCCGTGCAGGCCATCGACCGCCCGGTGGCGCAACCTAAAGTCATCGAACGGCCGCGCCTGGCCGGCTTCCTGGTGGAAGACATCAAGGCGGGCCGCGTGGCGGTGGAAGACAAGGTCGACCGTTCCGTGGTGACGATTCGCGGCGATGAGCTGTTCGCATCTGCCAGCTCCAGCATCCGCGATGACTTCGAGCCGCTGATGCTGCGCATCGCTGACGCCATCCGCAAGGTCAAGGGCCAGGTCCGCGTGACCGGCCACAGCGACAACCGCCCGATTGCCACGCTGCGTTTCCCGTCCAACTGGGCATTGTCCGAAGCACGTGCCAAATCGGTGCTGGAGATTCTGGCGGCCAAGACCGGCCAGTCGGATCGCTTCAGTGCCGAAGGCCGCAGCGACACCGAGCCGGTGGCGACCAACGCTACTGCCGAAGGCCGTGCCCGTAATCGACGGGTTGAAATCACCGTATTGGCGGAGGGCGTCGAGTGAAGGCGTTTTTCAGTTTTATGATTCGCTGGGTGATCCCCGTACTGGGCCTGATTGCCCTGAGCCTGATCATCTGGTTTGTGGGGCCGTTGCTCGATGTGCTGGTGCCGGAAGGGCGGCGCTGGGCGCTGATCATCCTGGTGTTTGCGCTGTGGATCGCCTACCGCGTAGTGCGCATTATCCAGGCGCGCCGCCAGGCCGCCGAAGTGATGCGCAGCCTCGCCGCCGAAACCCCGGCCGACCCCAACAGCGTCGCCACCGCCGAAGAGTTGTCGGCCCTGCGCCAGCGCATGGACGAAGCCCTGGCATTGCTGAAAAAGGCCAAGCTCGGTGGTGATGAGCGCCGCAATCTCTATGAGCTGCCGTGGTACGTGATCATCGGCCCGCCGGGTTCGGGCAAGACCACCGCGCTGGTCAATTCCGGCCTGCACTTTCCACTTGCTGCACAGTTGGGCGCCGGTGCGGTGCGCGGTGTTGGCGGCACGCGTAACTGTGATTGGTGGTTTACCGACCAGGCCGTTTTGCTCGATACCGCCGGCCGCTACACCACCCAGGACAGCAACTCCACAGTGGATAAAGCTGCGTGGTTGGGCTTTCTCGATCTGCTGAAAAAGCAGCGTTCGCGTCGCCCGATTGATGGCGCGTTTATCGCCATCAGCCTCTCGGATCTGCTGCTCGGTACGGATGCCGAACGCGCCGCCCATGCGGCCGCAATTCGCCTGCGGATCCAGGAGCTGTACACCCAACTGGGTGTGCGATTCCCGATCTACCTGATGCTGACCAAGCTCGACTTGGTGCCGGGTTTCATGGAGTTCTTCGACAACCTGAGCAAGGAAGACCGCGCCCAGGTGTGGGGCATGACCTTCGCCCTGGACGACGGCAAAAACAGTGACAGCCCACTGGCCCATCTGCAAAGCGAGTTTGCCGGTCTTGAGCAGCGCCTGAACGAACGGCTGGTGGAACGCCTGCAACAGGAGCGTGACCCGGCGCGGCGTGACCTGATCTACGGTTTCCCGCAGCAGTTCGGCGCGTTGAAAGATTGCCTGCAAAGCTTCCTCGAAGGCGTGTTCAAACCCAACGCCTTCGAAGAGCGTGTGTTGCTGCGCGGTGTGTACTTCACCAGCGGCACCCAGGAAGGCAGCCCGATTGATCGCCTGATCGGCGCCATGGCCCAGAGCATGAACCTGGACCGCCAGCACCTGGCGCGACAGAGCGGCACCGGGCGCAGTTATTTTATCGAAAAATTATTCACCGCCGTGGCGTTTGCCGAGCGTGGGTTGGTGGGTGTAAACCCGAAAGTCGAGCGCCGCCGCAAGTGGATTGCACGCGGTGTGCTGGCAGCTACCGTCGCCTTGGTGGTGGTGGTCAGTGGCCTGTGGTGGGTAAGTTATCGCGCCAATCAGGCGTATATCGCCCAGGTTGATCAGAAGGTTGCGCCGCTCGGCCAGACGGTACAGAACCTCAGCCCGGCGCAGCGTGAAGTGCTGGCAGTGTTGCCGCTGCTCAATGCGATGAAGAACCTCGCGGGCGATTCGCCGAGCTGGTCCGAAGGCCTGGGCCTGTATCAGGGCGATATGCTCGAAGCCGAATCTGCCAGCGTCTACCGCAAGCTGTTGATCGCCGTGTTCGCGCCACGCCTGGTCACGCGCATCGAAGAGCAACTGCATGGTGGCGGCAATTCCGACTTCCTCTATGAAGGCCTCAAGGCCTACCTGATGCTCGCCGACAACGAGCACTACGACCCGGACTTCATCAAGGCCTGGGTCGCCCTGGATTGGGACCGCAACCTGCCGCGTGACCTGCCGGCCGATCAGCGCCAGGCGTTGAACGGGCACTTGCAGGCGCTGTTCGACCGCCACCCGCCGAATGCGCGGCTGGACCCACGCTTGATCGATGACCTGCGTCGCCAACTGCAACAGCTGCCGGTGGCGCAACGCGTGTACGACCGGGTCAAGCGCCAGAAGCTGCCCGAGGGCATCCCCGACTTTCGCCTCAACGAAGCCGCCGGCCGCGATGCCGCGCTGGTGTTCAGCCGTAAAAGCGGCAAGCCGTTGGGCGAGCCGTTGAGTGGGTTCTTCACTGCCAAAGGCTATCGTCAGGCCTTCCTGCTCAGCAGCCTGAACCAGACCGGCACCCTGGCCGAAGAGCAATGGGTACTGGGCCGTGAACAGGCCGATCAACAGAACGTGGTGAGCCTGGCCGCCGACGTGCGCCGCCTGTACTTCCAGGACTACCAGCGCCAATGGGACGCCTTGCTCGCGGACATCGACTTTGTGCCGATCACCAGCGTGGCCCAGGCGGCCGATGTGCTGCGGGTGATTTCCGGCCCCACTTCGCCGCTGAAAAAGCTGCTGGTAGCCGTCGCCAAGGAGACCGACCTGCAAGCTGAAGAACGCCAATTGGCCGCCAAAGGCGTGCCGGTGGAAGGCGGCGTCGACAAGCTCAAGGAGCGCCTCGGCAGCCTGCTCGGCCAGGAGCAACCAAGCGCTAATGCACCGCAAGCGGCGGACGATCCGGTGACCGCGCACTTTGCCGAACTCAATAGCATCGTCAGCAAAAACGAAGGCGAACCCGCGGCCATCGACGGCCTGCTGGCGGACATGAACGCGCTGTATGTGCAAGTCAGCGCCATGGTCGGCGCCAGTGGTGACGCCTTGCTCGGCGAGGCCAAGAACCAGGCGGCGGCTGCGGCCACGCGGGTCAGCTTGAATGCCGAACGCCAGCCCCCGCTGGTGCAGGGCATGGTCAAGTCGGTGGTCAACTCCACCACCAACAGCATGATGGGCGGGGTGCGTAACCAGCTGAATGCGGCGTGGGTGAGTGAAGTGGTCAACGTGTATCGCCAGTCTCTGGCAGGCCGTTATCCGATGTCGCCGGGCAGCGCGCGGGACGCCACGCTGGATGACTTCGGCCAGTTCTTCGGCGTGGGCGGGGTGATGGATAACTACTTCCGCAAATACCTGCAGCCTTACGTGGATACATCCACGCAGACCTGGCGCTGGCAGCCGGGCGCGGCGCAAAAGCTCGGGATTGCACCGGGCGTGCTGCAAACCTTCCAGCGTGCGGCGGCTATTCGTGACGCGTTCTTCAGATCGGGGGGCACCCAGCCGATCGTGCGTTTCGAGCTCAAGCCGGTGTCGATGGACCCGACCATCACCCAGTTCCTGCTCGACCTCGACGGCCAGCAACTGAGCTACGACCACGGCCCAAGCCGCCCGGTGGCGATGCAATGGCCCAACCCCGGCAGCATTGGCGTGGTGCGTATTTCGATCATGCCGCCGTCAGCCAGTGGCCGTTCCGGCGTGACCCTGGACGGCCCGTGGGCGTGGTTCCGCCTGCTGGAACAATCGGACCTGAGTGCCGGCAACTCACCGGACCGTTTCAACCTGCGTTTGCGGGTTGATGGCGCGAGCATCGCCTACGAGTTGCGCGCCAACAGCGCCTTCAACCCGTTCAAAAGCCGCGTACTCAGTGGCTTCAGCCTGCCGGAGCGGCTATGACCACGCTAGGCTTCTACGGCAAGTTGGCCAGCCGCGGCGACTTTGTCAGCCGCGCCTTGCCCCAGAGTTTTATCGGCCCGTGGGACAGCTGGCTGGCCGCCGGTTTGCTCGCCAGCCAGAACAGCCTGGGCGGCGATTGGCTCAACGTCTATCTGGTCAGCCCGTTGTGGCGTTTTGTGCTGGCACCGGGCGTGTGCGGGCCGGACGCGGCGACAGGTGTGGTGATGCCGAGCATTGATCGGGTCGGGCGCTATTTCCCGTTGGCCGTAGTGGCGTTGCTTGATCACGACACTAACCCGGCGTCATTGGTGGGCGGTCCGGATACGTGGTTTGAGCAGGCTGAAGAGCTGTTGCTCAGCACCCTGGATACTGACGCCACGTTCGAACGTTTCAACGATGGCGTCGACAGCCTGGGCCTCCCGGCCAGTGAGCAACGCGCGGTCGACAGTCGCTTCGCGGGCCTGCAACGGGTCGCCGCCACTGTGCCCCACAGCCGCATGACCGCACTGGCCGAGCAGGCCTGTGAAGGTGCCAGCCTGTGGTGGGGCCGTGGCTCACAACGTATTTCACCCGGTTTATTGCGGTGCCAGGGTTTGCCGGCTGCCGGCGATTTTGCGCAGTTTTTGCTCGGACAAGAAGGTGTGGTGTAGATGGGGGCGACGTTTAAATCCGCGAGCAAAAGCCATGTGGGCATGGTGCGTCAGGTCAATGAAGACGCGTGCCTGGACCTGCCGGAAAACCGCCTGTGGGTTGTGGCCGATGGCATGGGCGGGCATGCGGCCGGTGATTACGTCAGCAGCCTGATCGTCGACAGCCTGCGCAATGTGTCGGTGGGGCGCTCACTGGATGAATACTCGGCTGCCTTGCGCAATGACCTGATTCGCATCAACGCCACGGTGCGCGAAGAAACCGCTAACCGTGGCGTGAGCATGATGGGCAGCACTGTGGTGGTGCTTGCCGCACGTGGCCTGCGTGGCGTGTGTTTATGGGCCGGCGACAGTCGCCTGTACCGCCTGCGCGAGGGGCAGCTGGAGAGCATTTCCCGTGACCACAGCTACGTGCAGGACCTGCAAGACAGCGGCCTGCTCAGCGAAGCCGACGCGCGCGTGCATCCCCGTGCCAATATTGTCACCCGCGCGGTGGGCGTGGAGGCCCAGCTGGAAGTGGCGGTGGCTGACCTGTTGATTTCCCCCGGTGACAGCTACCTGCTGTGCAGCGATGGCCTTAACAAGACCGTTGAAGACCATGAGATCCGCGAAGTGCTGAGCCATGATGCGCCGGATGAAATTGTGCGCAGCCTGGTGCACCTGGGGCTCAATCGCGGCGCGCCGGACAATATCACTGCCATTGTCGTGAAGGTCTCGCCATGAACATTGTGATCCCGGGCTACGACATCGAAGGCGAGATCGGCGAAGGCGCCATGGCCAGCGTGTACCTGGCGACCCAGCGCTCGCTGGAGCGCAAGGTGGCCTTGAAGGTGATGGCCGCGGCGCTGGCGGCCGACCCGAGCTTCTGCGAGCGCTTCCTGCGCGAGGGCAAGACCCTGGCGCGCCTGTCGCATCCGCACACGGTGACCATCCATGACATCGGCAATGTCGGTGAGCTGTACTACATGGCCATGGAATACCTGCCCAACGGCACGCTCAAAGAGCGCATCGCCGCCGGCCTGACGCCGGAGCAGGGCGTGACGCTGATTCGCCAGATCGCTTCGGCGTTGGGCTATGCGCATGCGCAGGGTTTGGTGCACCGCGACGTCAAACCGGCGAACATTCTGTTTCGCGCTGACGGCACCGCCGTACTGTCGGACTTCGGCATCGCCAAGTCCCTGGACGATCGCACCCAGTTCACTCAAGCCGGCTTTGCCGTGGGCACGCCGAGCTACATGAGCCCGGAGCAGGCGCGAGGCCAGGAAATTGATGGCCGCGCCGACCTGTATGCGCTGGGCGTGGTGCTCTACGAAATTCTGGTTGGCAAGCTGCCGTATAACGGCACTGATGCGCTGTCCACTGCGCTGGCGCATCTGACCGAGCCGCTGCCGGAACTGCCGGTGCACCATGGCCGTTATCAGGACGTGCTGCGCAAGCTGTTGGCCAAAGACCCCGCCGAGCGTTTTCCGGATGCGGCGGCGTTGCTGCGTGCGCTGGACCAACTGCCCGCAGACTCGCCGGAAGCCACGTTGGTACGGCCGTTACCGATTCCGCTGAGTTTTGACTTGGCCGGAATGACGCCGGTGTCCATCGACATTCCGACCGACAAACCCCAGCCGCAACCGGTGCGTCAGCCGGTGGTGACGCCGACGCAACACCGCGCCGTGTCCGAACAGCGCCGTGGCCCGATGTTGGCCCTGGCCGCCGTGGCCGTGGCGGTGGCACTGGCCATTGGTGGCGCCAGTTACTGGTGGCTGAGCGGCAGCGATGAACCTGCCAAACCGCCTGTCGCCGTGGTGCCCAAAACCTCACCACCGCCGCAGGTAAAGCCGGCAGTGGCTGAGGCGGATGGCGGCCAGCGGCCGTTGCTGATGGCGGGCAAAAAGACCTTGTTCCAGCGCGTGCTCAGCAAGCCGGGCGCCAAGCTTTCCCATGATGCCGGTGGTGCAGCAGGCGAAGCTCTGCCGGCGTTTTCGGTGCTCTATGTTTACCAGCGCAAAGACATCGACGGCAGCCCGTGGGTGCGCGTCGGCGCCGCTACCGATGGGCGCAGCGATGGGTGGTTGCCCGCCGCTCAAGTCAGCGACTGGAAGCAAAGCCTGGTGCTCAAGTTCACCGAGCGCTCGGGCCGCGCGCCGGTGATGTTCCTGCGCCAACCGGCTGAGGTGGAAAAGCTGTTGGCTGATCCCGCCGCCGCCAAAAACGTGTTGGCCAAGGCGCAGAAGAACCGCGAAGACAATCAACAGGTGCTGGCGCTTGAGCCGACGGCCAGCGCCGTGCCGCAAAACCAGTTTTACCTGCTGCCGATTTTTGACTCCAAAGAGAGCTTCGACGAAAACGGCCAGCCGGTGCAGTTGCTCAATGTGGCGTCCATCGACCCGGGCAGCGCGGCGGCCAAGCCGGCTACCAAAGCGATCGCTGCAGACGCTTTCCGCACGGCGGTGGTGTTGGTGGTCGACACGACGGTTTCGATGCAGCCTTACATCGACCAGGTTCGCGATGTGGTGCATGAGTTGCAAACCCGCATTGCCGAGCGCGGCGAGCTTGATAGCGTGAGCTTCGGGCTGGTGGGGTTTCGCAACAGCATCAAGAAAACCCCCGGTTTGGAATACGTCGCCAAGACGCTTATTACCCTTGATCAGGGGCGCGACCCGCAACGTTTCCTCGACATGGCGCGCCAGGTCAAAGCGTCAACGGTGTCCAGCCACTCGTTCAACGAAGATGCATTTGCCGGGGTGATGCAGGCGGTCGATGGCATGGACTGGTCCGGCTACGGCGGGCGCATCATTTTGCTGGTCACCGATGCCGGCGCGCTGCGCAAGAACGACCCCTTTGCCGCCACCCAGATGAACGAAGCCGAAGTGCGTCAGGCGGCACTCGGCAAGCAGATCAAGATTTACGCCTTGCACCTGCGCACCGATGCCGGCAAGAAAACCCACGCCGGTGCCGAAACCCAGTACCGCGTGCTCACCGCCGACGCCAATCCGCAGATCGGCGACCTTTACACGCCGGTACCCGGTGGTGATGTACACAAACTGGGCGAGCGGGTTGATGAGATTGGTACAGTGTTCGCCAACCTGGTGCACCAGGTTCGCAGCGACACACCGCAACCGGTGCCGCTGCTGAGCAGCGCGCCGAGCCTGGCGGACAAATCCGCAGCAGTCGGCTACGCCATGCACATGGACTTCCTTGGCCGTAAAACCGCGAGCCAGGCGCCGCAACTGGTCAGCGCCTGGACCGCCGATCGCGACCTGACCAACCCGGCGCTGCCGGCGTTCCAGGTGTGCGTGATGCTCACCAAATTGCAGCTCAACGACCTGCAGCAATCGCTGAAACTGATCGTGGATGCCGCGCGCAAAACCCAAACCTCGCCCAAGGATTTCTTCCAGGAAATTGCCAGCGCTTCGGCCTATATGAGCCGTGACCCGCAGGCCCTGCGCAAGGGCGGTAACCTGGCCGATGGCGGCCTGCTCGGTGAGTACCTGGAAGGCCTGCCGTACCGCAGCAAGTCGCTGAACATGACCCAGGACTTGTGGTTGTCGCTGAGTGTGGCCGAGCAGGAAGACTTTATCGACGAGCTGGATTCGAAAATCCGCCTCTACGAAACCTTTCACAATGATGTGGCCAACTGGGTCCGTTTCGGCGATGCCGAGCCGGGCGATGCGTTGTACCGCGTGCCGTTGTCGACGCTGCCGTAATGCTGAACTTGAGCGCGGTACACAAAAGCCGGGGCACGGGCAGCCAGCGTTACAGCCTGGTGATTCCGGCCTTGCAGCTGCGTGCCGGTGAGCAACTGGCGATTGTCGGGCCCAGCGGCTGCGGCAAAAGCACGTTGCTGGATTTGCTCGCGCTGGTGTTGGCGCCGGATCAGGCCGGTCAGTTTGAATTCGACAACACCGATATCGGCGGGCTATGGCGTGCCGATCAGCAATCTACCCTGGCTGCGCTGCGCAGCCGGCACTTGGGTTATGTGCTGCAAACCGGTGGCCTGCTGGGTTTTCTCGATGTGCGCAGCAATATCGCCTTGTCGCGGCAATTGCTGGGTTTGAAAGATGACGGCAGCGTGACGCGTCTGGCGGGGCAGCTGGAGATCAGTGACCAGTTGGCGAAGAAACCGGCGGACCTGTCGGTAGGCCAACGCCAGCGCGTGAGTTGCGCCCGTGCCCTGGCCCATGCGCCGCAGCTGGTGCTGGCGGATGAGCCGACCGCGTCGCTGGACCCGCTGAATGCCGAGCGCGTGATGCAGGCGCTGCTGGCCCAGGCCCGCGAACACCGTGCCGCCTGCGTGATCGCCACCCATGACGAACCCCTGGCCCGCGCCAGCGGCTTGCAGGTACGGCGCATCGGTTGCCGCCGCGACCCTGACGGCGGCGTCACGGCCACGCTCGGGGAGGTGTGCTGATGCGCATCGGCGTGGTGGCCTCGCTGGCCTGGCGGGATTTCCGCAATGATGCCTGGCTGTCGGCCTGTTCGGTGCTGGCGCTGGTGGCGGTGATCGCGCCGCTGCTGGTGTTATTCGGCCTGAAATTTGGACTGGTTGGCAGTTTGACCGAACGTTTGGAGACCGATCCGGCCACCCGTGAAATTATCCCATTGGGCGGTGGGCGATTCAGCAGCGAATTTATTCGGCAGCTGGGTCGGCGCAGCGATGTGGCCTTTGCCGTGCCGCGTACCCGGCAAATTGCGGCGACCGCGCAGGTGGGCACACTGGCGTTGGAAATGCTGCCGACGGCGGCGGGTGACCCGCTGCTCAGTGGTTTGCCGATGCCCAAGGGCCTGGACCAGATCGTGCTGAGCCACACCGCAGCCGAAAAGCTTGCGGCGCGGCCTGGGGATTGGCTGGAAACCCGCTTTGCGCGGCAAGTGGCGGGGCGTGTCGAGGCCCAGCGCACCCGCTTGCAAGTGCTGGCGGTGTTGCCGTTGGAAGCCTTCGCCCGTGACGGTTTGTTTGCTGATTTGGGTTTGCTGGAAGCAGCGGAAGATTACCGCGATGGCCGTGCCGTACCGGCGTTGGGCTGGGACGGGGATGCGGTCGGGGTGAGCGAGCAGCGTGTGTACCCGGCGTTTCGTCTATACGCGCGCACCCTGACTGATGTGGAGCCGCTGCGGGTGTATTTCGCCGGGCAGAATCTGTTGGTGTCGACCCAGGCACAGACCATCGCCCAGGTGCAGTCGTTGAGCCGCAACCTGTCGTTGGTATTCTGGATTATTGCCGGGCTGGCCTTGGTTGGGGCGTTTGCAGCGATCTTCGCCGGGGCGTTGGCGGCGGTTGCACGCAAGCGGCGGGAATTGTCGGTGCTGCGCCTGTTGGGGTTTTCCACCGGCGCACTGTTGTTGTTTGTGGTGTTGCAGGCGCTGTACAGCGCAGGGTATGCCGCCGTGCTGAGCGCCGGGCTGTATGGCCTGGCCGAGGCCGCTTTGAATAAACTATTTGTGCAGGGGGCGGGCGAATACGCCAGTCACCTGTTGGCGCGTCACTACGCCCTGGCCCTGGTCGCAATCCTCGGCGTCAGCGCCGTGGCGGCGGCCTGCGGCGGTTGGCGAGTGGCGCGTATCCAGGCTTCTGAAGGAATCAGAGATGTATAAGTTACTGGGCGCCTGTGTGGCGCTGAGCCTGGCCTCGTTGGCCTGGGCCGATGAAGCGAGTGACAAACTTGATAACCCCAAGCCGTTGGCGGATGACGTGAGCCTGCCGCTGCCCTGCGAAGGCAACATGGTGTTCCGCTACGCCTACGTGTTGGCCCAAGGCACGCTGGATGACCGCGAGATCAGCCTCGGTTATCCCTTTGCCGAAGGCGAGGCGGGTTATCAGCAGTCGTTTATTTCCGGCTACCGTCGCGACTTTATCAACGGCCAGTTCACGCTCAAGGATTTGCCCAAGGGCTGGAACACAGTCATCGCGCCATTGATGCCGAAAACCGACGCCAAGACGCCGCTCAAGCCGATGCTGTATTTCATCGGCAAGTACGAAGTGACCGCCCGCCAGTATGCGCAGGTGATGTCCCAGGCACAGTCGCTGGCCAGCGGCGAGCCGGCACCTGCGTGTGATGCACCGACCGGCATGGCTGCGCGCCTGCCCAAGGTGAAATTGTCGCGCTTTGAAGCGGAGCGTTTTTCGGCGGTGTACAGCGCCTGGCTGATGAAGTACCACCGTGAGCTGCTGCCGGTGAGCGGCCGCGGCTCTTCTGCCGATGACGGCGGCCTGGGTTTTGTGCGCCTGCCCACCGAAGTGGAATGGGAATACGCCGCACGCGGTGGCCAGGCGGTGAGCCGTCAGGAACTGGAAGGGCGGTTGTTCCCGCGCCGCGTCGAAGGCAGCGAAAGCGATGGCCCGCTGGGTGACTACGCAGTGTTCAACCAGGTCGCTGGCGGCACTGGCCAGGCAGCGCGCTTGATGCCCATCGGCACCAAATTGCCCAACCCTATCGGCCTGTTCGATGTGATCGGCAACGCGGCGGAAATGGTCCAGGAATCCTTCCAACTGGTGCACGCCGGGCGTCGTCAGGGCACCTACGGTGGCTTCGTGGTCAAGGGCGGCAACTACCTGGAAGGCGAGGGCACGCTGTTTACCGGTATGCGCCGCGAGTACCCGTTATTCGCCGCTGACGGCACCGAGCAAAGCAACGAAACCACCGGTTTTCGCGTAGCGATCGGCGCGCTGTCGGCGCCGCGTTCGCGCTACAAGGAGCTGTTCGCCCAGTGGCAGAAAGAAGGCCGCCTGGCTTCGCTGACTGACGCCATCGATGACGCTCAGGACCCGACCAAGCGCCTGGACAGCATCATCGCAGCCAGTGTCGACCCAAAACTGCAAGCCGAACTCGGCCTGGTCAACGAAGAGCTGAAACGCAACGTCTCGTTGATCGCCCAGCAGCGCGAAGAAGCCGCGGGCAACCTGATCCAGTCGGCCGCGTTGGTGGCCGAGACCATCAGCAATTACAACATCCGCCTGGCCAACCTGCAGAAGAGCCGCCAACAGGCCAAAGACAATAAGGATGAGGCCAGCGCGCAACTGTTCGACATGGCCATCACCAATGGCCGCAGCGCCCTCGACGGCGCGGTGGCGATTTACATCGACAACCTGGCCACCGGCACGCGTTACACCGATGCGGTGATCCAGGCCCAGTTTCAAAGGATCAAGGAAGAGTTGGATCGCAAGCCAGTGCTCGGCAAGAGCCTGGTGACGCGCGCGACACTGTTCGTTCGCCATGTCGGCAACTACCGCAAGCAACAGCGGGCCGACCCGGCAACGATCTTGAAGGAACTGCTCGCAGCGAGCGGTCAGCGGTCTTGACCGTTGGTTGTGCGGCGAGCTTGGAAGGGACTCAGTCGGCGGTGGGCCGTGCTGGGCAAGTCAAACTTAACAGAGAACACACCTATGCTTTTTTCCCGTAAGGCGGTTTCCAAGCGTCACCTGCTGCTGATCGCAGCCGGTTTCAGCACCGTGTTGACCGGTTGCGCCACGTCGCCGGCCTCCAAGGTCGCGTCGAGCACCAAGGTCGAGTACTACCCTAACTGCTACGAGCCGGTGCAGCACCTGCGTGCAACCGATTCGAACATGACCAAGTCGGTCGTGACGGGTGCCGCCCTGGGCGCAGCCGGCGGTGCATTGCTGGGAGCATTGACCGGCGACTCCGAAAAGCGCGGCCGTAATGCCGCCATCGGTGCAGCGGGCGGTGCCCTGGCGGGTGGCGCAGCAGGTTATTACACCGAGCGTCAGAAGCAGATCACCGATGACAACCAGCGCATCGCGTCGTACTCCACCGACTTCAACAAGAGCGCCTCTGACATCGACCGCAGCACCGCGTATGCCAAGGCATCCCAGCAGTGCTACCAGAGCGCGTTCACCAAGCTGGTGAATGATCGCAAGGCCAAGACCGTCAACGACACTGAAGGCCGCAAACGCCTGGCGGAAATCGTGGCGGGCTTGAAAGAGTCCAATGACCTGATCGTTGCCGTGAACGGCAAGGCCAGCGAAGACTTGAACAACTACACCCAGGCTTACGAGCAAGACCTGAAACAAGTGGGTGTGCAGCGTGCTGACGTGGTGACCGTGGCCCAGGCCGACACGACGCCGCAGGTGGTGCCGGCGAAGAAGGGCAAGACGCCTGCCAAAGTCGCCAAAAAACCGGTGCTGCCAACCGTGCCGAAAGAAGCGGTGACCACCGAGAAGAGCATTCAGACCGTGCAAACCAAGCAGGCTGAAAGCAAGCAGGTGGCCAGCGCCGGTAAGGCGCAGATCGAAGGCACCTGCCGCGATCCGAACCTGGCCGACTGGGCGCCAGTGCCGTGCCCTAACGTTTAAGTAATATTGTTGCTATAAGCGTTAAACGCCTGCCGATCTCCTGCTAAAGCGCGAGATCGGTGGCGTTCTGCCGGTAAATCGTTACACTGCTGCGGCCACTTAATAAATACACTGAGGCTGTGTGCATGAAATTTCGTCTTCTGCTGTGGGTGCTGGGCCTGATGATGGGCAAAGCCAGCCGCACCAATCCTGCCTTTCAGCAACAGCTGGGTGACAAAGACCTGGCGTTCCAGTTGCAGACCCTCGACGGCAAGGTTGCCCGTCACTTCATCGTCAAAGACCAGCGCATCACCAGCCGTTCAGGTGTTCACCCGTCGCCCGCGTTTGCCATTGCCTTTAAAGATGCCGCCTACGGCTTCGCCACGATGCAGGCGAAAAACAAGCAACTGGCGTTCATGACGGGGATTCAGGACAAGTCGATCCAGATCAAGGGCAACCCGGCGCTGGTGATTTGGTTCCAGGGGCTGACCAAGTATTTGAAGCCGCGTAAAAAGACAATACGTTAGTTCTTGTCGGTGTTCAGGGCAGCGATTGCCCCGAACGCTTGTTTCCAGGAAAGGTATTTTTATTCACGAATAAGTTTTGTTTTAGTTCGCTTGGAAATGTGCGCTGCAGTATCTCGACCCTTGAGGGTAATCTCGCTACCGATACTGTCTGAATAAAGATTGATCTTAACACTTGCTTCTTTGTTTACCTGGATTTTAGCGTTTCCTGCCCGAACCTCAATGTCTACTTCGCCTGCGCGAGCGAATATCGTGTCACGGAGTCCCGATGAGCGTATGTGAGTGTTTCCTGCGTTGTGCGTGGGTATATCGGTGGTAAAAAAGTTTTCTCCGCCTTCACCGTGAAGTTCGCTTTTGCCACTGCCCGCAAACAGTCTATCATTGCCGTTTCCGCCCTTTACATAACCTCCCCCGGTGCTGAGTTGTACGTGATCATCGCCGTCTGCTGTGTCCACGTTGGCAAAGCCACCACCTGTTTGTACAAAGTCGTCGCCGGCTCCGGATTTTACGTTAGCGGTGACCCTAACGTCGTCGTCGATCGTTATACGATCTTTGTAGCGGCCTGTGGTGATGTTGAGGGTGCTGCTGCCAGAGTTTGGAACGTCCAGCGCATGTGGTCTTCCATTTATAAAGGCAACCAGTCTTCCGTCGAGTTCTTTTTTAATTCTGATGTCGGCCTGGTTTTCAGTGACGCTAATAGAGACGATGTGACCGCTTGAATCGCGATCATGTACGATCTTTACAAAATTTTCTTGCGGGGGTTTGGGCTGTTGAGATAGTGGAGGAGAAGGCGTAAATGAAAAGGGCGAAGTGACGTTCATAAGAAACTCCAGGTACGGATTGGGCACATTCGCTATGTGGGTCGGAAGGGGTGATCAGTTCAACGTTATATGTTGCTGCATATATTAACTTCAAGTTGTTACGGTGAGGCGCGTGTTTAAAATATAAAACTATTGTTCGCTTTTCTTGCATTGAAAACTCATATCGAGAGGGGGTCGATCTCATGTTTATTTCAGGGTCGAACCCTGTGCGAAGGCGATATCAATGGCATATCGTCTGCGGTGTCCTGCTAACGCGAGTCTTTCAGGCAGACCGAGTTGTATTCATCGCAGGCAAGCCAGCTCCCACAGTTGACTGCATTCCAACGCTGGAACGCGGTCAGGTGTGGGAGCTGGCTTGCCTGCGAAAGCTATGCAGCAGGCGGCAGACTTATCCCTGGCTGAACTGGGATGCCAGCTCGCGCAACAGCACTTCGGCATCCAGCACTTTACCGACCACTTCTTCAGCCTTTTCCCGGCTCAGGCCCAGGCGTTCCAGCAGGGCGTCCGGGATGGCTTCATCCGGCCCGGAACCAATCCCACGGCTGCGCAGCAGGCGTACCGCCAGGCACACCAGATTCGGGTATTCGGCATATTGCCCGTCATAGGTCGGGTCGTGCTGGAAGCGCAGGGCGGTGGACAGTTCGTCCGGCATATCCCAGTAGCGCATCAGCCAGGCGCCGATCTGCTCGCGGCTGATGCCCAGCAGATGCTGTTCGACATAGCTGTGACACAGGTGCGGGTTGACCTCCAGGTGACGGCAGATCAGCGAGAAGTGTGGCGGGAACACATGGGCCAGCAGCAAGTAGCCGAAGTTGTGCAGCAGGCCGGCGAGGTACGTCAGGCCGGCTTCCGGGCGCTGGGCGCGGGGCATGGCGCGGGTCAGGCCTTCGATCACGGCGGCGGTGTAGATCGACTGGTGCCAGTACGGCGTGGACTGGTGCGGATGATCCTTGGGCAGGCTCAGGGTTTTGCCCAGGGCCAGGCCCAGCGCCAGGTTGATCACCAGGTCAAAGCCCAACACGCGCACGATGGCGTCTTCGACTGAACGAATCTTGCCCGGCGAGGCGTAGTACGGCGACGCGGCCCAGCTCACCACTTGGGCCGCAAGGGCCGGGTCGGTTTCGACGACGCTGGTAATGTCATCGATGGTGGCGTTGGGGTCGACGCGCAGCTTGATGATTTTCTGTGCGGTGTCGGCCAGTGGTGGAATCTCGATAGTCGCTTCCAGACGCTGCTGGATACGGCGTGCGGTGAACGCTTGCATCGCCTGGGTGATTTCCTCGCGGTCATCATTGGGGCGGTCGAGGTTAGGGCGGATGTTGCTCAGCGGTTCGCCGAAGTGCCCGGCACTGGCCTTGGTGAGCATGCTCTTGAAATCGCCGCTGGCGATCTCCAGCAGCAGCCCGGCTTCACCGGAGTGCACCAACAGGCTTGGCTCGTTGAGCAGGCTGCCTTCGTACAGGCATGGCGAGCTGGTCAGCGCCGGCAAGCCCGGCAACAGGCTCAAGTCGTGCTTGGCCAGCATGCGTTCGATGCGGTCCGGCGACACGGCCGTGAGGCGACGGCCGGTCAGTTCTGCCAAGCGGTTGAGGTCGAGTAACTGGCTCTGGGGGAACAGCACCATGAGTGCGCCCACGGCATCTTCCAGCAGCACCGCCTGGACCTTTTGTGCGGGATTCAGGCCGGCGTGTTCGGTCACTTCCGTGTAAGGGATGGCGAGCTTTGCGAGCAGAGCCCGAATGACCGGCGGGGCGGTCAGTGGGGCTGTGGCGAGGGCGACTTCTGACATGGCCTGATCCAATTTCTTACAGTCATTGGAGTATAACCAGCTTGATACATCTGTTGGTTGGATAAGTGAGTCAGGCGTCACACTTGGCCGTATTGCTGCCCGTGCCTGAGCCAGCGATCCAGCAAAGGGCTGACATGCTCCGGCCAACGCTCCAGCAGCGCTTGCGCCGCATCACGCACGGCAGGCAGCAGGTCGGCATCGCGCATCAGGTCGGCGACCTTGAATTGCAACAGGCCGGTCTGGCGGGTGCCGAGCATTTCACCGGGGCCGCGCAGTTCGAGGTCTTTTTCGGCGATGATAAAACCGTCGTTGGTTTCGCGCATGATGCCCAGGCGCTGACGGCCGATCTGTGACAGCGGCGGGTGGTACAGCAGCACGCAGTGGCTGGCGGCGCTGCCCCGGCCGACACGGCCGCGCAGTTGGTGCAGTTGGGCCAGGCCCAGGCGTTCGGGGTTTTCGATGATCATCAGGCTGGCGTTGGGCACGTCCACGCCGACCTCAATCACCGTGGTGGCCACCAACAGTTGCAGGTTGCCAGCTTTGAACTCGGCCATCACCGCGGCTTTTTCCGCAGGCTTCATGCGCCCGTGGATCAGCCCGACCTTAAGTTCGCCCAGAGCGCTGGTGAGGTCTTCAAAGGTGGTTTCGGCGGCCTGGCAGGTCAGTTCTTCGGACTCTTCGATCAGCGTACACACCCAGTACGCCTGACGGCCTTCGGCGCAGGCGCCGCGCACGCGCTCGATCACTTCGACGCGGCGCGTGTCGGTGACCAGCACGGTGTTGACCGGGGTGCGGCCGGGCGGCAGCTCATCGAGGATCGAGGTGTCGAGGTCGGCGTAGGCGCTCATCGCCAGGGTGCGCGGGATCGGCGTGGCGGTCATGATCAACTGGTGCGGGTTCATGCGCCCACCCACGCCTTTCTGGCGTAACGCGAGACGCTGCTGCACGCCGAAGCGGTGCTGTTCGTCGATGATCACCAGCGCCAGGTTCTTGAACTGCACTTCGTCCTGGAACAAGGCGTGAGTGCCCACCACCATCGGTGCGCCACCGGCGATCTGCTCCAGGGCGGCGGCACGCACCTTGCCCTTGAGCTTGCCGGCCAGCCACGCCACTTCCAGGCCCAAGGGTTCGAGCCAGCGCTTGAAGGTGATGAAGTGCTGTTCAGCGAGGATTTCGGTAGGCGCCATCAGCGCCACCTGGTAACCGGCTTCCAATGCCTGCAAGGCGGCGAGGGCGGCAACCACGGTCTTGCCCGCGCCCACGTCGCCCTGGATCAGGCGCAGCATCGGTTCATGCTGGCTGAGATCGTAGGCGATTTCATTACCTACCCGTTGTTGGGCGCCCGTCGGCGCAAAGCCAAGGTTGGCCAGGTATTGGGCGGGCAGGCGCGTGGCCTTGGGCATCGCCGGCGCGCGCAGGGAGCGCATGCTTTCGCGCAGGCGCTGCTGGGACAGTTGGTGGGTCAGCAGTTCTTCGAAGGCCAGGCGATGCTGAGCCCAGTGATGGCCCAGTGCAAGTTCGTCGACGTCAGCGTCGGCGGGTGGGTTATGCAGGTAGCGAATCGCATCGTCCAGCGGCGCCAGTTGATAGTCGCGCGCCAGCTCCAGAGGTAGCCAATCGGGCAGGCTTTTGGGGCCGAGCATCGTCAGCGTTTGCATACACAGCTGGCGCAGGCGTTGCTGGGTCAGGCCTTCGGTCAGCGGGTAGATCGGTGTGAGCGTGGTGTCGACCGGCGGCGGCTCGTCACCGGTGATGGCACGGTATTCCGGGTGGTAGATTTCCAGGCCGGAGGCGCCGGGGCGCGCTTCGCCATAGCAACGCACGCGGGTACCACGCTTGAGGCCGTCCTTTTGCGCGTTGCTGAAATGGTAGAAGCGCAGGCTCAGGCCGCCCGTGCCGTCCTGCAGGCGCACGACTAAACTGCGGCGCTTGCCCATGACCACGTCGGCGCCGCTGACCGTGCCTTCGACCACCGCATCCTGCCCAGGGCGCAAGTGGCCGATGGGCACGACGCGTGTGCGGTCCTGATAACGCAGGGGCAGGTGGAACAGCACGTCCTGGAGGTTTTCCAGGCCGACCTTGGCCAACTTCTCGGCCATGGCGTCACCGACACCTTTAAGTGCCGTCACCGACACCTGCGACAGCTCAGTCATACGTTTGCTTAGCTCGCAGCAGGCGGTTTGGCCACCGAACACAGGCGGATCGAGTCGGCGAGGATCTCAATGGCTTTCGGGCGTGGGAAGCTCGCGCGCCAGGCAATCGCCACGGTACGGAACGGCACCGGTGGCGTCAGAGGGCGCACTTCGATCACGCCGGGAGCGTAGTGATGGCTGTCCACCGCCGACAGCGGCAGAATCGAAATGCCCAGGCCGGACGCGACCATGTGCCGGATGGTTTCCAGGGAGCTGGATTCCACGGTGGTGTGCTTGGCGCCGTCGTTGCCCTTGGTCAGGGTCGGGCAGGCTTCCAGTACCTGGTCGCGGAAGCAGTGGCCTTCGCCCAGCAGCAACAGGCTCTTGTCGTTGAGCAGGCCGGCGTCGATGGTGTCTTTCTGCGTCCACGGGTGGGAGGCCGGCATCAGCACGTAGAACGGCTCGTCGTAGAGCGGCAGGGTCAGCACGTCTGCTTCGTTGAACGGCAGGGCGATGATGATCGCGTCGAGCTCACCGTTGCGCAGTTTGTCGCGCAGTACGTGGGTAAAGTTTTCTTCGATATACAGCGGCATCTGCGGCGCAACGCGGTGCAGTTGCGGAATCAGATGCGGGAACAGGTACGGGCCGACGGTGTAGATGGCGCCGACTTTGAGCGGTGCGGTCAGCTGGTTCTTGCCGGCCTGGGCCAGCTCGCGAATGCTTTGCGCTTGCTCCAGTACCTTTTGGGCCTGGGCAACGATGCCTTCGCCCACCGGCGTGAGGCGCACGGCGCTCTTGCTGCGCTCGAAAATCAGCACACCGAGTTCGTCTTCAAGCTTTTTCACACCCACCGACAGCGTCGGCTGGCTGACATGGCAACGCTCGGCCGCGTGGCCGAAGTGCTGTTCTTGGGCGAGGGTCACGATGTAGCGTAATTCTGTAAGAGTCATAGCGGGCGTCCATGAGGTTGCGGGCCAAGCATACCGGCTGCAATCGATAGACGCACGTTATCAGACACTGTGGTGTTTACGACACCCGGTAATCGGGTGTCGTAAGTAAGCGCTTAATTCTGTGGGTACTTGAAGGTGAAGGTTTCGGTGAAGGGAGACCACCATTCCGGTACGCCGGTTTCTTTGTCAACGTGATGGAAGAAACCTTTGATCTGCGGGCTCTCGTAACGCAGTACCACGGTGTAGGTGCCGGGGCCGTCCATCTTCACGTTGTTGGCGTAGTGGGCGCCGTCTTTGGCGACCATCGGCAGCAGGGTGCCGATTTCCTTGTAGTCCGGCGCGCCTTGCTTGACCAGCGAGTAACTGATGGTCAGGTACGGCACCCATTCACCGTTGGCCAGGCCGTATTTGTTGTCGGCGGTGGCGTGGACGTCGGTTTCCAGGTGCACCGAGTCCTTGCTCATGACCATGCCCGGCGGCATCGGCGCCATTTCGATGCCGACCAGGTAGGAGGATGCGATTTCCATGTCGTTGGCCTGTACCGGGCCGCCAATCGGATATTCGCGTGCCTGTGCCAGGGTCGACATGACCACGGTGCCGGCCAATAGCAGCGCGGCAGCCAGGGGTTTGCTCAGGTGTTTCATTGGGTAGCTCCTTGGGAGGTGGAACGTGAGTGAATCAATCGGCTGCCCATCACCAAGAGCAGTAGCGTGGCGACCCAGGCAACCAGCTGCACACCCAGCGGTCGATCGGTGTAGCCCACCAGCGCTTGCAGCGCCCTGCCGGTGAGACTGGCGTCGGACACCAGCCAGGAGGTATCCCAGAGCTGATAGCCCCAGGCAGGAATCAGGTCGATGCCGGCAAGGATCGCGGCGGCGCGCCCGGCCATTCCGGCGGCGAGCAGGGCAATCATCCAGGAGGTGATCGAGAACAGGCGTTTCAGGCTGATGGCGACCAGGCCGCGATATAGCAGCCACGATAGCGCCGCGCCGGCAATGATGCCGAGCACGCCGCCGACCAGCATCGTCAGCGGGTCGGTCTGGGTCGAGGCGGCAATGCCGTAAAGGAACAGCACTATTTCCGAGCCTTCGCGCAACACTGCCACGGTGATCACCACGGCTAATGCCCAGAGCGATTTCTCCCCACGCAGCACCGCATTGCCGGCGCTGCGCAGTTGCGTCGCCAGTTCGCGCCCATGGGTGGCCATCCACAGGTTGTGCCAACCGAGCATGAGGACCGCCACGATCAAAATCGCTGCGTTGAAGATTTCCTGACCAAACCCTTGTAGCGCTTGGGTGATTGCACCAGTGAACAGCGCAAGCAGGCCGGCCCCGAGTACGCCGGCTGCGACTCCGCCGCCAATAAACAGGCCGCGGCGTGCCAGGCCCTGAGTGGCGGCCATGATGATCCCGACCACAATCCCGGCTTCCAGCACTTCACGAAACACGATCAATAGACACGCGAGCATGGGCTACTCCTTCGGCGCGACGGCGGTGACCGTGCCTTTGGCCTGGTCTGGGTGGTAGTCATCGAAAAAGGTGTAGGTGCCAGGGTGCAGCGGGCCGGCGAAAACCGTGATGGTGTTGCCGGGGACGATGATTTTCTCGAACTTCATGTCATAGCTTTCGAACTCATCCACGCTTTCGTCATGGCTGGTGAGTTGAATACGAAAGCGTTCGCCCGCCGGCACTTCGAAACTTGAAGGGGTGAAGGTGTGGTTTTGAATGTTTAGCGTGACCAGGCGATCCGCATGGGCGGCGAGCGGAAACGCGAGCAGGGCGAGGGTCAATCGGGCGAGGTTGGGCACACCGGATATCCACTAATGAGAACTATTCGCGGATGATTGGCATTGTAATTAAATGTTACAAGTGAAGATTGCGCCGACGCGAAGCCTGTTCAATCCAGGTTCAGGTTGGCGGGTGTGAGAGAGGAGGGAGCAGCAACCGTGGGCACCCGACAGGTGCCCACGCAGAGGGTTAACGACGACGTTTTTCGATGTTGTAAACAAACGGCGCGACGATTTCGACGCTGCCGCCTTTCAGCATGTCGGCCGGTGGCTTGGGCAAGGGCTGGGCACGACGGATCATGTCCAGGGTCGCACGGTCCAGATCGGCGTTGCCGGAGCGGCCCACCAACTCGTAGGACAGCACGTTGCCTTCGCCATCGACCACAAAGCGCAGGCGGTTCAAGCCTTCCTTGCCGCGCTGTTGGGCGCCTGGCGGGTACTTCTTGTACTTCTGCAAGTGCGCCAGCAGGGTGCCTTCCCAGGACGCTTTGGCTGCGATCTGTTGTGGCGACGGGCCCGGAACCGGCTGGGCGGACTTTTCAGCCGGCGCATTGTTTTGTGGCGATTCGCTCGGCGGCTCTTCGGAAGGTTTTTCCTTGGGCGGCTCGGGCTTCTTCTCCACCGGCTTGGGCGGCTGAGGTTTGGGTTTTGGCTTGACCGGCTTGGGCACCTGGATCGTTGGCTTCGGCGCCTCGGCCAGTTTTGGCAGGGGCAGCTCTTCCACGGGGGCAGGCGGCTGTGGCGGCGTGACAACCTTGGGCGGCGCCGGCGGTGGCGGTGCAGGCATCGGCGCCAGGTCGATGACCATGGCCGCCGGTGGCAACGTTACCGGATGCGGCGCGGACCACTGGAGCGCGATGATGATCGCGACGGCATGCACGCCCAGCACGACGGCGAGGCTGGTGCCATAACGCGTCAGTTTGTGGCGCGTCGTGATCATTTCTTGGCTGCCGTCTCAAGTCCGACCAGGCCGACCTTAAGGTAGCCGGCTGCGCGCAGCGCGTCCATCACGCTCATCAGGTCGCCGTAGTCCACGCCTTTGTCGGCCTGGAAGAAGATCGTCGTGTCTTTCTTGCCCTGGGTCTTGGCGTCGAGCACCGGGCCCAGGGTTTCAGCTTTGACTTCTTCTTCGCCCAGGAACAGACGTTGGTCTGCCTTGACGCTGAGGAAAATCGGCTTCTCTGGCCGCGGCGCAGGCTTGGCGCTGGACGCGGGCAGGTCGACCTTGATATCCACGGTCGCCAGCGGCGCCGCCACCATGAAGATAATCAGCAGCACGAGCATTACGTCGATAAACGGCGTGACGTTGATCTCGTGGTTCTCGACGAGTTCGTCGTCGCCTTGATTCAAATGCAGGCCCATGGCCGATTACCCCACTTTCACCATGTGCGGTTGCGAGCTGCGCTCGGTAGGCAGGTGATCGAGGTCGCGGCTGACCAGCAGCAGGACTTCTGCCGACGCGTCCGATACCTGGGCCTTGTAGCCGGCAATCGAACGGGCGAAGACGTTGTAGATCACCACCGCAGGAATCGCGGCAACCAGGCCCAGGGCGGTTGCCAGCAGGGCTTCGGCAATGCCGGGGGCGACGACGGCGAGGTTGGTGGTCTGGGTTTTGGCGATGCCGATAAAGCTGTTCATGATGCCCCACACGGTGCCGAACAGGCCGACAAACGGTGCGGTGGAACCGATGGTGGCGAGTACGCCAGTGCCGCTGCTCATGTTACGGCCACAGGCTGCAACCAGGCGTTCGAGGCGGAAGCTGACGCGCTCCTTGATCCCTTCTTTTTCGCGGGTATTGACCGACAGGCGCATTTCTTCCAGCGCGTCGTGTACCAGCAGGTTGGCCAGGGTGCCCTTCTTGGTCGCACTGTCGCTGGCTTCCTTGAGGGTGGTGGCTTTTTTCAGGTGGACGATTTCAGTGCGCAGGCGGCGCTTGGCCCCCAGCAGCTCGAAGCCCTTGGCGATCCAGATGGTCCAGGTGATGATCGAGGCGATGGCCAGGCCGATCATCACGGCTTTTACCACCACGTCAGCGTTCTGGTACATGCCCCAAGGCGACAGGTCATGGGCCATGCCCAGGCTGTTGTCTTCTTCCAGCACTACACCGGTTTGGTCGGCAGGTGCTGCATCGCCTGCAGCCTGGGCCGGGTCGGTGGCAACCGGCGCAGCCACAGGAGCGGCAGGCGTGGCGCCAGTGTGCTCGGCAGCAGCCGGTGCGGTTGGGGCGGTGGCATCAGCGAAGGCGGCGGTCGGTGCCAGCAGTACGCTGAACAGCAGCGCAGCAATCGCACGCCAGGCGCGGGATGGGCTGTGAAGCTTGGTTGGCGAAGCGGGGTTTGTATTACGTGTCATGCTGGCCGGACCTGAGAGAAAAAATGGAGTGATCGTCCTGCCAGACCCTTGGGGGTCGAGGACAAATGGGCGGTTATTATTGCAAGTAATTCTTGTTAACAGAAGTAATACAGTTACTTTATTTGTCCTTTTTCTGGCCGCTCGTCATCTGCGAAGGCTAATCTAGACCTTTAAGAACGGAGTTTTATGATGTCTGCGCCTTCTGTTGTGATTGCCGGTTGCGGCGATGTGGGTAGTCGGCTGGCTAGCCAATTGCTGGCCTCGGAATGGGAGGTTCACGGCCTGCGCCGTGATATTTCAAAGCTCCCCGATGGCGTGATCGGTATTGCCGGCGACCTGTTCAAAAAGGATTGCCCTGAGACCTGGCCGATCGGTGCAGTGGATTACCTGGTGTATTGCGCAGCCGCCACCGACCACGATGAGGCCGGGTATCGTGCGGCATACGTGCAAGGGTTGCAGCATGTGCTGGAGTGGCTGAACGACTACGGCCAAACGCCCAAACATTTGCTGTTTGTGTCCAGCAGCAGCGTGTACGGCCAGCAGAATGGTGAGTGGGTCGACGAAACCTCCGAGACCCAAGCGAAGGGCTATTCCGGCCAGGTCATGTTGGAAGCCGAGCAAGTGGCTCTCAACAGCGGTATCCCGGCGAGCATCGTGCGCTTGACCGGTATTTACGGTCCTGGCCGTGAATGGCTGCTGACCCAGGTGCGCCAAGGCTATCGTGTGGCAATCGATCCACCTTTATATGGCAACCGGATTCACGCCGATGATGCGGCAGGTTTGCTGGCCTTTTTGCTACGCCATATTGAGCAGGGCGGCTCGCTGGAAAAAATCTACATCGGTGTCGACGATGCCCCAGCGCCCTTGGCGGAGGTGGTGGGCTGGTTGCGCGAATACCTGGGCGTGACGGAGTGGGCGGATGACGCCAGTGTAAGACGTGCAGGCAGCAAGCAATGCAGCAACGCCCGGGCCAAGGCGTTGGGCTGGATGCCGACCTACCCGACTTATCGCGAAGGCTATGCTGCGATTCTCAAGGGCTGAAACAAAAAAATGCGGGAGCTGGCTTGCCTGCGATAGCGAAGTATCAGTCGACATCTATCTCGACTGAACCACCGTCATCGCAGGCAAGCCGGCTCCCACATTTGGTTCTATTTCTTCTCAAGCAGCCATTGGCGCGGGCCGGGTGTGAACTGCGGCACTTCGTCGGCCAGGGCGGTGTTGATCGCCTGGAAGATTTCCAGCTGCTTGCCTTTGCGCGCGAAGATCCACGGGTTGCCCTGGCCGTTCAATTGCAGCCAGATACTGTCGTAGCCGCCGCTCATGGAGGCGCAGTCGCCAGCCAGGCACAGCGAGTAGCGGTCGACGCCTGGCAGGCCGGCGACCTTGCCGTCGGCCTGGAACTGCACCGTGGAGCCGCTGCCGTTGCCGTCGGTAATCTTCCAGTCGCCGCCCATGTAGGCTGCATATAGCGCCCGCTCGAAGTTGGCACCCAGTGGCGCACCTTCCGGAGCGGGATCCTTGGCACGGGCGAACAGTTGCTCAGGCTCGTTATCGTTGGCCACTTGCAGCAGTTGTTTGCCTTTGCGCTTGAGTTCGGTGGCGGAGCTGCCGTAGAACTCGACGCTCCAGGCGCCGGATTTATCGCCGAGCAATTTGCCTTCAGCGACTTCAAAGCCGTTGTAGTAGCGCGCCTGCAAAGCCTTGGTGTTGACCTCCCATTCGAGGTTCGGGCCAAAACTCTGCAGCGCTTCACGCAAAGGGCCGCCCTTGGCTGCCGCGTTGATGGCGGCCTGGTTGATCCAGGTGCCACTCACATCCAGGTCGGCGGGGTTGCTGGCGCAGCCGCCGAGCAACAGGGCGAGCAACGAAGTGGCTACAAGCGCTTTGCGCATCATGAAATCCTTCTGAAACAAAGTCGGCGCAGCCTGTTGAGGCTGCGCCGGGTGTTTTATTCGATGACCAGGATCGCGTCCATCTCAACCTGTGCGCCCTTTGGCAGGGCGGCAACGCCGATGGCGGCGCGGGCTGGGTACGGCTGTTCGAAGTACTTGCCCATGATCTCGTTGACCTTGGCGAAGTGGCTCAGGTCGGTGAGGAAGATGTTCAACTTGACGATGTCCTTGAACGAACCACCGGCGGCTTCGGCTACGGATTTCAGGTTTTCGAAGACTTGTACGGTTTGCGCTTCAAAGCCTTCAACCAGTTCCATGGTCTTTGGGTCCAGCGGAATCTGGCCGGACATGTAGACGGTGTTACCCGCCTTGATCGCCTGGGAGTAAGTGCCGATGGCGGCCGGGGCTTTGTCGCTGGTGATAACAGTCTTGGTCATGAGTTGCTCCTTGTAAGAGAGGTGCTATGCACGCATGCGGGTGATGCGGATCACCCCGGTCAGGGCGCGCAGTTTCTTGATCACGCGGGCCAGGTGCACGCGGTCGTGCACGCTGACCACCAGCTGGACCACGCTGATGCGGCCGTCGCGTTCATCCATGCTGATTTTTTCGATATTGCCGTCGGCCGCGTTGACGCTGCTGGCCAGCAAGGCGATCAGGCCGCGCTGATGCTCCAGCTCTACACGCAGCTCGACGTTGAATTCGCCGGTGACATCCTTGGCCCAGGAAAGCTGAATGCATTTCTCCGGGTTGTGGCGGATTTCGGTGATATTGCGGCAGTTGTCCAGGTGCACCACCATGCCTTTGCCCGCCGACAGGTGGCCGACAATCGGGTCGCCCGGGAT
This sequence comes from Pseudomonas sp. 58 R 3, assembly GCF_900006605.1. Lineage (NCBI taxonomy): Bacteria > Pseudomonadati > Pseudomonadota > Gammaproteobacteria > Pseudomonadales > Pseudomonadaceae > Pseudomonas > Pseudomonas sp. 58 R 3. Next base: position 168,775 of record NZ_CVTT01000084.1, on the reverse strand, counting down.
CGGCGTACAGCATTTGGCGTAGCTGAGTACCAGGCCTTCGGTGCCGCGAATCGCCAGCGGGCCTTCCGGGCTTGGCAACTGTTCGCCTTCGCCGAGCAAGCGGCGTGCGACTACATAGGCCATGCGGTTGCCCAAGCCGATATCTTCCAGCAGGTCCTCGATGGTTTCCTGGCGGTACTCGTGGAGCATCGCTTGCACGCGCTCGGCCGGGATCTTGTCCAGGGCGCTGTCGAAACCGTTGAGGACCTTGTTCAGCAGGCGTTCGCCGAGGCTGATGGATTCGGAGCGGCGTTGCAACTTCAGGGCGTGGCGGATGTGTGTCCGCGCTTTACCGGTAACCACGAAGTTGAGCCAGGCCGGGTTCGGGCGCGCGCCGGGTGCACTGACAATCTCGACCGTGGAGCCGCTTTGCAGCGGTTCGGACAGCGGTGCGAGGCGACGGTTGATCCGGCAGGCAATGCAGCTGTTACCGACGTCGGTGTGCACCGCGTAGGCAAAGTCGACCGCCGTGGAGCCTTTGGGCAGCTCCATGATTCGGCCTTTGGGCGTGAACACGTAGACCTCGTCCGGGAACAGGTCGATCTTCACGCTTTCGATAAATTCCAGGGAGTTGCCGGCACGTTGCTGCATTTCCAGCACGCCTTTGACCCACTGGCGAGCACGGGCGTGAGTGCCCTTTGGCTGTTCGTCACCGCTGGACTTGTACAGCCAGTGGGCGGCGATGCCATTGTTGGCCATCTCTTCCATTTCCCGCGTACGGATCTGTATCTCGATCGGCACCCCGTGCATACCGAACAGCGTGGTATGCAACGACTGATAGCCGTTGGCCTTGGGAATGGCGATGTAGTCCTTGAAGCGCCCCGGCAAGGGTTTGTACAGATTATGTACAGCGCCCAGCACGCGGTAGCAGGTGTCTACCTTGTCGACGATGATCCGGAACGCGTACACGTCCATGATCTCGTTGAAGGCCCGGCGCTTGCCGCGCATCTTCTTGTAGATACCGTAGATGTGCTTCTGCCGGCCGCTGACTTCGCCTTCAATCTCGTCGATCGCCAGGCAGTGGCTCAGCGACTCTTCGATCTTGTTGACGATTTCCTTGCGGTTACCCCGTGCGCGCTTGACCGCCTGGTAGATGCGCGCCGAGCGCATTGGGTGCATGGCCTTGAAGCCGAGGTCTTCGAATTCGATACGAATGGCATGCATGCCCAGCCGATTGGCGATGGGCGCGTAGATTTCCAGGGTTTCCTTGGCGATGCGCCGGCGTTTTTCGCCGGACAGCACTTCCAGCGTGCGCATGTTGTGCAGCCGATCGGCCAGCTTGACCAGAATCACACGGATATCCCGCGCCATGGCCATGGCCATTTTCTGGAAGTTTTCTGCCTGGGCTTCGGCCTTGGTCTCGAAGTTCATCTGGGTCAGTTTGCTGACCCCGTCGACCAGTTCGGCCACGGTTTCACCAAATTGCGCGCTGAGCGCTTCCTTGGCGATGCCGGTGTCTTCGATCACGTCATGCAGCATCGCGGCCATCAGGCTCTGATGGTCCATGTGCATGTCGGCAAGAATATTTGCCACCGCAAGAGGATGGGTGACATACGCCTCACCGCTTCGGCGGCGTTGGCCGTCGTGGGCTTGTTCGGCGTAGAAATACGCTCGGCGGACCAGGTTGACCTGGTCTGGGCCGAGGTAGGCCGATAAGCGATCGGCGAGGGCGTCTATGCTCGGCAAAGTATGAACTCCTGCCGTTGGCTGTGACCCTGCGCCGTGCTACGTCGACCAGGCATAGGCTTAGACGGCCTCGTTGGACTCGTCCTCGAACGCTGCAAACAGCGGTTCGTCTTCAACGATTTCAGCGTTGGCGATGAACTCGTAGCTCATCAGGCCTTCAGCGATTTCACGCAGGGCTACAACGGTAGGCTTGTCGTTTTCCCACTGGACCAGGGGCTCTTTGCCGCCGGTGGCCAGTTGACGGGCACGCTTGGTAGAGAGCATGACCAGCTCAAAGCGGTTATCCACGTGTTCTAGGCAGTCTTCAACGGTTACGCGGGCCATGGTATTCCTCGGAGCGAATGCAAGATGCGCGCTGCCCGGTTGGGCGAGCGGACTAAACAGTTTAAAAAATCACCAGCGTTTAGGGAAGCGCTGATTTTCCACGCGTCCTCGCAAAAGCGCTACAAGTGCCAATGTAAAGCCCTTGCAGCGGTTTTGGGAAGAGCCAATCAACCGAGCAGTTCGGCGAGTAATTTGCCAAAACGCTGCTGCTGACGCTTTTGCTGGAGCTGATTGGTGCGGAAAATCGCCTTTAAATCATCCAGTGCGTGGGCAAAATCGTCATTGATGATCAGGTAGTCATAGTCGACGTAGTGGCTCATTTCGCTGACGGCTTCACGCATGCGGCCTTCGATGATCTCATCGCTGTCCTGGCCACGGTTGGTCAGGCGCTGGTGCAGCGCTTCCAAAGACGGCGGCAGGATGAAGATGGAGCGCGCCTTGGGCATCAACTGGCGCACTTGTTCGGCGCCCTGCCAGTCGATTTCCAGGATCAGATCGTGGCCTTCGTCCAGCGTCTGCTGCAGGTGGCTTTGCGAGGTGCCATAGAGGTTGCCGAACACTTCGGCGCGTTCCAGGAAGTCGCCGTGTTCGATCATCTTGACGAATTCGGTGCGCTCGACGAAGTGATAGTGCACGCCGTTCACTTCACCTGGGCGCATGGCGCGGGTGGTGTGCGAGACCGAGATGCGGATGTGTTCGTCGGCGTCGGTCAAGGCTTTGACCAGGCTGCTTTTGCCCGCGCCCGAAGGGGCGGAAATGATGTAAAGGGTGCCGGTGCTGTGGGTCATGGAAGTTGCCTTACTCAATATTCTGTACTTGTTCGCGCATCTGCTCGATCAACACTTTGAGGTTGACCGCAGCCGTAGTGCTGCGCGGATCAAACGCCTTGGAGCCCAGTGTATTGGCTTCGCGGTTGAGTTCCTGCATCAGGAAGTCCAGGCGCCGACCGGCGGCACCCGCTGATTTGAGCACGCGGCGCACTTCAAGGATGTGGGTGCTCAGGCGGTCGAGTTCTTCGGCCACGTCGCTTTTTTGCGCCAGCAGCACCATTTCCTGCTCCAGGCGCACGGGGTCGAGGTCGGCCTTCATGTCGGTGAAGCGGTCCAGGACCTTTTGGCGCTGAGTGGCGAGCATCTGCGGCACCAGCTCGCGCAGGGTGACCACATCTTCTTCGATCGAAGTCAGGCGCTCATTGATCAGGCGGGCCAGTTCGGCGCCTTCGCGCTCGCGGCCGGCCTTGAGCTCTTTCAATCCCTGGGTGAACAGCGCGAGGGCTTCGGCGTTCAGGGCTTGCGGGTCGGTGGCGTCGGCCACCAGCACGCCGGGCCAGGCCAGCACTTCCAGCGGGTTCAGCGCAGCAGGTTGTTTGATCAGGCCGGCGATGGTTTCGGCGGCGGCTACCAGCTGCGCGGCGCGGTCACGGTCGATCTGCAGCGGCTTGCCGGTGGTTTCTTCGGTAAACCGCAGGGTGCATTCCAGCTTGCCCCGCGAGATACCCTGGCGCAACGCTTCACGCACGGCGCCCTCGAGGTCGCGGAACGACTCCGGCAGGCGCAGGTGCGGCTCCAGGTAACGGCTGTTGACCGAGCGCAGTTCCCAGCTCAGGGTGCCCTGGACGCCGGCTTTTTCGACGCGGGCGAAGGCGGTCATGCTGTGCACCATGGAAGTACCTCGCGATGCAGTCCCGCACAGCGGGCTGATGAGTAAATTGAAGCCGACAGGCTGCGAAGGCGCAGGATTGTAGCGCAGTGGGGCGAGCGCGCCCAAACAATGGGCAATAGTCTGAACATTCGTAACCGAATTTTTTAGAAGTGCCCCGAAACGGTTCGCGGCTCTATAATGCTCGGCAGTTTTTCGTCCTTCGTACAGGTATCCCCTATGAAACGTCCAAGTGGTCGCGCTGCCGATCAGCTCCGCTCGATCCGCATCACCCGCAACTACACCAAACACGCCGAGGGATCTGTACTGGTCGAGTTTGGCGATACCAAGGTGATTTGCACCGTCAGCGTCGAAAACGGCGTGCCGCGTTTCCTCAAGGGTCAGGGCCAGGGTTGGTTGACTGCCGAATACGGCATGCTGCCGCGCGCCACCGGCGAGCGTAACCAGCGTGAAGCCAGCCGTGGCAAGCAAGGCGGCCGCACCCTCGAAATCCAGCGCCTTATCGGCCGCTCGCTGCGCGCCGCCCTGGACATGTCCAAGCTGGGCGACGTGACCCTGTACGTCGACTGCGACGTCATCCAGGCGGACGGCGGCACCCGCACCGCCTCCATCACTGGCGCCATGGTGGCCCTGGTTGATGCGCTTAAAGTGATCAAGAAGCGCGGCGGCCTCAAAGGCGGCGACCCGCTCAAGCAGATGATCGCTGCCGTGTCGGTTGGCATGTATCAGGGCGAGCCTGTGCTGGACCTGGACTACCTGGAAGACTCGGCTGCCGAGACCGACCTGAACGTGGTGATGACCAGCACCGGTGGTTTCATCGAAGTGCAGGGCACCGCTGAAGGCGCGCCATTCCAGCCGGCCGACCTGAACGCCATGCTCGCCCTGGCCCAGAAAGGCATGGCCGAAATCTTCGAACTGCAGAACGCCGCCCTGGCCGACTGAGCCCGCCTCAAGGAGAAGCGCCATGAATGACAGCCAGTTGCCCGCACCTACGCCTTCCTACGAAGTGCGCCAGGGAGCCATGTTGTGTCATCTCGCGGCGTTTCTGGGGTTTGTGTTCCCCTTCGGCAGTGTCGTGGGGCCGCTGATCCTGTGGCAGATGAAGAAGGAAGTGGACCCGTTCATTGATGATCAGGGCAAGGAAGCCCTGAACTTCCAGATCACCGTGGCCATCGCCTGGATGGTGTGCATCGTGCTGGCCTTCGCGGTAATCGGGTTTTTCCTGATGGTCGCCCTGGCCATTGCCACGGTGGTGCTGACGATCATCGGCAGCATCAAGGCCAACAAGGGGATTGCCTATCGCTACCCCTTGACCTGGCGAGTGGTCAAATAATGAGCAGGCACAAAAAAACCGACAGCGATGTCGGTTTTTTTGTGCCTGGAAAAAGACCTTAGATGGTCAGCGTCCAGTCGTAGTCCACGATCAGCGGCGCATGCTGCGAGAAGCGCGGCTGGCGCGGCAGGCGTGCGCTGCGAACGAACCGGCGCAGACCCGGGGTCAGCAACTGGTAGTCGAAACGCCAACCCAGGTTGAGCATCTCAGCCTGTTCGTTATCCGGCCACCAGCTGTACTGGTCGCCTTCACGGCTGACTTCGCGCAGGGCATCCACATAGCCCATGTTGCCGACAATCTCGTCCATCCAGGCCCGTTCAGGCGCCAGGAAACCCGGGGATTGCTGGCTGTCGCGCCAGTTCTTGATATCCAGCTTCTGTTGCGCCACGTACAGCGAGCCACAGTAAATGTACTCGCGACGTTTGCGTCGCTGTTTATCCAGATAACGGGCGAAATCGTCCATTAGCTTGAACTTCTGGTTCAAGTCTTCATCGCCGTTCTGCCCCGAAGGAAGCAGCAAGGTCGCGATGCTGACCTTGTCGAAATCGGCTTGCAGGTAGCGCCCGTAGCGGTCGGCTGTCTCGAAGCCGAGGCCGCTGATGACCGCCTTGGGTTGCAACCGTGAGTACAGAGCCACGCCACCTTGGGCAGGGACTTCGGCATCACAGGCATAAAGGAAGTAGCCATCCAGTTGGAAGGCTGGGTCGTCCAGTTCAAAGGCGGAGGCGCGGGTGTCCTGCAGGCAGATGACGTCGGCATTCTGTGCTTGCAGCCAACTGAGCAAACCACGCTCGACTGCAGCCTGAATACCATTGACGTTCACACTGATGATCCGCATAAATGGCCCCAAAAATCGCGTGCGTGTATGATACACGCCGTCTACCTAATTAGCTAAATCCGTGGTATCTGAGGCTTTTTTCATGCAGGCGTATCAACGCGATTTCATTCGTTTTGCCATCGATCGCGGCGTTTTACGCTTCGGTGAGTTCACGTTGAAGTCCGGGCGCACCAGCCCTTACTTCTTCAATGCAGGCTTGTTCAACTCGGGTTCGGCCCTCGCTCAGTTGGGTCGTTTCTACGCGGCCGCCATCGTCGACAGCGGTATTTCCTTCGACGTGCTGTTCGGCCCAGCCTACAAGGGCATCCCTTTGGCGGCCGCTACGGCGGTGGCTTTGGCTGAACATCATGAGCTGGATTTGCCATGGTGCTTCAACCGCAAAGAGGCAAAGGCCCATGGCGAAGGCGGCAGCCTGGTCGGTGCCCCGCTCAAGGGCGACGTGCTGATCATCGATGACGTGATCACCGCCGGTACCGCCATCCGTGAAGTGATGCAGATCATCGCGTCCCAGGAAGGCGCCAAGGCCGCCGGCGTTCTGATCGCGCTGAACCGCCAGGAGCGCGGCAACGGTGAGCTGTCGGCAATCCAGGAAGTGGAGCGTGATTTCGGTATTCCGGTGGTGAGCATCGTGTCGCTGAACCAGGTGCTGCAATACCTGGAAGATGACGCGCAGCTCAAGCAGCATTTGCCGGCGGTGCGTGCGTATCGCGAGCAATTCGGCGTCTGACACGGAACACCTGTGGGAGCGGGCTTGTGTGGGAGCGAGCAAGCCCGCTCCCACATTTGGACCGAGTACCCACAAAAGGCCCCGCTCAACTGTATTGAGCGGGGCCTTTTGTTTTCGCCGTTTAAGGACGCTTGCGGTTACTGATCAGCGTGCCCACACCGGTATCGGTGAAAATTTCCAGCAGGATCGCATTCGGCACGCGGCCATCCAGGATCAGCGAGCTGCCCACGCCGCCTTGCACGGCTTCCAGCGCGCAGCGGATCTTCGGCAGCATGCCGCCGTAGATGGTGCCATCGGCGATCAGTTCGTCCACTTGTTGAGTGGTCAAACCGGTCAACACCTTGCCTTCCTTATCCATCAGGCCGGCGATGTTGGTCAGCAGCATCAGCTTCTCGGCTTTCAGTGCTTCAGCCACCTTACCGGCCACCAGATCGGCGTTGATATTGTAGGACTCACCGTTGGCGCCCACGCCGATTGGCGCGATCACCGGAATGAAATCGCCCTTGACCAACAGGTTGAGCAAGTCGGTGTTGATGCCGATCACTTCGCCTACCTGGCCGATGTCGATGATTTCCGGCTGGGTCATTTCCGGCGTCTGGCGGGTCACCGTCAGTTTTTTCGCGCGGATCAGCTCCGCGTCCTTGCCGGTCAGGCCGATGGCGCTGCCGCCGTGGCGGTTGATCAGGTTGACGATGTCCTTGTTGACCTGGCCACCCAGGACCATTTCCACCACGTCCATGGTTTGCGCGTCAGTGACGCGCATGCCATCGATGAAGTGGCTCTCGATCGACAAGCGCTTGAGCAGGTCGCCGATTTGCGGGCCGCCACCATGGACGACCACCGGGTTGATCCCCACGGCTTTCATCAACACGATGTCGCGGGCAAAACCGGTTTTCAGCTCGTCGCTTTCCATGGCATTGCCGCCGTACTTGATCACCAGCGTCTTGCCGACGTAGCGTCGAATGTAAGGCAACGCTTCGGACAGGACCTTGGCAGTATTGGCAGCGGCTTCGCGTTCGAGGGTCATTCAGGGCTCCGGTAAAAAATCAGAACGGTAATTGGAGATCAGGGGCAACACGTTTCAACTGGGCGTGGAACACGTCCTTGATGCGCTGCAACTGCGCCTCGGTATCCGCCTCGAAGCGCAGGACCAGCACCGGCGTGGTGTTGGATGCGCGAACCAGGCCCCAGCCTTTGGCGTAATCGACTCGCACACCATCAATGGTGGTCAGGTTGGCGCCTTCGCCCCATTGCGCATCGTGCAGTGCGTCAATGATGCTGAATTTGCTCTCCTCGGTCACATGTATATTGATCTCTGGCGTAGAAATATCGTTCGGGAAGGTCTGAAACAGCTCCTGCGCCGTGGATTTTTCCTTGCTGAGGATCTCCAGCAGGCGGGCGGCGCTGTAAATGCCGTCGTCAAAACCGAACCAGCGCTCTTTGAAGAACACGTGGCCGCTCATTTCACCGGCCAACAGTGCGCCGGTTTCCTTCATTTTCTTTTTGATCAACGAATGACCGGTCTTCCACATTAGCGGGCGACCGCCATATTCCTTGATCAGCGGCGTGAGGCGGCGGGTGCACTTCACGTCGAAGATGATTTCGGCGTTGGCGTTGCGCGCCACCACATCACGGGCAAACAGCATCAGCAGGCGGTCGGCGAACACGTTTTCGCCGGTGTTGGTCACCACGCCAACACGGTCGCCGTCACCGTCGAAAGCCAGGCCCACGTCGGCGCCGGTTTCCTTGACCTTGGCGATCAAGTCCACCAGGTTTTCAGGCTTGCCTGGGTCCGGGTGATGGTTGGGGAAGTTGCCGTCGACGTCGCAGAATAGCGGGATCACTTCACAGTTGAGGGCTTCGAGCAGTTGCGGAGCGATCACGCCAGCCGCGCCGTTGCCGCAGTCCACCACCACTTTCAGGCGGCGCGCGAGTTTGACGTCGCCGGTGATCTGGTCAGAGTAGCGTTGCAGGATGTCGACTTTGGTGACGCTGCCTTTGCCGCTGGTCAGGTCGTTGGTCTTGAGGCGATCGTGCAGGGCCTGGATCTGTTCGTTGGCCAGGGTGTCACCGGCGATCACGATCTTGAAGCCGTTGTAGTCCGACGGGTTATGGCTGCCGGTGAGCATCACCCCTGACTTGCCAGCCAGTACGTTGGCCGCGTAGTACAGCGCCGGTGTCGGCACCAGGCCGACGTCGCTGACGTGGCAACCGCTGTCGGCGAGGCCCTGGATCAGTTGTTCCACCAACTCCGGGCCGGACAAGCGGCCATCACGGCCTACCGAGACATTGGGCTCGCCCTGGGCCAGGCTCTGGGCACCGATGGCGCGGCCGATCCAGTAGGCGGTTTCGGCGGTCAGGGTCTTGGGCACGACGCCACGAATGTCGTAGGCGCGGAAGATGCTGTCGGGGAATGTCGGGGCTACTCGGGCTGCGGTACTCATCGCGGGGGTGAACTCCATCTGAAGGGGGCAAAGCTGGCCTTAAAGTGGCTGACCGGCAGGCTCAAACTGAAGGGTATGACGGTGTTTTCGGCAGAGAGTTCGTGGTGCAAAAATGCCATCGGCGTGTCGATGCACTTTCAGAAAATGCGTAATGCAATGATTTCATTATGGAAATCTCGCTGAATAAATCCGCACATTCTTCATCCTGAATAGCCATGCGGTGGCGTCTTGCCGGACAAATGCGTCCGGCAAGGTTCAGCTTAGTCAGTGGCTGCCGGAATGCCCAAAACCACCTGCGCCGCGCTGAGTTTCGTCGAACTCCTGCACCAGTTCGAAGTGTGCCTGTACCACCGGTACCAGCACCAACTGGGCGATGCGCTCGCCGACAGCGATGTTGAACGCGGTGTTGCCACGGTTCCAGCACGACACCATCAATTCGCCCTGATAGTCCGAATCGATCAGGCCTACGAGGTTGCCCAGCACGATGCCATGTTTGTGGCCCAGGCCGGAGCGCGGCAGGATCAATGCCGCCAGGCCTGGGTCGCCGACGTAGATCGACAGGCCGGTAGGAATCAGGATTGTCTGGCCCGGCTCAAGCACGGTGTCTTGCTTGAGCATGGCGCGCAGGTCCAGGCCGGCGGAGCCTGGAGTGGCGTAGGCCGGCAGAGGAAATTCGTTGCCGATGCGGGGGTCGAGGATCTTGGCTTGCAAAGCGTGCATGTAAATTAAACCTGGTTCAGCCGTTGGGCGATAAATGAGATCAGTTGACGGGCAATCTTGCCCTTGCTGGTCTGGGCGAAAAGGGTGGCGTGCAGCTCGCGGTCGATCACGCTGCAGGCGTTTTCCTCGCTGTTGAAGCCGATGCTCGGGTTGGCGACATCATTGGCAACGATCAAGTCGAGGTTTTTGTCTTTCAACTTGCGTGCGGCGTAGTCCAGCAAGTGCTCGGTTTCGGCGGCGAAACCGACGCTGAACGGGCGGTCCGGGCGCGTGGCGATGGTGGCGAGGATGTCCGGGTTGCGCACCATTTGCAGGAGCAGGCCGTCGCCGCTTGTAGGGTCTTTCTTAAGCTTTTGCGGGGCGACAACCTCCGGGCGGTAGTCTGCAACCGCTGCCGAGGCGATAAACAGGTCGCAGGGAATGGCCGCTTCACAGGCCGCCAGCATGTCCCGGGCGCTGACTACGTCGATTCGCGTGACGCGATCGGGTGTTGGCAAGTGCACCGGGCCGGTGATCAGGGTGACGCGTGCGCCTGCCTCGACCGCGGCTTCGGCCAAGGCAAAGCCCATTTTTCCTGAGCTATGGTTGGTGATGTAACGCACCGGGTCGATGTTTTCCTGGGTCGGGCCGGCGGTAATCAGCACATGTTTGCCCGTGAGAGCCAGGTGCTGAAAGCACTCGGCGGCGCACAGCGCGAGGTCGGTGGCCTCAAGCATGCGGCCCATGCCCACGTCGCCACAGGCCTGGCTGCCCGAAGCCGGGCCAAACACTTTGAGGCCACGGCTTTGCAGGAGTTGGGTGTTGGCCTGGGTGGCCGGGTCGCGCCACATGGCCTGGTTCATGGCCGGTGCGATGGCGACGGTGGCGTCGGTGGCCAGTACCAGAGTGGTCAGCAGGTCATCGGCGATGCCCTGGGCCAGGCGGGCGATCAGGTCGGCGGTGGCCGGGGCGATCAACACCAGGTCGGCCCATTTGGCCAGCTCGATGTGGCCCATGGCGGCTTCGGCCGCCGGGTCCAACAGGTCCAGGTGAACCGGGTGGCCAGACAGGGCCTGCATGGTCAGCGGGGTGATGAACTCACTGCCACCACGGGTCATGACCACGCGCACTTCGGCGCCCTGGTCCAGGAGCCTGCGAACCAGTTCTGCGCTCTTGTAGGCGGCAATGCCGCCGCCGACGCCGAGAACGATGCGTTTCCGATACAGACGCTGCATTGGTTTGCCTTTCCAGTTCAGTGATGCCGGTTCAGTGACGCCTGCGATGCCCCCTCCCCAGGGGAAATCACATGCAAAAAAGAGGGCTTAAGATAACACAGCGACCGCCAGGCAACAGCGGCGCGCGTGCAGAGGGAGGCGGGATGAGTATTCGCGATTGGCCTGTGGCGGAACGCCCACGGGAGAAGCTTTTGGAATGGGGCGCGGCGAGTCTTTCGGATGCCGAGTTGTTGGCGATCTTCCTGCGTACCGGGGTTTCCGGCAGAAGCGCAGTCGACCTGGCGCGCCATCTATTGGCGCAATTCGGTGGTCTGCGCCCGCTGTTGGAGGCCAGCCAGACCCTGTTCAGCCAGCACTTGGGGCTGGGGCCGGCGAAATTTGCCCAGTTGCAGGCGGTGCTGGAAATGTCTCGGCGGCATATGGCCGAACGCTTGCGTGACGACTCGGTACTGGAAAGCCCGCTGGCCGTACGTGAGTACCTTAAGGCGTTGCTGCGCCACGAGCCCCACGAGATATTCGGCTGCCTGTTTCTTGACTCAAAGCACCGGGTGCTGGGCTTTGAGGCGCTGTTTGAGGGCACCATCGACACGGCCATCGTTTATCCGCGACAAGTGGTCAAGCGCGCGCTCGCTTACAACGCGGCGGCGCTGATCCTGTGCCATAACCATCCGTCCGGGAGCGTCGAACCGAGTGCGGCTGATCGAAAATTAACCAAGATATTGCAGAAGGCCTTGGAGTCGGTGGATGTGCGGGTGCTCGACCACATCATCGTGGGCGATGGCGACCCGCTGTCGATGGCGGAATACGGGTGGTTATAGCCCCGCCCATTGGGACGGGGCCGGCTCTCAAGGCTTGACGCTGACCTTGGAGAAGTCCTGGCGCCCAAATGGGCTCACCTGATAGCCATTGATATTCTTGCGTGCCAGAGCGAACGCAGTGGGGTGCGCCAATGGCAGCCACAGGGCCTGCTGCTGAATCTGTGCCTGGGCCTGTTGGTAGAGCTTGCTGCGCACACCTTGTTCACTGGTGGTCTTGCCGGCGCTGATCAGCTTGTCCAGGGTCGGGTCGCAGTAGCGGGCGAAGTTGGTGCCGGATTTTACCGCTGCGCACGAGAACTGCGGGGTGAGGAAGTTATCCGGGTCGCCATTGTCACCGGCCCAGCCCATGAACAACAGGTCATGTTCGCCGGCTTTGGCGCGGCGGATCAGTTCGCCCCACTCGATCACGCGAATCTCGGCCTGGATGCCGACCTTGGCCAGGTCCGCTTGCAGCAACTGAGCGCCGAGGTTGGGGTTGGGGTTCAGCAGGCTGCCGGTGGGGCGAGTCCAGATGGTGGTCTTGAAGCCATTCTTGAGTCCGGCTCTTTCCAGCAGCGTTTTGGCCTTGGCGATGTCCTGTGGATAACCCGGCAAGTCCTTGGCGTAGCTCCAGGTATTGGGTGGGTAAATGCCATTGGCCGCTTCGGCTGTGCCTTCAAATACGGCCTTGAGGTAGCTGCCTTTGTCGAAAGCCAGGTTGATCGCCTGGCGCACTTCGGGCTTGTCCAGCGGCGGGTGCTGGCTGTTGATCGCGACGAATGCGGTCATGAAGGCCGGGGTTTTTTCTACTTTGAGCGCGGGATCTTTCTCGGCCTCACCCACATCCAGTGGCTTGGGTGACAGGGCGATCTGGCATTCATCGCGGTGCAGCTTTTGCAGGCGCACGTTGGCATCCGGGGTGATGGCGAAGATCAAGTTATCCACAGCCGGTTTGCCGGCAAAGTAATCCGGGTTGGCTTTATAGCGGACCACGGCGTCTTTCTGGAACCGTACAAACACGAACGGGCCGGTGCCGATTGGCTGGCTGTTGAGTTTTTCGGGCGTGCCGGCCTTGAGCAGCTTGTCGGCGTATTCGGCCGGGTAGATCGAGGCAAAACCCATGCTCAACGCGGCGAGGAAAGTGGAATCGGCGTGATCCAGGGTGAAGCGCACGGTCAATGGGTCCAGGGCGTCGATCTTCTTGACCAGTGTGGGCAATTGCAGCGACTGCGCATGGGGGAAGCCGCTCTGGGCGATCTTGTGCCATGGGTTGGCAGGGTCGAGCATGCGCTCAAAACTGAAGCGCACGTCTTCGGCCGTCAGGGTGCGGCTTGGGGTGAAATACTCGGTGCGGTGGAATTTCACGTCAGGGTGCAGCTTGAAGGTGTACACCAGCCCGTCCGGCGACACTTCCCAGCTGTCCGCCAGGCTCGGCACCAGTTTGCCGGCGGTGGCGTCGTAGTCCACCAGGCGGTTCATCAGCACGTCGGCCGAGGCATTGGTGGTGGTCAGCGAGTTGTACTGCACCACATCGAACCCTTCGGGGCTGGCCTCGGTGCAAACGCTCAAATTAGTGGCCGCAGAGGCCAGCGGCGCGATAAATAGAGGGGCGAGCAATAGGGGTAGGGCAGCGAGGCGCATATTCGGTTTCCTTTGCAGATCGAAGGCCCATCTGCGAGTGCAGTCTGGAAAAAGCCTACCGTAGTGGTCTGATTGATAAATGACTAGCCCATTTTTGCCTGTGCTTTTGGCGCGAATGCTGTTTTGATGGCGCCTCAGCGCGTTTCGTCTTGCACTTTTGTGTGCCGGCGGGCGCGGTAAATCATTCTGTGCGACGAGTGGTCGGCTGTTGCAGCGGCCCCTCCTGGCAACGGTTCGGGCATCTATTGCCAAGATTTACGCCGGTAAAAACACACGGGCTGTTGTTGCATCAGGGTCTTTCTGGTATAAAGCAGCGCTCTTTTCTAGGGGCCCGGTTCCTTCACTGTAGGTGTAGCCGGTAAGACCCTTAAAGAAACGCGGCGCCTGGCGCCAAATGACTGAGAGATTAAGCGGCCAACCCATGCCGGGTTGGGCATGTGGTTTTAGAGGGCTGAGGCATGTCGAGAGTCTGTCAAGTTACCGGTAAGGGTCCGGTGACTGGGAATAACATTTCCCACGCAAATAACAAAACCCGTCGTCGTTTCCTGCCGAACCTGCAGCATCACCGCTTCTGGGTTGAAGAAGAGAAACGTTTTGTTCGCCTGCGTGTATCTGCCAAAGGCATGCGTATCATCGACAAGCGTGGCATCACTGTCGTGCTGGCCGAAATCCGCGCCGCTGGCAAGATTTAAGGAGCTTTATCATGCGTGAATTGATTCGAATGATCTCTAGCGCCGGTACTGGTCACTTCTACACTACCGACAAGAACAAGCGTACTACCCCGGACAAGCTCGAAAAGAAAATGTTCGACCCGCGCGTTCGCAAGCACGTGATCTACAAAGAAGGCAAAATCAAGTAATTGATTTTCTTCCTTGTGAAAAAAAGCCCGTCTCTCACGAGACGGGCTTTTTTTTGTCTGAAATGCGCTGATCAGGCTTTCTGCTCGAACACTACGTAGATCTTGCGGCACGGCTCCAGCACTTCCCAGGTGCCGCTGAACCCGGCGGGGATCACGAAGCGGTCGCCGGCACGCAAGGTCTTGGCATTGCCATCGGCATCACGCAGTACCGAAACCCCCTGCACAATCTCGCAATACTCATGCTCGCTGTAATTGACCTTCCACTGCCCGACTTCACCTTCCCACACGCCGGCGCTCATCTGGCCGCACGGGCTGTTGTAGTGGTTATAAAGGGTCTGCTCGGGGTCGCCCTTGAGAATTTTTTCGGCGGCCGGGCGGTAGCGGTCCGGGGCGGTGTTGGCTTGGCTGAAGTCGACGATATCCTGGATGCTCATGTGCGTGTCCCGTCTGGCCTGCGGTTGGAGAGTCCAAAGTCTATGTTTATTAAAATGAACATCGCAAGGGCGTTTACCGCCGTTATGTCAAATATATTGAAACACCCCCAGCCGCTGGTTTAGGGTGGCAGCTGCCTTGAGCCGAACAGCAGGCTGGCCGGGCAAGAATTCTTTGAGGCTGCCGGGGGACATCACCTGGCCCTTGTATTCAATAAGAGGAGGACACTCGCATGACCACCCTGACCCGTGCCGATTGGGAACAACGCGCCAAGGATCTGAAGATCGAAGGCCGCGCCTACATCAATGGTGAGTACACCGCTGCTGTTTCCGGTGACACGTTCGAATGCATCAGCCCGGTCGATGGCCGCTTGCTGACCACCGTTGCCAGCTGTGACGCCGCCGACGCCCAGCGTGCTGTCGAAAACGCCCGCGCGACGTTCAATTCCGGTGTCTGGTCGCGCCTGGCGCCGGCCAAGCGCAAAGCCGTCATGATCCGTTTCGCCGCGCTGCTCAACGCCAATGCCGAAGAGCTGGCGCTGCTCGAAACCCTGGACATGGGCAAGCCGATTTCCGACTCCCTGGGAATTGACGTGCCTGGCGCCGCCAACGCCCTTAGCTGGAGCGGCGAGGCGATCGACAAGATTTACGACGAAGTCGCCGCCACCCCGCACAACCAGTTGGGCCTGGTGACCCGCGAGCCGGTCGGCGTAGTGGGTGCCATCGTGCCGTGGAACTTCCCGCTGATGATGGCGTGCTGGAAACTCGGCCCTGCGCTGTCCACCGGTAACTCGGTGATCCTCAAGCCGTCCGAAAAATCCCCACTGACGGCCATCCGCATCGCGGCCCTGGCGGTTGAAGCCGGCATTCCAAAAGGCGTGTTGAACGTGCTGCCGGGCTACGGTCACACCGTCGGCAACGCGCTGGCGCTGCACATGGACGTCGACACCCTGGTGTTTACCGGTTCCACAAAAATCGCCAAGCAACTGTTGATCCGCTCCGGCGAGTCGAACATGAAGCGCGTGTGGCTGGAAGCGGGCGGCAAGAGCCCGAACATCGTGTTTGCCGATGCGCCAGACCTGCAAGCCGCCGCCGAATCTGCCGCGGGCGCCATCGCCTTCAACCAGGGTGAAGTCTGCACCGCCGGCTCGCGCCTGCTGGTCGAGCGCTCCATCAAGGATAAATTCCTGCCGCTGGTGATCGAGGCTCTCAAGGGCTGGAAGCCAGGCAACCCGCTGGACCCGGCGACCAACGTCGGTGCCCTGGTGGACACCCAGCAGATGAACACCGTGCTGTCATACATCGAAGCAGGCCATGCCGACGGCGCCAAGCTGGTGGCGGGCGGCAAGCGCACCCTGCAAGAAACCGGTGGCACCTACGTGGAGCCGACGATTTTCGACGGCGTGACCAACGCCATGAAGATCGCCCAGGAAGAAATCTTCGGCCCAGTGCTGTCGGTGATCACTTTCGATAGCGCCGAAGAAGCGGTCGCCATTGCCAACGACACCGTTTATGGCCTGGCCGCAGCCGTGTGGACCGCTGATATTTCCAAGGCGCACCTGACTGCCAAGGCCTTGCGCGCCGGTAGCGTGTGGGTCAACCAATACGATGGCGGCGACATGACCGCGCCGTTTGGTGGTTTCAAACAGTCGGGTAACGGTCGCGACAAGTCGCTGCATGCGTTCGACAAGTACACCGAGCTGAAATCGACCTGGATCAAGCTGTAACTTTCAGGCATTACCGCGGTTAAAAATGTGGGAGCGGGCTTGCTCGCGAATGCGGTATGACAGTCGCAGTTGTTTTGACTGACACACCGCATTCGCGAGCAAGCCCGCTCCCACACTGTTTTGTGTGATCTTGATAATTATCCACAGGAGCGTGGAAATGCGTTGGGCGACTTATTTCGCCGTGCTGGCCTCTGTCCTCAGCGTCGGCCTGGCCCTGGGCGTCAGCATGCCGCTGGTGTCCCTGCGTCTCGAAGGCTGGGGCTATGGCAGCTTCGCCATTGGCGTGATGGCCGCCATGCCGGCTTTTGGCGTACTGCTCGGCGCGAAGGTCTCCAGCCGGATGGCCTCGTGGCTGGGCACCGCCAACCTGATGCGCCTGTGCTTGTGGGCCGGTGCCATCTCCATAGGCTTATTGGCGATCCTGCCCAGCTACCCGGTGTGGCTGGTGCTGCGGCTGATGATCGGCGTGATCCTGACCATCGTGTTTATCCTGGGTGAAAGCTGGATCAACCAGTTGGTGGTTGAGCAATGGCGTGGCCGCCTGGTGGCGCTGTACGGTTGCAGTTATGCCTTGAGCCAGCTGTCGGGCCCGCTGCTGCTGGGCGTACTCGGCACTGACCATGACTATGGCTTCTGGGTGGGCGTTGGCTTGTTGGTGGTCGCGCCGCTGCTGTTGCTGGGGCGTTCCGGCGCTCCAACCGCCGAGTCCTTCAGCGTGACCTTCAGTGACCTGTGGCGCTTCTGCCTGACTTTGCCGGCAATTGCCTGGGCGGTGGCCTTGTTCGCCGCGTTCGAGGCGATGATTCTGACGCTGCTGCCGGTGTATTGCCTGCAGCAGGGTTTCACTGCCGAGATTGCCTTGGCCATGGTCAGCACCGTGGTGGTCGGTGATGCGCTGTTGCAATTGCCCATTGGTGCTTTGGCCGACTACCTGCCGCGCCGCACCTTGTTCTTGAGCTGCGCGGTGTTGTTGCTGGCCTCAAGCCTGGCGATTCCATTGCTGCTGCATACGCAATTGATATGGCCGGTGTGGGTGATCTTTGGCGCCAGCGCCGGTGGGTTGTTCACCTTGTCGCTGATCCTGATCGGTGAGCGTTATCGCGACGACGCGCTGGTGCGCGCCAATGCCCATGTGGCGCAGCTGTGGGGCATCGGTTGCCTGATCGGCCCGCTGGTAGCCGGGGCGGGCAGCCAATGGATCAGCGGGCATGCGCTGCCGTTGCTGATGGCGGCCGGGGCGCTGGGGCTGGTGGTGTTGCTGCTGCGCCAGGGCGCATTCGGCGCCGCACAGCCTGCTTAAACCTTGAAATGCAATCAACTGTGGGAGCTGGCTTGCCTGCGATAGCGGTGTGCCAGCTTGCCCATAAGTACCTGACACTCCGCCATCGCGGGCAAGCCCGGCTCCCACAGTTGAGCTGCACCTTTCTTACAGCATGCGCTCCAGGCCAACACTGGTGGCGAACCACGCATTAAACCTGCGCCACCAACTGCCCGGCTCCCGTGTCAGGGTGTGCAATTGGCCGTTATCCTCGGTCACCCACACCACCTGGCCATTTTGCAGTTTCGCCTCATAGCTCAACGCCGGCGCCATGCCTTGCAGTGCCAGGTTGCGCACGTGTTCCGTCAGCTCGGGGCTGTCCACCAGTACGCCGACTTCGGTGTTCCACAGCACCGAGCGCGGGTCGAAGTTGAACGAGCCGATAAACGACTTTTGCCGATCAAAGATCATCGCCTTGCTGTGCAGGCTGGAGTCCGAGCCGCGAAAGGTGCCGCGGCGAAACAGGTGCGGTCCGCTGCCTGAACTTGAATCGCCCGGTTGGCGGCGCAGCTCGTAGAGTTTCACACCGTGTTCCAGCAACGCCTTGCGATAGGGGGCATAGCCGCCGTGCACGGCGGGTACGTCGGTGGCTTCGAGGGAATTGGTCAGCAGGCTGACTGATACACCCGCATCGGCGCGCCCGGTCAGGTACACCAGCCCGGGTTGCCCCGGTACGAAATACGCCGAAATCATCATCAGCTCATGGCTGACGCCCTCCAGCTCCGGTGCCAGTTGGGTGGTCAACAGCAAGCGTGGATCGGGGTCGGCCTTGGCCAGCACTTTGCTCGGCGCATCCCACAGCGCCTGGTTCCAGGCCCAGATCAGCTCGCGGCGCCAGATGTTCATGCGCGGTTGTGTCTGGTAAGTGCGCAAGCGGTTGTAGAGAGCGTGATTCTGCTGACGCGACTCGGCCAGCGAATCTTGCAGGCGTGCGCGTGCGGCGTTCAGGTCGCCCCTGGATGGGGTGCTTGAGACGAAATCGTCGATGGGCTTGCTCAGCGCGCTGTTCCAGTACTGATCAAAGCTGTGCCCGAGCTGCTCGGCCACCGGGCCGACGCTGAGCATGTCGATATCGGTGAAGTTGAGGTTGGGCTCGGCATCGAAATACTCATCGCCCAGGTTGCGCCCGCCGACAATGGCCACGCTGTTATCCGCCAGCCACAGCTTGTTGTGCATGCGCCGGTGTTGCAGCGACAGGTTGAACAGCCGGCCCATCGCCCGTGTCACGCCGGTGCTGCGGCCCAGGTGCAGCGGGTTGAACAGGCGAATCTGGATCTGCGGGTGGGCGGCGAGGGTGGCAATAACCTGATCGAGGCCGTCGCTGGTGGTGTCGTCCAGCAGGATGCGGATGCGCACGCCACGGTCGGCGGCTTTGAGCAGTTCATCCACGAGCATGCGCGTGCTGATGCCGTCGTGCACGATGTAGTACTGCAGGTCGAGGCTGCTCTGGGCATTGCGGATCAGCTCGGCACGGGCCATGAAGGCTTCGCTGCTATTGGGCAGCAATCGAAAGCCCGAACGACCCTGGTACGGCGCCGCCTGGGCCTGGATCGAGCGGCCGAACGAGGATTGCGCCGCAGGCAGGGCGTCGCTGGGGATGCGCGGTGCATCGACCGTGGCGCAGCCGGCCAGGGCCAGGGCGCTCAGCAGCAAAAACGGTAAAAGCCGTCGAATCATCAAGGGCACTGCTTCCAGGTCGGGGCGGTTGTGGGATATGACGGCAGATTGCGGGGAAAGGTCAGTCGGCCACCTCGGCGAGCATCCTCATCGCGGCGGCGCCGACCTTGCGCACTGCCTCTTCGATCTGCGGCGTTGGCTTGGCAGCGTAGTTCATGCGCAGGCAATTACGGTATTTGCCGGAGGCGGAAAAGATGCTGCCCACTGCCACCTGTACGCCTTGTTCCACCAGCACGCGGTTGAGTTTCAAGGTATCAAAGCCTTCCGGCAGCTCCACCCACAGCATGAAGCTGCCTTGGGGCCGGCTGGCACGGGTGCCTGCGGGGAAATAACGGCTGACCCAATCGAGCATCAAGTCGCGATTACGCTGGTATTGGGTGCGCATGCGCCGCAAATGCGGTTCGAAGTGGCCGTTTTTGAGAAACTCGGCGATGGCGATCTGCGGTTGCGTCGCCGTGGAACCGGTGCTGATGTATTTCATGTGCAGCACCCGCTCAAGATAGCGCCCCGGCGCCACCCAGCCGATGCGCAGGCCGGGCGCCAGGGTTTTCGAGAACGAGCTGCACAGCAGCACACGGCCATCTTCGTCGAAGGATTTGATCGTGCGCGGGCGTGGGTAACTGTAGGCCAATTCGCCATACACATCGTCTTCAATAATCGCCACGTCAAAACGCTGGGCCAGGGTCAGCAGCGCGCGTTTGCGTGCCTCGGGCATGATGTAGCCCAGCGGGTTATTGCAGTTGGGCGTCAGCTGGATGACCTTGATCGGCCACTGTTCCAACGCCAGCTCCAGTGCTTCGAGGCTGATACCGGTGATGGGGTCGGTGGGGATTTCCAGCGCCTTCATGCCCAGGCCTTTGAGGGTCTGCATGGCGCCGTGAAAGCTTGGCGAGTCGACTGCGACAATATCCCCAGGCTCGCAAATCGCGTGAATGCTGGCAGACAGCGCCTCATGGCAGCCGGTGGTGATCACGATATCTTCGGCAGTCAGCTGGCAGCCGGAATCCAGAGACAGTCGGGCGATCTGCTCACGCAACTCCATACAGCCAAGGATATTGTCGTAATACAGCCCCGGCAGGTCCTGGCGTCGGCTCACGCGGGCCAGGCTGCGCAGCAGGGGCTTCATGGTCGGCGACAATACATCCGGCATGCCGCGGCCCATCTGTATGACGTCTTTGCGCGGCACGGCGCGAATCAGCTCCAGCACCTGGTCCCACTGCGAGATTTCCACCGGGCGCTGTGCCGGGCGGCCGATTTCCGGCAGCGCCGGCAACTCGCGTCCGATCGGCACAAAGTAGCCAGACTTGGGCTTTGGCATCGCCAGGCCGTTGTCTTCGAGCAAGCGATAGGCTTGTTGCACCGTGCTCAGGCTCACCCCGTGTTCCACACTCAAGGCCCGCACGGACGGCAAGCGATCGCCGGGGCGATAGAAGCCCTGCTCGATGCGCGTGCCCAGTAATTCGGCGAGGTTGACGTAGAGGGTCATGGTGATCGCTCCGAGGGGACCAGTACAGATAGGCGAAAAATACAGGATTCAGCCCTTCATGGGCAGTATCTGTATGGATTTAATAAACGCGGGTTGAATCTGTAATGGTTTTGCCTGCGCGCCCATCCTAGTCACTCATGGCAACAGGCAAATGAGGGGCAACACGATGAACGGCATGAGCGATGTGCGGCTGATGTTACACAGTCAGCAATTGCAGGCAGGGCAGGCGCGGGCGAAGGCGCCGCGCGAGATCAGCCGCTGGAGTCTGTTCTGGCACCGCCGCCACACGCGCAAAGCCTTGCTGCACCTGACCGGTGAGCAGCTGCGTGACGTCGGGTTGACCGCCGAACAGGCGCGCCAGGAAGGCATGAAGCCGTTCTGGCGCGACTGATCAGAGCAGTTCTTTGAAGCGGTGCCAGAGCATCCCCAGCGCCAACAGCGGCGAGCGCAGATGTTGGCCGCCGGGGAAGGTGATGTGCGGCACCTGGGCGAACAAATCAAAACGCCCCTGCTGTTGGCCGCTGATGGCTTCGGCCAGCAGCTTGCCTGCCAGGTGGGTGGCGTTGAGGCCGTGGCCGGCGTATGCCTGGGCGTAATACACATTGGGATGTTCGGCCAGCCGGCCGATCTGCGGCAGGCGGTTGGCGCCGATGCCGATCATGCCGCCCCATTGGTAGTCGATCTTCACGTCCGCCAGTTGCGGGAACACCTTGAGCATTTTGGGGCGCATATAGGCGCCGATGTCCTGCGGGTCGCGGCCGGAATAGTGGCAGGCTCCGCCGAACAGCAGGCGGCGGTCGGCGGACAGGCGGAAGTAATCCACGGTCACGCGTTGATCGCACACCGCCATGTTCTGCGGCAGCAGGCTGGCGGCCTGGGCTTCACTCAAGGGTTCGGTGGCGATGATGTAGCTGCCGGCGGGCAGCACCTTGCCGCTTAAATGCGGGTTCAGGCCGTTGAGATAAGCGTTGCAGGCCAGCACCAGGGTGTTGGCGCGCACGTTGCCTTTGGCGGTGTGCACCTTGACCTCGGGGCCGTAGTCGATGCGCGTCACTTCGGACTGCTCAAACAGCTTCACGCCCAGCTGCTGCGCGGCGGCGGCTTCGCCGAGGGCCAGGTTCAGCGGGTGCAAATGGCCGGAACCCATGTCGATCATGCCGCCCACATAGCGCTCGGAGCCGATCACGCTGCTCATCTCGTTGGCTTGCAGCAGACGTACTTCATGGCGATAACCGAGGTTGCGCAGTTCTTCGGCGTCTTCGGCCAGGCCGATCAAATCGCGGGGTTTGTTGGCGAGGTCGCAGTAACCCCAGGTCAGGTCGCAGGGGATCTGATAGCGCTCGACCCGCTCGCGCACGATCTCGACGGCTTCCAGGCCCATCAGCTTCATCTGGCGCACGCCGTCGCTGCCGATCACGTTGCTGAACTGGTCCAGGCCGTGGCCGACGCCGCGAATCAACTGCCCGCCGTTGCGGCCGCTGGCACCCCAGCCGAGCTTGCGCGCTTCCAGCAGCACCACGCTAAAGCCGCGCTCGGCCAGCTCAAGCGCTGTGTTTATGCCGGAATAGCCGCCGCCAATCACGCATACATCGGCGCGCACTTCGCCCATCAACGCCGGGTAGTCTGGCTGTGAAACGCTGCTGGCGGCGTAGTAGGACGCGGTGTGCCGGGCGCTGGCGGTCATGGGAGCATCCCTGTTTGGAAAATTTGACGCAGGATACAGCGGTCGGACGAAGCTGTCTGCGCAGCACGTTTTGCGTCAGAATCCACGCCTATTCGCCGTTCGGTAAGTGTTTCGATGAGTTGCAACAGCCAGAAAATCAGCGCGCTGCGCAGGCAGATCCCTTCGTTCGAGTGTGTCCCCGGCTGCCACGACTGCTGTGGGCCGGTGACCACCTCGCCCGAGGAAATGTCGCGCCTGCCCCGCAAGACTGCCGCCGAGCAGGAGGCGGCCATGGACGAGCTGAACTGCGTGCACCTGGGGCCGAATGGCTGCACCGTGTATGACGAGCGGCCGCTGATTTGCCGGTTGTTCGGCACGACCAAGACCTTGCCGTGCCCTAATGGGCGGCGGCCGGTGGAATTGATTCACCCTCGGGTGGAAAAACAGATCCATCAGTACATGGCGAGCACCCGGCAAGTACTGGTCTGACGGATGTACTGGGTCAAAATGTGGGAGCGGGCTTGCTCGCGAATGCGGTGGATCAGTAAAAATTGCTTTAGCTGACACACCGCATTCGCGAGCAAGCCCGCTCCCACATTTGACCGAGTTGTGTCATTTGGTCAGTCAGGTATCGGCAGGTTCAGGCTCTCTTTCACCTCTTCCATCACGATATAGCTCTTGGACTCGCGCACATGCGGCAGCTTGAGCAAAATATCGCCGAGCAATTTGCGGTACGAGGCCATCTCGGAAATCCGCGCTTTCACCAGGTAGTCGAAGTCGCCTGACACCAAATGACACTCCAGCACATGGGGCAACTTCAGCACGGCGCGGCGGAATTCCTCAAAGGTGTCGCCCGACTTGTAATCCAGGCTGATCTCGACAAATACCAGCAAACTCCCCTTCAAATGCTGCGGGTTGAGCCGCGCGTTGTAGCCCATGATGATCCCTTCGCGCTCCAGGCGGCGGACCCGCTCGGTGCACGGCGTGGTCGACAGCCCGACCTTTTCCCCCAGCTCCGTGAACGAAATACGCCCATCGGTTTGCAGGATACGCAGGATATTGCGGTCGATCTTGTCCAGCTCCCGCTTGGTCTGGGTGTTGGTACGCATAGGGGATACGCCTCTGTGAAAAGGGTTTTTGCCGAGAATTGTCGCCAAATATAGGCATTTATATAGTGAAATGCACTGGTCATTGTTTTTTACACTGCGCCCATCATTGCTCGAATAACACACGTCAGCGGCTAAGCCCGTGATGAGGATATAAAAATGCGCGTTCTGGTCTTGGGTAGCGGCGTCATTGGGGTGACCAGTGCCTACTATTTGGCGCGGGCCGGCTTTGAAGTGGTTGTGGTCGACCGTCAGCCCGCCGCTGCCATGGAAACCAGTTTCGCCAACGCAGGCCAGGTGTCGCCGGGTTATGCCTCGCCATGGGCCGCGCCAGGCGTGCCGCTCAAGGCCATCAAGTGGTTGCTGCAACGCCACGCGCCACTGGCGATCAAGGCCACCGCCGATATCGATCAGTACTTGTGGATGGCGCAGATGCTGCGCAACTGCACCCAGAGCCGTTACGCGGTGAACAAAGAGCGCATGGTGCGCCTGTCCGAGTACAGCCGTGATTGCCTCGACGAGTTGCGTGCAGAAACCGGCATTGCCTACGAAGGCCGCAGCCTCGGCACTACCCAGTTGTTTCGCACCCAGGCTCAGTTGGATGGCGCGGCCAAAGACATCGCCGTATTGAAAGAATCCGGCGTGCCGTTCGAGCTGCTCGACCGCGCCGGCATTGCCCGCGTTGAGCCAGCCCTGGCCAGCGTCACCGATATCCTCGCCGGCGCCTTGCGCCTGCCCAACGACCAGACCGGCGACTGCCAGATGTTCACCACGCGTCTGGTGGACATGTGCAAGCAGTTGGGCGTGGAATTCCGTTTCGAGCAGGACATCCAGCGCCTCGACTACGCCGGTGATCGCGTCAATGGCGTGTGGATCGATGGCAAGCTGGAAACCGCCGACCGCTACGTACTGGCCCTGGGCAGTTACTCGCCCAAGCTGCTCAAGCCGCTGGGGATCAAGGCGCCGGTGTATCCGCTCAAGGGTTACTCGCTGACCGTGCCGATCACCAACCCGGCGATGGCGCCGACTTCGACCATTCTGGATGAAACCTACAAGGTCGCGATCACCCGCTTCGACAACCGCATTCGCGTCGGCGGCATGGCTGAAATAGCCGGTTTTGACCTGTCGCTGAACCCTCGTCGACGTGAAACCCTGGAGATGATCGTCAACGACCTTTATCCTCAGGGCGGCGATTTGACCGAGGCCACTTTCTGGACCGGCCTGCGCCCGACCACACCCGACGGCACGCCGATTGTCGGCGCCACCCCGTTCAAGAACCTGTTCCTGAACACCGGCCACGGCACCCTTGGCTGGACCATGGCGTGCGGCTCCGGCCGCTTGCTGGCTGACCTGATGGCGAAAAAAACCCCGCAGATCAGCGCCGAAGGTCTCGATATTTCCCGTTACGGCAGCAACCACCAGGAGTCCGCAAAACATGTCAATCCAGCGCCAGCTCACCAATGAGCGCATGAGCCAGGTCGTTGTTCACAGCGGTACCGTGTATCTGGCAGGGCAAGTCGGCGACGACATGAATGCCGGGATTGAACAGCAGACCCGCGAAACCCTGGCCAATATCGAGCGCTTGCTGGACCTGGCCGGCACCGACAAAACCAAGTTGCTGTCGGTGACGATCTACCTCAAAGACATCGACGCCGATTTCGCCGGCATGAACGCAGTGTGGGACAAGTGGCTGCCTAAAGGCGTGGCTCCGGCCCGTGCGACGGTTGAGGCCAAGCTGTGCGAACCGGAAATTCTGGTAGAGCTGTCCGTGGTGGCTGCGCTGCCTTAAACATAGCTTTTTCCCCCGGCGCCGTGGCTGATAGTCGGCGCCGGTTTTTCTTCACATTACCGCCTAGAAGCCTGCCGCCATGCGTCCTGCCCGTGCCCTGATCGACCTCCAGGCCCTGCGCCATAACTACCAACTGGCCCGTGAAGTCACGGGGGCCAAAGCCCTCGCCGTGGTCAAGGCGGATGCCTATGGCCATGGTGCCGTACGTGTGGCCCAGGCGCTGGAAGCCGAGGCGGATGGGTTTGCGGTGGCGTGCATCGAAGAGGCGTTGGAGCTGCGGGCTGCCGGTATTCGTGCGCCGGTATTGCTGCTGGAAGGTTTTTTCGAAGCTGACGAACTGCCGCTGATCATCGAGCATGATTTTTGGTGCGTGGTGCATTCGTTGTGGCAGTTGGAAGCCATCGAGCAAGCCCGGCTGAGCAAACCGCTGACCATTTGGCTCAAGCTCGACTCGGGCATGCACCGCGTGGGCCTGCACCCCAAGGATTACCACGAGGCGTACCAGCGCCTGCTGGCCAGCGGCAAAGTGGCCAGGATCGTACTGATGAGCCACTTCGCCCGCGCCGATGAGCTCGATTGCGTGCGCAGTGATGAGCAAGTGGCGGTGTTTGAAGCGGCGCGCCAAGGGTTGTCGGCCGAAGTGAGCCTGCGCAATTCGCCGTCGGTGATGGGCTGGCCGACTATGTCCAGCGACTGGGTGCGCCCAGGCATCATGCTCTACGGTGCTACGCCGTTTGGTGAGGAGCAGGCCATTGCCGCACGTTTGCAGCCGGTGATGACCCTGGAATCGAAAGTCATCTGCGTGCGTGAACTGCCGGCCGGTGAGCCGATCGGTTACGGCGCCAAGTTCATCACGCCAAAACCGATGCGCGTCGGCGTGGTTGCCATGGGCTATGCCGACGGCTACCCGCGCCATGCACCGACCGGCACGCCAGTGCTGGTGGCAGGCCAGCGCAGCCAGTTGCTGGGCCGTGTGTCCATGGACATGCTCTGCGTTGACCTCACCGACGTGCCCCAGGCCGGGCTCGGTTCCAGCGTGGAGCTGTGGGGCAAAAATATCCTTGCCAGTGACGTCGCGGCGGCTGCCGAGACTATCCCCTACCAGATTTTCTGTAACCTGCGCCGCGTGCCAAGGCTCTATTGCGGGGCTTAAGCCGCGCCTACGAGCAGAGCCTGCCGGGATTTAGGCCCAAGTGTTGTAAATACTGAACGCTGTCGCCATGATAACGCTCAACTACAACAAAGCCTGAATCCTAGGAGGCTCCTGCATTGGACGTCGGCGAACGACTGCAATCCATCCGTAAACTCAAAGGTCTTTCCCAGCGTGAGCTCGCCAAGCGCGCGGGTGTCACCAACAGCACCATTTCGATGATCGAAAAAAACAGCGTCAGCCCCTCGATCAGCTCCTTGCGCAAGGTGCTGGGCGGCATCCCCATGTCCATGGTCGAGTTTTTTTCCGAGGAGATCCTCCAGGAAAAACCGACGCAGATCGTCTATAAAGCCAATGAGCTGATCGACATCTCGGACGGCGCCGTCACCATGAAGCTCGTAGGGCGCGCGCACCCGAGCCGGGCGATCGCGTTTCTCAACGAGATCTACCCGCCGGGGGCCGACACGGGCGAAGAAATGCTCACCCACGAAGGCGAAGAAACCGGGATTCTGGTGGAAGGTCGGTTGGAGTTGGTGGTCGGACTTGAAACTTTTGTGCTCGAAGCCGGCGATAGCTACTACTTTGAAAGCACCAAGCCGCATCGTTTTCGCAACCCGTTCGACGTGCCGGCGCGACTAATCAGCGCAGCCACACCCGCGAACTTTTGACAGAAGAGGCGTGCTGCCAGCGTTGCAGACACACCCGTCGCTGTAACCGTGTGGCCGAATCTCCCTTTATTTAATAGGGTTGTTTCGGCCTGACGGGCTAACCGTTATACTTTCGCCGCCTGCGAAACCGTGGCCGCAGGCGTGAATAGCCACCATTGAGGGTGAACGCGTGAACCTAATTATGAAAATGCTGGCTGCACCAGCAACCGTACTGGCCCTATGGGCTGTCAGCGCTCAAGCTGCGACCAATGATGAGATTGCCAAGCGCCTGGAGCCTGTCGGCCAGGTGTGTGTCCAGGGCCAGGAATGCAAAGGGATGGAAGTTGCCGTGGCTGCGGGCGGCGGCGGTGGCGCGAAGACGCCGGATGACGTGATTGCCAAGCACTGCAATGCGTGCCACGGCACCGGTTTGCTGGGTGCACCAAAAATCGGTGACACCGCAGCCTGGAAAGACCGCGCCGACCACCAGGGCGGCCTCGACGGCTTGCTGGCCAAGGCCATCACCGGCCTGAATGCCATGCCGCCCAAAGGCACTTGCGCGGACTGCTCGGATGACGAGCTAAAAGGCGCAATCGAGAAGATGTCGGGTCTGAAATAAACCGATCTTCGCCAAAAAGCCGCTGACCAGCGGCTTTTTTGTGCCCGCGATTTGTACTTCGACGCTGTTCATTGCAGCAAAGACCCGGCAAGCTCGGTCCAACCCCTAATCACGGAATGTTCAGGAGGGTCGGATGGTGCAGTTGTGTTCAATCGAGCAAGCAGTTGACGACGTACTGGCGCGCTTGCCGGCGCATATCCACATGGGCATGCCGCTCGGTTTGGGCAAGCCCAACCTGTTCGTCAACGCGCTGTACCGGCGTATCGCCAAGCTGCCGGAGCGCGAGCTGACGATTTACACCGCACTCGCCCTGGGCCGCCCGACCCTGGGTGACGGGTTGCAGAAGCGCTTTCTGGAACCCTTTATCGAGCGGGTATTTGGTGATTATCCCGAGCTGGACTTTCTAGCGGATTTGCACAAGGACAGCCTGCCAAGGAACATCCGCGTGCAGCAGTTCTTCATGCAGCCCGGCAGCCTGCTGCACAGTACGTCGGCGCAGCAGGACTACGTCAGCAGCAACTACAGCCACGCTGCCCGCGATATCAACGCCGCCGGTTTGAACCTGGTGGCGCAATTGGTCGCCAGCAGCGCCGAGCACCCCGACCGGCTGAGCCTGAGCTGCAACCCCGATATCACCCTCGACCTGCTGCCGATGATTGCCAAGCGCCGCGAAGCAGGCGACACCATCCTTGTCGTCGGCCAGGTTCACAGCGATTTGCCCTATATGCCCGGCGATGCCGAACTGGGCATGGACGCCTTCGATTACCTGATCGACGAGAAGGACAGCACCACGCTGTTCTCCACACCGAATATGCCGGTCGGCTTTCAAGACCACTTTATCGGCTTGCATGCCAGCACCCTGGTGCGCGATGGCGGCACGTTGCAGATTGGCATTGGCTCGATGGGCGATGCGCTGACCGCCGCCTTGCTGGCGCGCCAGGCCGATAACGAAGCCTATCGCTTATTGCTGACGGACTTGGATGTGTATCAGTGGGCGCCATTAATCAGCCGCGAAGGCGGTGTCGAGCCCTTTGCCCGCGGCCTTTATGGGTGCAGCGAAATGTTCGTCAACGGCCTGCTGGTGCTGGCTGATGCCGGGATTATTCGGCGCAAGGTCTACCCGGATGTGACGACCCAGCAGCAGGCCAACGCCGGCACCCTGGATGACGCCGCGCAGCCCGACGGTGTTTCCATTCACGGCGGTTTCTTCCTCGGACCGCGCAGCTTTTACCAGCGGTTGCAGGAAATGACTCACGCCAAACGCCTCGAATTCAACATGACCGGCATCAGCTACATCAACGAGCTGTACGGGCAGGAGGAACTCAAGCGTCTGCAACGCCTGGATGCGCGCTTTATCAACAGCGCGATCATGGTGACGTTGCTCGGCGCAGGCGTGGCCGACCAGCTGGAAGACGGCCGCGTACTCAGCGGCGTGGGCGGGCAGTACAACTTTGTTGCGCAAGGCCATGCGCTGGAAGGCGCGCGTTCGATCCTGATTCTGCGCAGCTGGCGCGAGTCGGCGGGGGAGGTCAGTTCCAATATCGTCTGGGAGTACGGGCACTGCACCATCCCGCGGCACCTGCGGGATATCGTCATCACCGAATACGGCATTGCCGATTTGCGTGGTCAGACGGATGCCAAGGTGATCGAGGCGCTGCTTCAGGTCACCGACTCACGCTTCCAGACCGACCTGATCGAACAGGCGCAAAAGGCCGGCAAACTGCCCAAGGACTTCGAACTGGACCCACGCTTTTCCGACAATACGCCGGAGCGGCTCAAGGGCATTCAGGCGCGTCATCGCCGGTTGTTCCCGGAATATCCGTTGGGCACTGATTTTACCGATGAGGAACGGGACCTGTTGCGCGCCCTTAACTGGCTCAAGAGCAAATTCAAGCTGACGGAGATTCTGGAATTGGGCCGGGCGGCACTGGATGCGCCGGAGCCGGAGGCGTTTCCCGAGCATTTGAAGCGGATGCGGCTGGATCAGCCGGAGGGGTTGAAAGAGGATCTGTACCAGCGCTTATTGCTCGCCGGCCTGCAGGCCACCGCGCACTGACAGGCACCAAAAATCAAATGGGGGAGCTGGCAAGCCAGCTCCCCCATTTCTAATCGAGGTCAGGCAGTGATTACTCGATGAAGGTGACGACGCCACCGGCCAACGACTTCACCCGCGCCAGCGACTCCACCCGATAACCCTGCGCATCCAGCTCCGCACGGCCACCCTGGAACGACTTCTCGATCACAATCCCCAAGCCTGCAACGGTCGCGCCGGCTTGCTTGATGATCGAAATCAGCGCCTGGGACGCCTTGCCGTTGGCCAAAAAGTCATCGATCACCAGCACGCGGTCGCTGCTGGTCAGGTGCCGTGGGGAAATCGCCACGGTGCTTTCGACCTTCTTGGTGAAGGAATACACGGTCGCCGACAGCAGGTTTTCGGTCAACGTGAGGGACTGTTGCTTGCGGGCGAAGATCACCGGTACACCCAGGTTCAGACCGGTCATGATCGCCGGGGCGATGCCCGACGCTTCGATGGTGACGATCTTGGTGATGCCCGAGTCCTTGAACCGCGCAGCGAATTCGTCGCCGATCAACTTCATCAGCGCCGGGTCGATCTGGTGGTTCAAAAAGGCGTCAACCTTGAGGACCTGATCGGAAAGCACGATGCCTTCTTCGCGAATTTTCTTGTGCAGTGCTTCCACGGAAAGCTTCCTCTAATGGCGCGGTGTGCGCCGAAAGTAGATTAAAAAGTAGTCGATTCTAGCGCTTTAACATCGCGCGTATGTCCGCCAGGGCGGTGTTGCCGCGAACGGCCTTCACTTCGGTCGGGGTGTCGTCATTGCCTTCCCAGGCCAGATCGTCCGGCGGCAGTTCATCCAGGAACCGGCTGGGCGCACAATCGATGATCTCGCCGTATTGCTTGCGCTTGGCGGCAAAGGTGAAGGCCAGGGTCTGACGTGCACGGGTAATGCCCACGTAAGCCAGGCGCCGTTCTTCTTCGATGGTGTCAGCTTCAATGCTGGAGCGGTGCGGGAGGATTTCCTCTTCCATGCCCATGATGAACACGTAAGGGAATTCCAGGCCTTTGGACGCGTGCAAGGTCATCATCTGCACACCTTCAGCGCCGTCTTCTTCTTCCTGCTGGCGCTCAAGCATGTCGCGCAGCACCAGCTTGCCGATGGCGTCTTCGACGGTCATCTCGCCTTCTTCGTCCTTCTCCAGCGTGTTTTTCAACGCTTCGATCAGGAACCAGACGTTGCCCATGCGGTAATCCGCAGCCTTGTCGCTGGAACTGTTGGTGCGCAGCCAGTTTTCATAGTCGATGTCCATGACCATGCTGCGCAGGGCGCTGATCGGGTCTTCGCCGGCGCATTGCTCGCGCACCTTGTCCATGAAGCGCTTGAAGCGCGACAGGCGATCGGTGAAGCGCGTGTCCAGGTGCTCGCCCAGACCGATTTCGTCGGTGGCGGCGTACATCGAAATCTTGCGTTCGGTGGCGTAGTTACCGAGCTTTTCCAGGGTCGTCGAACCGATTTCCCGACGCGGCACGTTGATCACGCGCAGGAAGGCGTTGTCGTCATCCGGGTTCACGATCAGCCGGAAGTAGGCCATCAGGTCTTTTACTTCCTGGCGTCCGAAAAAGCTGTTGCCGCCTGAAAGGCGATACGGCACCTGGTGGTGCTGCAACTTCAGCTCGATCAGTTTGGCCTGGTAGTTACCGCGATACAGGATCGCAAAATCGCTGTAGGGCCGGTCGGTACGCAGGTGCAGGCTGAGGATTTCCACGGCCACGCGCTCGGCTTCGGCGTCTTCGTTGCGGCAGCGGATCACGCGGATCTCGTCGCCGTGACCCATCTCACTCCACAGTTGTTTTTCAAACTCGTGGGGGTTGTTGGAAATAAGCACGTTGGCGCAACGCAGGATACGGCTGGTGGAGCGGTAGTTCTGCTCCAGCATCACCACTTTCAGGGACGGGTAGTCGTCCTTGAGCAACATCAGGTTTTCCGGGCGCGCGCCACGCCAGGCGTAGATCGACTGGTCGTCGTCGCCTACCACGGTGAACTGGTTGCGCGTGCCGATCAGCATTTTCACCAGCAGGTATTGGCTGGCGTTGGTGTCCTGGTATTCGTCCACCAGCAGGTAGCGGACCTTGTTCTGCCATTTTTCGAGGATGTCGGCGTGTTCCTCGAACAGCTTTACCGGCAACAGGATCAGGTCGTCGAAGTCCACCGCGTTGAACGCCTTGAGCGTGCGCTGGTAGTGGGTGTAGACGATGGCGGCGGTCTGTTCCTTGGGGTTGCGCGCGTTTTCCAGGGCCTGGGGCGGCAGGATCAGGTCGTTTTTCCAGGCGCCGATCATGTTCTTGATCTCATCCACGCCGTCGTCGCCTGCGTACTCCTTTTGCATGATGTCAGTCATCAGCGACTTCACATCGGTCTCGTCGAAGATCGAGAAACCCGGCTTGTAGCCCAGCCGCGCATGCTCCTTGCGGATAATGTTCAAACCCAGGTTGTGGAAGGTACACACCGTGAGGCCACGGCCTTCGCCGCCCTTGAGCAGCGTGCCGACACGCTCCTTCATTTCGCGCGCGGCCTTGTTGGTAAAGGTCATGGCGACGATGTACTGGGCACGGATGCCGCAGTTCTGGATCAGGTGCGCGATCTTGCGGGTGATCACGCTGGTCTTGCCGGAGCCAGCACCGGCGAGCACCAATAGAGGGCCGCCGACGTAGTTCACGGCTTCTTGCTGCCGGGGATTGAGTCGGGACATACAGAAAATTCAGGAGTCGTTGTTCAAAAGGGCGGGCATTTTAACAGGCTGGCAAGATTCTGCTGCTTTAGAACGACGGTGTGACGTACCACTCGATCTAAATTTGCCGGTTTTGATACTTTGCCGCAGGATGTGGGCACTTGTACGACGAATGCTTGCAGCTGTCGTATTTGATAACCCCTATCATTGGTGATTATCAGGCCGCGCGTCATAATGCCCGCCGCCAAAAATTTTGCAGAGTCTAGGGAGCTAGCTTGTCTACGCCTGTCGAACCCTTGCGTTTGCTGCTACTGGCCGATGAGCCAGCGTGGGCAGCGTTGTTGCGCGAGTGCCTGGCGCCGATGGGCGATGGGGCTGTGCTGGTCAGCGCGCCCAACTGGGACTCGGTGAGCCGTCTGTTCGATGACGACCACAGTGCCGTGTTATTGACCACACCCAGCCTGCAACCCGGCCCAGGCCGTTGCAGCCTGCCGTGCATATTGCTGCTGGAGCAGGAACCGCTGGTTTCACCGCTGGGCGTGAGCGATTGGCTGGTCCTTGGTGCATTGGGCACCGATACCTTGCGCCGCTGCCTGCGCCACGTGCGTGAGCGCGGCGTGCTGGAAAACACCCTGCAGCGCCTGGCCGAACAGGACCCGCTCACCGGTATCGCCAACCGCCAGGGTTTCCAGACCTTGCTGGCAGCGCGTCTGGCCGAAAACGAAGGCCGTGGCCTGGCCCTCGGCCATCTGGACCTCGATAACTTCCGTCACGCCAACGACGCCTTGGGCCATCAGGCTGGCGATCGCTTGATCCTGCAAGTGGTCTCGCGGCTCAAGAGCCAGCTCGAAGCCGGCGATCAACTGGCGCGCCTGGGCAGCGACGAATTCGCCCTGTTGATCGACACCCGCCGTGCGCCCCAGCGCGCCGAGTGGATGGCCGAGCGCATTACCGAAGCCATGGCCGAGCCGTATTGGGTGGATGGCGAAAGCCTGCTGATCGGCTGCAGCCTGGGCGTGGCACACGCCCGTGCCCGCGCCGGGGCCGACCCGCTGATGTGGCACGCGCACATCGCCATGCAGCAGGCCAAAAGTACTCAGGGCTGCACCTTTCATATCTTCAATGAACGCATCAACCGCAACGCCCGCAGCCTGGC
Organism: Pseudomonas sp. 58 R 3; assembly: GCF_900006605.1. Taxonomy (NCBI): domain Bacteria; kingdom Pseudomonadati; phylum Pseudomonadota; class Gammaproteobacteria; order Pseudomonadales; family Pseudomonadaceae; genus Pseudomonas; species Pseudomonas sp. 58 R 3. The sequence goes on along the minus strand of NZ_CVTT01000084.1, from coordinate 134,979 downwards.
CGACCTGGAGAGTGAACTGCGCCGTGCGTTGCGTCGCGACGAACTGGAGCTGCATTACCAGCCGCGCCTGGACCTGGACGACGGGCATATCGTCGGCCTGGAAGCTTTGGTGCGCTGGCGCCACGGCGAGCGTGGCCTGTTGCCGCCCAGCGAGTTCGTGCCCTTGGCCGAACAGAGTGGCCTGATTGTGCCGCTGGGTTACTGGGTGATCTCCCGCGCCCTGCGCGACATGCAAGACCTGCGCGAACGCGGCCTGCCGCCATTGCACATGGCGGTCAACCTGTCGTTTCGCCAGTTCCAGGACAGCCAGCTGCTTTCCACGTTGAGCCGGCTGATTGCCGAGCGTGGCGTGGAGGCGCAGTGGCTGGAATTCGAGCTGACCGAAACCGCCGTGATGCGCCGCAGTGACCTGGTCAAGCAGACCATGGACGCCCTTGGCCGCCTGGGTGTGCGGTTTTCCCTGGACGATTTCGGCACCGGTTTTTCCTCGTTCGTGCACCTCAATAGCCTGCCGATTGCCTTGCTGAAGATCGACAAGAGCTTTGTCGGCGGCATGGAAGAGCGCGAAGAAAACCGCAAGCTGGTGCACGCCATGATCAACCTGGCCCACAACCTCAACCTGGAAGTGGTCGCCGAGGGTGTGGAAACCCCTGAGCAGCTGGCGTTGTTGCGGCTGTTTGGGTGTGATCAGGCTCAGGGTTACCTGATCAGCAAGCCGTTGCCGTTGCCGGAGTTGGTGGAGTATTTGACGTTCGGCAAGAGCCAGCAGGCGCTGCTGGGCTAAGGGTTGTAAACCCAATCAAAAATGTGGGAGCTGGCTTGCCTGCGATAGCGGTAGGCCAGCCAGCCAATTTGGCACCTGACACACCGCCATCGCAGGCAAGCCAGCTCCCACATTGACCGAGTACATGCTTCAGTCTGGCTGCATGGCTTGAAATTGCGTGTGCACTTCAGGCTCCTGCCGAATCATCCGCTTCATCTTCGCCTCAAACGCCCACGTCAGGCTGACGGCCGCACACGCCAGCCCAAGCGCCAACCCCCACCACACGCCCGTTGGCCCCCAGCCCAGCGTGAACGCCATCAACCACGCCGACGGCGCGCCGATCAGCCAGTAACACCCGAGCCCGACCAGGAAGGTGGTCTTGGCGTCCTTCAGCCCGCGAATACAGCCCATGGCAATGGTCTGCACGCCGTCGAACAATTCAAACCAGGCTGCCACGGCCAACAGGCTGACCGCCAGCACGATGACGTCATGGAAAGCTGGGTCGTTATGGTCCAGAAACAGCCCGATAAGCGCATCGGAAAACAGCCACAGCACCACGGCAAACCCCAACATCACCAATGCGCCAAAACCGATCCCGACCCGCCCGGCCATGCGAGCCTGCAGCAATTTCCCGGCGCCGTAATGCTGGCCGATGCGCATGGTGATCGCGTAGGACATCCCCGCCGGCACCATGAACGCCACCGAAACGATTTGCAGGGCAATCTGATGCGCTGCCAATTGCGTACTGCCCATGGTGCCCATGCACAGCGCCGCGAAGGCGAACAAGCCGACCTCCACCGCGTAGGTGCCGCCAATCGGCAGGCCCAGGCGCCACAGCTCACGCAGATACTGCGTGTTAAGGCGCAACAGGCCCGTGCCGAGCGGGTAGGCCGCATAAGCGCGGTTGCTGCGGATGTACCACATCAACGCCAGGGCCATGCAGTTGGCGACGATCGCTGTGACCAGGCCGATGCCCATCAAGCCGAGCTTCGGCAGACCGAACATGCCCTCGATCAGCGCATGGTTGAGCAGGTAGTTAATGACGGTGCCGCCCAGGCTGATCACCATCACCGGTGTCGCCTTGCCGATGGCGCTGGTAAAGCCGCGCAACGCCATGAAGCTCAGGTAGCCGGGCAGGGCGAACGGCAGGATGGTCAAGAATTGCCCCGCCGCCTGCACGTTGGTTTCGGTCTGGCCAAACATCAGCAGCACCGGCTTGAGGTTCCACAGCAGCAAACCGGCCACCAACGCCATCAGCCAGGCGAGCCAGAGCCCGGCCTGGGTCAGGCGCGTGGCGCCTTCGATGTCACCGGCACCCTGGCGGATGGCGACCAGCGTGCCGACGGCGGCAATCACGCCGATACAGAAAATCGCCACAAACGAATAACTCGCCGCGCCCAGGCCTCCACCGGCCAGGGCTTCGGGGCTCAGGCGGGCCATCATCAGGGTGTCGGTCAGCACCATCAGCATGTGCGCCAACTGTGAGGCAATCAACGGCCCTGACAGCCGCAGAATAGCCCAGAGTTCAGTACGCACCGGATGTTGCATGATCATCACGCTCAAAAAGTCAGAGGTTGGGGAAAGGGTTGATTCTCGGCGCTCCTGGCGCATTACACAAAAGGATAAAAGCGATCACTCGCATGATTAAAACTCATGCTAGGGTGGGGTATTGCTCTGAGGAGGTTCTTTCATGCCACGTCGTCTGCCTCCGCTGTATGCCTTGCGCGCCTTTGAAGCCGCGTCCCGGCACAACTCATTCACCCGTGCGGCGGATGAGCTTTCCATTACGCAAAGTGCGGTCAGCCGGCATATCCGCACGCTCGAAGAACACTTCGCCTGCCGCCTGTTCCAGCGCAGTGGCCGCAACCTGCAGCTCACCGAAGCGGCGCGTCTGCTGTTGCCCGGCGTGCGCGAAGGTTTCGCGGCGCTGGAGCGCGCCTGCCACACCCTGAACGCCGAAGACGATATCCTGCGCATGAAGGCGCCGCCGACCCTGACCATGCGCTGGTTGCTGGCGCGGCTCAGCCGTTTCCGCGCCTTGCAGCCGGGCAATGAGGTGCAACTGACCAGCGCATGGATGAGCGTGGATGAAGTGGACTTCAACCAGGAACCCTTCGACTGCGCTGTATTGCTGAGCTACGGGCACTTCCCGGCGGATTGGGAGGCCTGTTACCTGTTCCCCGAATTACTGATCCCTGTGGGCGCGCCTAACCTGCTCAATGACGGCCCCTGGGATATCCCGCGCCTGGCAAGCGCTGAGCTCCTGCACCCCACGCCCGACCGCCGTGACTGGCGCAATTGGCTGGAGCGCATGGGTTTGTCGTCTCAGGTGTCGCTCAAGGGCGGGCAGGTGTTCGATACCCTGGAGTTGGGCATGATCGCCGCCGCGCGGGGTTACGGCGTGTCCATGGGCGATTTGCTGATGGTGGCCGAAGAAGTGGCCCAGGGCCGCTTGAGCCTGCCGTGGCCGACGGCGGTGGCCAGTGGGGAAAATTACTACCTGGTGTGGCCGAAAACCCGCCCCGGTGGGGAGCGCTTGCGGCGATTGGCGGAGTTTCTTCAAGGCGAAGTCAACGCCATGGAATTGCCCCAGGTTGAACGCCTTGCCTAGCCCTTCGATGCAATCGTTTGCGCGATACCCCTGTGTATCGCTCAAGTATTGCCCGCGCTTGCCGAAGAAGGTGTGTTGGAACCCCCGTTTCCAGCGTTTCCCACCCGATAATTTGCCGAGCTGCGCTAAGAGATCAGGATGATCCTGGCCCCGGCCAGGAGCTGTCATGTCTCAACCTCGCGCTCGGATCGCCTCCCAGTTAGGCCTTGCCCTGGCCGTCATTTTGGCGGTCGTCATCAGCGGCAGTACGGTATTTGCCCTGCGTTCCCTCGACTCGGCCAACCTCGACACCCGCGAGGAACACCTGGCCAGCGAGGCCCGCTTGCTGGCCGACCAACTCAACACCTTCCACAGCACCTTGCGCGAGAGCACTCAGCGATTGAGCGGGCTGTTTGAAAAGCGCTTTGGCGCCGGCTTGAGCGTGCGCCCGGACCAACAGGTTGCGGTGGCCGGTGTGCAGACCCCAAGCCTGCTCCTGGGCGATGAGGTGTTGAACAACAACTTCGCAGAGGTGGACGAGTTCAAGCAGATGTCCGGCGGGGTGGCCACGGTGTTTGTGCGCAGTGGCGAAGACTTCATCCGCATCAGCACCTCACTGACCAAACAAGACGGCAATCGCGCTATCGGGACTGTGCTGGATCACCAGCATCCGGCCTACCAGCGCCTTTTGGCCGGGCAGAATTACATTGGGCGGGCGGTGTTGTTTGAGCGTGCCTACATGACCCAGTACAGCCCCGTGCGCGATGCCGCCGGCAAGGTGATCGCCGTGTTGTTTATCGGCTTTGATTACACCGACGAGCAAAAGGCCCAGTTCGACAACCTCAAACGCTTCCGTATCGGCCACACCGGCTCGCTCGCCTTGTTGGACGAGCAGAAGCACTGGCTGGTGCCGCCGGCGGGTGTGCAGGCGCTGGATCAGGCGGTCCCGGTGATGCTCGATCTGGCCAAGAGCCCAGGCAAAGGCCGCTTCTGGAGCGACAAGGACGAAGACTTCTACAGCGTTGCGGTGCCGTTCGATGGCGGGCCGTGGTCGGTGGTGGCGAGTATGCCGAAGTCCGAAATACGTGCAGTCACGTGGGCAGTCGGTATTCGCCTGGTGATCGGCAGCGTGCTGGCGATGTTGCTGGCAGTAGGCGCGGCGGTGTGGTTGCTGCGCAGCAAATTGCAGCCTTTGAGCGACTTGGTACGCCAGGCCGAAGCCTTGGGCGCCGGCGATTTGAGCGCGCGCTTGAATGTGTCCAGCCATGACGAAATCGGCCAGTTGGCGAGCAGCTTCAACCAGATGGGTGAGGCGCTGTCGACCATGGTCTCGCACATCCGTAAAGCGGCCGAAGAGGTCAACAGCCGGGCTCAGGCGTTGTCCGGCCTGTCGGGTGGGGCCTATGAGGGCATGGAGCAGCAGTCCGGCGAAATCACCAGCATGGCCGGCGCAGTGGAAGAGTTCAGCGCCACCTCGCTGAACATCGCCGACAACATGGGCAATACCGAGCGACTGGCCCAGGAAAACGCCCAGCAGACGCGTATTGGCCGCACCTCGATGCAAGAGGCGTCGTCGTCGCTGGAGCATATCGCCACCGCCCTCAACAGCACGGCCACGGTGATCAACACCTTGGGCCAGCGCTCCCAGGAAATTGGCGGGATTGTCGGCGTGATCACCTCGATTGCCGAGCAAACCAACCTGCTGGCGCTCAACGCCGCCATCGAGGCGGCGCGGGCCGGTGAACAAGGCCGGGGCTTTGCGGTGGTTGCCGACGAAGTGCGCAACCTGGCCTCGCGCACGCGCCAGGCCACCGACGAAATCTCGGTGATGATCCAAAGCATCCAGCAGGAAACCGGCAACGCCATCAGCACCATGGAACACGGCAACGCGTTGATGCAGGAAGGCCTGTCGCGCAACGCCGACGTGGCCTCGGCCCTGGCGCGCATCGACGAGCAAAGCCGTTCGGCAGGCCAGCAGTTTGCCGCCATTACCACTGCGACCCAGGAGCAGAGCAGCACGGCCAACGTGCTGAGCAGCAACTTGCAGAGCATTGCATTGGCCAACAGCGAACAGCGCGAAGTGGTGTCCAACCTGGCCATTACCGCCAAGGAACTGGAAACCCTGGCGGCAGGCTTGCGGCAGGAGGTCGACCGTTTTCGTTAAGGCTTAATGCTCGCCTAGGCCTGGGTCCACGCGCTTGCCGATATCCTTGAGGCGCGCCAGTTGGTCGACCATCCCCGGTGCCTCGTCCATGCTGGTGACGAAGGTCCACAGACAGGTCAGGACCGCGTGTGCTGTGTTTCCCCGCATAGGCTTAACCCATTGCGGCGGGCCGGTACTGCAAGGCTTCCTGCAAATGATGCCGGGCGATATTTTCCACCCGCTCAAGGTCCGCCAGGGTGCGCGCCACCTTGAGCAAACGGTGGGCTGCGCGCAGGGACAAGGTCAGTCGTTCGCAGGCGCTTTCCAGCCAGCTTTCATCGGCCTTTGCCAGTTGGCAGTGCTTGCGCAGGCCTGGCAGGTCCAGGAAGGCATTGGCGCAGCCTTGGCGTTTTTGCTGGCGCTCACGGGCCTCGGCGACTTCCGTCGAGGCTGTTGCGGTATTGTCGCCATCCTGTGGGAGCGGGTTCAGCGCGGTGGCTTCCCGGGCAACAGTGAGGTGCAAGTCGATCCGATCCAGCAATGGCCCCGACAGCTTGTTGCGGTAGCGCTGGATTTGCTCCGGCGTACACCGACAGCGCCCGCTGGGTTCGCCCAGGTAGCCGCAAGGGCAGGGGTTCATGGCGGCCACCAATTGAAACCGTGCCGGGAAACTCACCCGGTCACGGGCGCGGGAGATCACGATGTGCCCGGATTCGAGCGGCTCGCGCAGCACTTCCAGCACCTTGCGATCAAACTCCGGCAGCTCATCCAGAAACAGCACGCCATGATGGGCCAGGGTGATTTCCCCCGGCTGCGGTTTTGACCCGCCGCCTACCAGCGCCGGCCCCGACGCCGAATGATGCGGCTGACGGAACGGGCGGTGCGGCCAATGGCTCAATGGCGCCAGGCTGACCACTGACTGAATGGCCGCCACTTCCAGGGCTTCCTGCTCACTCAAGGGCGGCAGCAAGCCAGGCAGGCGGCTGGCGAGCAAGGTCTTGCCGGTACCGGGTGGCCCGCTTAACAGCAGGTTGTGCGCGCCGGCCGCCGCGATCAGCAGTGCACGCTTGGCGGCCAATTGGCCTTGCACCTCACTCAAATCCGGGTAGGGCTTGTTCAAGTACAGCAAACCGTCGGATTTATACGGCTCAATCGGCACAACCCCATTCAGGTGCGCCACCACTTGCAGCAAGTGGTCCACCGCAATCACCTTCAACCCCGACGCCAGGCACGCCTCCTCGGCATTCGCCCGCGGCACTATCACGGTGCGCCCGGCCTTGCGTGCGGCCAGTGCGGCCGGCAGCACACCCTTGACCGCCCGCACCTCACCCGACAGTGCCAATTCCCCCAGGCATTCCACGTCATCGAGCATCAATGCCGGCACCTGCACGCTGGCGGCCAGGATGCCCAAGGCAATCGCCAAATCAAAACGCCCGCCATCCTTGGGCAGGTCGGCGGGCGCGAGGTTGAGGGTGATACGACGGGCCGGGTATTGCAGGGCGCAGTTGAGGATGGCGCTGCGCACGCGGTCCTTGCTTTCCTTCACGGCGGTTTCCGGCAGGCCCACCAAGGTCAGCGAGGGAAGACCATTGGCCATATGCACTTCGACGGTAACGGCGGGGGCTTCTACGCCAATTTGGGCACGGCTGTGGACGATGGCGAGGGACATGCTCGTTCCTTGAGTGGGAGGCCGCTTCCTGCGGGTTTTTCAAGGGTAGACGAGGTGAGATGCTTTCGAGGGCGGGAGGTTTTACTGAACGTATCCAAAGAGCGATGCAAAACAGCTGTGGGAGCGGGCTTGCTCGCGAATGCGGTGGGTCAGCCAACATCCAGGTGTCTGACAGATTGCATTCGCGAGCAAGCCCGCTCCCACATTTTGACCGAGTTGTGACCGTTATTCGGCAGCGGGTGCCAACCGCGCTTCCAGCTCCGCTACCTTCGCTTCCAGACTCTCCAGCCGCGCACGGGTGCGGGCCAGTACGACCATCTGGCTGTCAAATTCTTCCCGGCTCACCAGGTCGAGCTTGCTGAAGCCGCTTTGCAGCAGGGCCTTGAACTGGCTTTCGATTTCGTTGCGGGGCAGCGGGGTTTCGCCGCTGAACAGGCGAGAGGCGTGGCCGCTCAGGGCGTCGAGGAGGTCTTTGGGCGCGAGCATGGGAAATATTCCGGAAAACTGTTGGCCGGCAGTGTATCACGCAGCGTCTATAGTCTTTTTTACGGCCGCGGGCGCACGCTTTTCGCGCAGAGGGCCGGGCGGTGGCGCACTGTTTTTGTGCGCATTGGTGCCGCGCAAACGCCCTGCGGGTGGGCATAAGTGGGCAAAGGACTGATTTCAGTGATTTTTACGGAGCTGGCAAGGTTTCTGCTTAGACGATCATGACCCATGCACTGATGCAGTCGCTGTGACGAATGCAGTGCGCCGACGGATCAGGGGTACAGGTTTCGTCACCAGTGGTTCGCTGGCGTCGCGACGGCAAATGCCGAGGCGACGACGCGTTACAAAGCCAGGCACTGCGCTTAGACTTGAGACGGGTTTGTTTTCCTGGGGCAAGTCCACCAATTCGGGAGAGAGTTTTCATGAAGCTAGTCACTGCCATCATCAAGCCGTTCAAGTTGGACGATGTTCGCGAGTCACTGTCCGAGATCGGCGTGCAGGGCATTACCGTTACTGAGGTCAAAGGCTTCGGTCGGCAGAAGGGTCACACCGAGCTGTATCGCGGCGCGGAATACGTGGTCGATTTCCTGCCAAAGGTGAAGATTGATGTCGCCATTGACGACAAGGATCTTGACCGGGTTATCGAGGCGATAACCAAGGCGGCCAACACCGGCAAGATCGGTGACGGCAAGATCTTTGTGGTCAATCTGGAACAGGCTATTCGCATCCGTACCGGCGAAACCGATACCGACGCAATCTAAGCCGCCAAACCCCCAACGCCCCAGGAGAAAACAATATGACTCTGCGTAAATTCGCAGGGCTAGGAGCCCTGTTGTCCCTCGTAATGCCAGCCCTGGCATTGGCGGCGGACCCAGCCCCTGCTCCAGTCCTCAATTCCGGCGACACGGCATGGATGCTCACATCCACCGCGCTGGTACTGTTCATGACCATTCCGGGCCTGGCGCTTTTCTACGGCGGCATGGTGCGCTCCAAAAACATTCTTTCCGTGATGATGCAGTGCTTCGCCATCACCGGGCTGATCACCATCCTGTGGTTCGTTTACGGCTACAGCATGGCGTTCGACACCACCGGTATGGAAGCAGGCGTCGTCAACCTCAACTCGTTCGTGGGCGGCCTGTCCAAACTGTTCCTGTCGGGTGTAACACCGGCGAGCATCACCGGCCCTGCGGCGCTGTTCCCTGAGGCGGTGTTCGTCACCTTCCAGATGACCTTTGCCATCATTACCCCTGCGCTGATCGTCGGTGCATTCGCCGAGCGTATGAAGTTCTCTGCGATGCTGATCTTCATGGGCGTCTGGTTCACTCTGGTCTACGCGCCGATTGCCCACATGGTGTGGGGCGGTCCGGGTTCGTTGCTGGGCGACTGGGGCGTGCTGGACTTTGCAGGCGGCACCGTGGTGCACATCAACGCCGGTGTGGCCGGCCTGGTGGCGTGCCTGGTACTCGGCAAGCGTAAAGGCTTCCCGACCACTCCAATGGCGCCTCACAATCTGGGTTATACCCTGGTCGGTGCAGCCATGCTGTGGGTTGGCTGGTTCGGCTTCAACGCAGGCTCTGCTGCTGCTGCCAACGGCACTGCCGGCATGGCGATGCTGGTGACTCAAATTGCTACCGCTGCCGCCGCACTGGGCTGGATGTTCGCCGAGTGGGTCACCCACGGTAAGCCAAGCGCACTGGGCATTGCCTCGGGCGTCGTGGCCGGTCTGGTTGCAATCACCCCGGCTGCCGGCACCGTAGGCCCGATGGGCGCCCTGGTCATCGGCCTGGCGGCAGGCGTGGTGTGCTTCTTCTGCGCCACTACCCTGAAACGCAAACTGGGCTACGACGACTCCCTGGACGCCTTCGGCGTGCACGGTATCGGCGGTATCCTCGGCGCGATCCTCACTGGCGTGTTCGCAGCGCCATCGCTGGGCGGCTTCAATGCGGCCACCACTGACATCGCGGCGCAAGTCTGGATCCAGTGCAAAGGCGTGGGTTTCACCGTGATCTACACGGCCATCGTGACCTTCATCATTCTCAAAGTGCTGGACATGGTGATGGGCCTGCGGGTGACCGAAGAAGAAGAGGCGGTGGGCCTCGACCTGGCGCAACACAACGAACGCGGCTACAACTTGTAAGTACGCGAAAAAAAGATGCCCGGCTTGCCGGGCATTTTTTTGTCTGGGGTTTGTCTGTGGCTAAAGGCGGATGGGTTTTTTGCCGAGTTTGTGATGGGATCCACACGGCACTTTTAAGGGTGCGAAAGTCTTACGTGCATGTAGGCGTATTCGACACTTTGTTTTTTCCCAGACCGCGCTAGAATGCGCGCCGATGGGCGGAGAACTGTATGTGGCAACAGACCCTGATTACCCTGCGGGCCAAGCCCCGGGGCTTTCACCTGGTAACGGATGAGTTGCTTGCCGGCGTGCCTGAGTTAAAGGCTTGCCGAGTAGGCCTGTTGCATCTGTGGCTGCAGCACACCTCGGCCTCGTTGACCATCAACGAGAATGCCGACCCGGCGGTTCGCCGTGACTTCGAGCGTTTTTTCAACTCGCTGGTGCCGCAAGGGCGTGCTGGGTTCGAACATAACGACGAAGGTCCGGATGATCTGCCGGCGCACTTCAAGGCCAGTCTGCTGGGCTGCCAGTTGAGTTTGCCGGTCAAGGCCGGCCGCTTGGCGATAGGGACTTGGCAAGGTGTTTATCTGGGCGAGCACCGAGATCATGGCGGTGCTCGTAAAGTCCTCGCCACGTTGCACGGTGATGGGGCATAAGCCACTGGAAACCCGGTGGATATTGATTTTTTTCCGGCGACCTCGACAGAGGGTGAAGCTGGGCTATAACTAATCTGCTTTTCGCAAGTCATGAGGTAGAACATGAGCGACGATGATCTGGAAAACGACGACCTTGAAGTAGGTGACGACGATGAGGCCGAAGAAGGCCTTGAAGCGGCAGCTGAAGACGTTGCTGACGACGACGGTGGCGATGATGCACCCGCCCCGGTGGCCAAAGGCAAAGCCAAGGCCGCTGTCTCGGTAGACGAACTGCCGAGCGTTGAAGCCAAGAACAAAGAGCGCGATGCGCTGGCCCGTGCGATGGAAGAATTCCTCGCTAAAGGCGGCAAAGTGCAGGAAGTCGAGGCCAACGTGGTGGCAGACCCACCGAAGAAGCCGGATAACAAGTACGGCAGCCGACCTATCTGAGGTCAGCAGCTGCTTGTGAGAAAAAGCCCGCCGTCGCTGCGGGCTTTTTCATGCCAGAAACAAATTCTTAAAATTCACCACATACCAAAGTGGGAGCAGGCAAGCCAGCTCCCACATTTTGATCTTCAGCGTGACTGCCAGCTGCGCAGCAGCTCCGGCAATTCCGTCAGGCTGCGAATCTCGGCATCCGGCAGCTTATCCGCTTCCCACGCCTTGCCCGTCGGATTGAACCACACCGCGCGAAGCCCGGCCTGCTGCGCCCCGGCGATGTCATCGCCAGGATGATCGCCAATATGCACGGCTTGACTTGCATCCACGCCACCGCGTTGCAAGGCTTCCTGAAACAGTCGCGCATCCGGCTTGGCGATGCCGATATCCTCGGCGCGCAGGGCAAAGTGGAAGTAATCCGCCAGGCCTACGCGTTGCACGTCGGCATTGCCGTTGGTGATCACGCCCAGCAGGAAGTGCTGGCGCAGCGCCTGCAGCATGGGCTCCGCTTCCGGGAACGGCGTGAGCTGGTGACGGGCGTGAATAAACGCTTCGTAGCACACGTCCGCCATCTGCGTAGCTTCAGGCTGTGGGTAACCCGCCTCTTCAAACGCGTGCGTCAGGACCTTGTGACGCAGGACGCTGATGCGATATTTAAGCTCTGGATGGCGCTCCAACACCTGTTGGCGAAGGCTGGCGAAATGCTCCAGGGGCAAGTCGCCAACCTTGGAGGCGTTAACCGCCAGCCATTCGCGCATCGACGCCTCGGCGTTGATGATGACGGGTACGTTGTCCCAGAGCGTGTCGTCCAGGTCGAAGGTGATCAGCTTGATACTCATGAGTCGCCGCCCTTGATGCGTTTGGCCCGTGGATGGGCGCTGTCGTACACCGTCGCCAGGTGCTGGAAGTCGAGGTGGGTATAGATCTGCGTGGTCTTGATATCGGAGTGGCCGAGCAGCTCCTGCACGGCGCGCAGGTCCTGGGACGACTCCAGCATATGGCTGGCAAAGGAGTGGCGCAGCATATGCGGGTGCAGGTTTTGCCCCAGTTCGCGCTCGCCGGCCGCCTTGACCCGCACCTGAATCGCCCGTGGCCCCAGGCGTCGGCCTTGCTGGCTGACAAACACCGCGTCGTCGGCCGGGTTGGTCAACAGGCGCAGCGGCAACCACAGCTGCAAGGCTTCGCGGGCCTTCCTGCCCACCGGCAACACGCGGGTCTTGCTGCCCTTGCCGAGCACTTGCACCAGGCCGTCCGCCAGGTCCAACTGATCCAGGTTCAGGCCGGTCAGCTCCGACAGGCGCAGGCCCGAGGAGTAGAACAGCTCCAGAATCGCCTGGTCACGATGGGCCAGGAAGTCGTCCTCAACAGCGCCGTCCAGCAATTGCAGGGCACGGTCGGTGTCGAGGGTTTTGGGCAGGCGCCGTTCGCCCTTGGGCGGCGACAGGCCGTTGGCTGGGTCGTGGTCGCACAGGCCTTCGCGGTTAAGGTAATGATAGAGGCCGCGTACCGCCGAGAGCAGGCGTGACAGGCTGCGCGAAGATTGGCCCGCCTGGTGCAACCGCGCGATCAGGCTGCGCAGGCTCTGGATATCCAGCGCCTTCCAACTGCTGATCTGTTGTTTTTCGCAGTACGCCAGGACCTTGTTCAAGTCCCGTCGATAGGCTTCCAGGGTGTGGGGCGACACCTGGCGCTCGTTGCGCAGGTGAGCGCAATAAGCGTCCAGGTGCCGTTCCATGGCTAGCGCACCGCGCGCAGGGTAGTGGTGTGGCGCGGCAAGACGCGGCCCAGCACTTCGGCGATGTAGGTCAAGAACAGCGTGCCCACCGAGCTTTTGTAGTGCGCAGGGTCACGGCTGGCAATTGCCAGCACGCCGTGCAAGCCTTGATGGCTGAGGGCGACTACGGCGGTGGAGCCGATTTGCTTGCGCTGTTCGGCGCCAAACAGGAAATCCAGCTCGTGTTCACGCAAGGTGCCGCTGATGGTCTTGCCTTCCGAGAGCAGGCCGCCGATTGCGGTTTGCGCGTCGCTGCCGCTGACCCAGCGGCCCACCGGCATCGGGTTGTCGCTGAACAAAATCAGGCTGACAAACGGCACCTGGAAGTCCTGGCGCAGGCTGTCTTCCACGGCGATGACCGTTTCTTCCAGGCTGTTGGCGTCCATCAGGGTCAGGATCAGGCGGCGGGTCTTGTCGAACAGGCGGTCGTTGTCGCGGGCCACATCCATCAGGTGTGAAAGCCGATGGCGCATCTCGATATTGCGCTCGCGCAGGATCTTCATCTGCCGCTCCACCAGCGACACGGTATCGCCACGCTGGTGGGGGATGCGCAGGGCGGGCAGCAGTTCTTCGTGTTCGACGAAGAAGTCCGGATTAGCCTCAAGGTACGCCGCGACAGCAGCGGCCTCCAGACTTTCGCTTGGGGTTGCTTGGGCGGGTACTTGAGGCTTATCGGTCATTAGCTTGGCTCACTCATAGACGGACCTGTCCTTCGTATACACGCGAGGCCGGCCCGGTCATCATCACCGGGTGGCCAGGGCCTGCCCACTCGATGGACAGACGTCCACCAGGCAGGTCGATCAGCAGCGGCGAATCCATCCACCCCTGGCTGATCGCGGCGACGGCTGCGGCGCAAGCACCGGTGCCGCACGCCTGGGTTTCGCCGGCGCCGCGTTCCCATACACGCAGTTGCGCACGGGTACGGTCGATCACCTGCAAAAAGCCCACATTGACCCGTGCCGGAAAGCGCGGGTGATGCTCGATCTTCGGCCCCAGCTCATGCACCGGGGCGTTATTGATGTCGTTGACCCGCAGCACGGCATGGGGGTTGCCCATGGAGACGGCTGCGATGTCGACGGCTTTGCCTTCTACGTCCAGCACGTAACTGGCGGCCTGCTCAGTGGCCTGAAACGGAATATCCGCCGGCACCAGGCGCGGCGCGCCCATGTTGACGCTGATCTGGCCGTCGCTGCGAATATCCAGCTCGATCACGCCGCTCTTGGTTTCGACGCGAATCTGGCGCTTGGCGGTCAGGCGCTTGTCCAGCACAAAGCGCGCAAAGCAGCGCGCGCCGTTGCCGCATTGTTCCACTTCGGAACCGTCGGAGTTGAAGATCCGGTAACGGAAATCCACCTCCGGGTTGCTCGGCGCCTCAACGATCAGCAACTGGTCGAAACCGATGCCGGTGTGACGGTCGCCCCACTGTTTGGCGTGCTTGGGCAGGATGTGCGCGTGCTGGCTGACCAGGTCAAGGACCATGAAATCATTACCCAGCCCGTGCATCTTGGTAAAACGCAGCAGCATGGCTTACTCCGGCAGCAGGCTTTCGCCAGCATACAACTCGGCTACCGTCTCGCGGCGACGCACTTCAAACGCTTGATCACCGTCCACCAGCACCTCGGCGGCACGGCCGCGGGTGTTGTAGTTGGAACTCATGACAAACCCGTAGGCACCGGCCGAATGCACGGCCAGCAGGTCGCCTTCCTCCAGCGCAAGCTGACGATCCTTGGCCAGGAAGTCGCCGGTCTCGCAGATCGGGCCGACGATGTCGTAGGCACGGCCTTCACCCTCGCGCGGGGTTACGGCAGTGACGTCCATCCACGCCTGGTACAGCGCCGGGCGGATCAGGTCGTTCATCGCCGCATCAACGATGGCGAAATCCTTGTGTTCGGTGTGCTTGAGGTATTCGACCTGGGTCAGCAGCACGCTGGCGTTGGCAACGATATAACGGCCCGGCTCGAACATCAGGGTGAGGCCACGGCCTTCGGTGCGCTCGCGCACAGCCTTGATGTAATCGGCGATCAGCGGCGGTTCTTCATCGCGATAACGCACACCCACGCCGCCGCCAAGGTCGATGTGTTGCAGGTAGATGCCGCACTCGCCAAGGCGTTCGGTCAGTGCCAACAGGCGGTCGAGCGCATCGAGGAACGGCGGCAGGGTGGTCAGTTGCGAGCCGATATGGCAGTCGACGCCCAGCACTTCCAGGTTCGGCAGCTGTGCGGCACGGATGTACACGTCCTCGGCGTCGGCAATGGCGATGCCGAACTTGTTCTCTTTGAGACCGGTGGAGATATACGGGTGCGTGCCGGCATCGACGTCCGGGTTGACGCGCAGGGAGATCGGCGCGCGAACGCCCATCTCGGCGGCGACCACTTGCAGGCGCTCCAGCTCGTCGGTGGATTCGACGTTGAAGCAATGCACGCCCACTTCGAGGGCGCGACGCATGTCTTCGCGGCTCTTGCCGACGCCGGAGAAGACGATTTTGTCGGCCTGGCCGCCGGCAGCCAGAACACGTTCCAGCTCGCCACGGGAAACGATGTCAAAACCAGCGCCGAGACGCGCCAGGACATTCAGTACACCCAGGTTGGAGTTGGCCTTGACCGCGTAGCACACCCTGTGTGGAACGCCTTGCAGTGGGTCGGTGAACGAGCGGTATTGGGCTTCGATGTGCGCACGCGAGTACACATAGGTCGGGGTGCCGAACTGCTCGGCAATCGCGGACAGCGCCACGCCTTCCGCGAACAGCTCGCCGTCCCGGTAGTTAAAAGCGTCCATGATGTTCCCTTAGTAAGTGTCGTGCTTATGCGCTTTTGCAGCTTTTTGCGACGACTGTGCCTGGTCGTTCGGGTCTTTGCTGTCATCGGGCAGGTACAGCGGGCCTTTTTGACCACAGGCACTAACGAGGCAAGCGACCGCGACGAGCGCAGCAAGGGAAGAGATCAGGCGCTTCATGGCGAAATCCTTGAATATGCATTAATTGCGCCCGAGTATACCGACCACCCGCCAGCTTGCCTATGCGCCGTAATACCCGTCCGGCGGGGGTTTGCCGAGCATGCCGCGATTCGGCCTACGCTAAATGAGGATATTTCACGCGGCTGCGGGTAATGAAATCGGTATCCTTTGCAATCATCATGGCGCGTCCGTATCGTGCGCCGCTTGAGCGTGACCAGACACTTTTCGAGGTTCCCACAATGAGTTTGACCGAAGCCCGTTTTCACGACCTGGTGGATTCGACCCAGCAGGCGCTGGAAGATATTTTCGACGACAGCGGCCTGGATGTGGACCTGGAAAACTCGGCTGGCGTGCTGACCGTCAAGTTTGAAAACGGCACCCAACTGATCTTCAGCCGTCAGGAGCCGCTGCGTCAGCTTTGGCTGGCGGCGCGTTCGGGTGGTATTCACTTTGAATACGACGAAGAGAGCGGCAAGTGGCAATGTGACAAAAGTGAAGAGTTGTTGGGCGAAATGCTTGAACGCCTGGTTTGGGAACAGGCCGGCGAAAAGCTGGACTTCGACGAGATCTGATCGTGACCCAGCCTGCACCTGTACGTCCGCCCAAGCCGCTGTTCAGCAATGTCAGCCCGGCAGTGCCGTCACCTTGTATCAGTTTGTGTCGCCTGGACGAGCAAAAAGTCTGCCTCGGCTGCTACCGGCACGTGGAAGACATCCGTGAATGGCGCTCCGCCGACGATGCCCGGCGCCGCGTGATTTGCGCCGAGGCCGAACAGCGCAGGGCGCGCGCCTGAGGCCGTCTTGTTTATTTGTGACGCTGTGGTAGTGTCCGGATACGCCTCAACTCATCGAGGCCCGTGAGAACCCCGCCTTTTCCTGGCGGGGTTTTGCTTTTTTGTGCAGAAAAAAGGAGTCTGCCTGAATCATGACCGCACCTTCCATCATTCTTACCCGTCTTGACGTGCAGCGTCTTGAGCAACTGATCGACCGCATGGACGAGACTCAACCGGGTGTTGTCGCGCTGCAAGCCGAGCTCGACCGTGCCGAAGAAGTGGTTGGCCACGATGAAGTGCCTGCAAGTGTCGTGACCATGAACTCCAGCGTACATTGCCGTGAGCAAGGCAGCGGCAAGGACTACCACCTGACCCTGGTTTATCCCAAGGATGCCAACGCCGACGAAGGTAAAATTTCGATCCTGGCACCGGTAGGCAGCGCCTTGCTTGGCCTGCAAGTGGGCCAGCACATCGACTGGCCGGCGCCGGGCGGCAAGACGCTGAAGCTTGAACTGCTCAGCGTTGAAGGCCAGCCCAAGGATGGCGGCGCCTTCCCTCTCTAAATCTGGCTCAGCGCCGCATTCAGCGACAATTCCAGCTCGGCCTTGTAACGCAGATACAAGTTGCTCGGGCTTTGCACATCACCGAGCAGGCCGGACAGGTCCAGGTCGGTGATGTAGCAGCGGTAACGCTCGGTCTCCCGGCGCTGCCCGACGATTTCCTGGGCCACTATGGCAAACAGTTGGTCGCCGAACTCCAACTCGGAAAACTCCCGTTGATTGCAGTACAGCGTGATGCCGACCTGGCCGGGTGCGGCTTTGCCGATAATCGCTTGCACGTCATAAAACGGCTTGTTGGTCGGGTTCTGCGGCGCCGGTCGAGGCTCAATGCCGCGCGCGCGTTGATTGCCAGACGGCAACAGTTGGTAATACAAAATCTGCACTTCACCCAGCGGCTGTTGTGCGTCCAGCGGCGCCAGCGCTTCGCGGCGATAGATGATCGTTTGCAGGAAGCGCTGCAGTGGCGCCAGCAGGCTTTGCTCATCATGAAACGGCAAGCGTTGCTGCCACAGCGCGTTGAACTCATCCAGCACATACAGCTGGGCGAAGCCTTCATTGACCCGGTAGAACACCTGCACACAATCAGCCAGGCCCATGGGCAGCAGCAGGGCCAATTCGTGGTCTTCCAGGGCCATGGCGTCCAGGTGCAACGGGCTGTAGCTGGCCAACTCTTCGCTGAGGTAGGCGATCAGCGCATCCTGGTTGGGTAGGGGCACGTGAGTGGCCTGGCCCGGCGTCAGTTCCATCACGTGATAGTGCTGCTGCACCTGCAGCAGGTAGCGATGATTGGACTGGCCAAGCAGCAGGTTCTGCACGGTATCGAAGATTTCTTCCACGCGCTGGGCAATGAACTGCGCACGGTTGTGGCAGAAGCAGCGCACCCGCAGGCGTGGCAGGTGGTTCGGCGGCAGCTGATTGAGGTAGTCGCGCAGGCAGTCGAGCAGTGCGTGAGGGCCGTCGTAGCGGCTGACCAATACCTCGTTCCAACTGTTGAGCGTGACCTGATCCAGCGTCAGCACCAGGTTGTCGCGCACACCGGCGTAGCTCAGGGAATCAGTGCGCTCGGTGGTCATCAGGATATTCAAGTCGCGGTGATGCTTGAGCGGGTCGACGCCGACGTTGACCAGCAACAGCACCTCTTCCGGTACCGCCGAGCGCAGCAGGCGGTCTTCATCGACGCTGGCCAGGGGCAGGGCGATCGTCTGTTGCAGGCAGCCCAGCAGGTTGAACAGCTCGAATTCGGTCATGTCGCTGACGCCTGGGTGCAAGGCCAGGCGTGTGCTGCTGTCGATCACACCGTTGCGATGGCACCAGGTGAGCATTTCCAGCAGATCGCGGCTGCGCTTGATCGGCGCGAAGTGCTCCCATTCCAGCGCCGTGAGGTTGCCGTTGTACAAGCCCCAGTGGTGCTGACCGGGTTCTTTGCGGTTGGGCGATTGCACCAGGGTCAGGGTGTCTTCGGCCAAGTCCGGGGCGATGCCGGGGTTGATGAACTCGACCTTGCCGGCCTTGCGCTCAAACGCGGCATACAGGCGCCGACCCAGTACATTGAGGTCGCGCTTGTTGATCAGGCTGACGGTCTGCTCGGTGCGGGCGAATTGGGTGAGAAAGCGGTAGCTGTAATTGAGTTCGCTGACCAGTGCGCGGCGCTCTGAGGCGACCTGGCGCACTTTCCACTGGCTGCGGCTGTCAAGCAAGGCCAGCTGGCGCTGGTCCCAACCCCATTCATGGGCCAGGCGTTCCAACAATAGCCGCTGCCAGCTGGTGCTGCGCTGGCCGGCGCTGAGCTTGCGATTGACCTTCAAGTACAGCGCACGGCGCACCAGCTCCAGGCGTTCGGGTTCATTGCGCGCCTTGAGGTATTCCTCGATACGGCGGTAGACCACGATATAGGGGTCCAGCTCATCCAGGTCCATCTGATTGGCAAACACCGCACGTTTGAAGCGCAGGCTCAAGCAGTGCACGTTGGGGTGCTCGCTGGCGTACACCTCGGTCAGCAGCAGCTTGAGCACCGATTTGTAAGGCGACTCGATGCCCTTGAACAGTTGCCACAACCCCGCGCCGATAAATTCGCCCGGCGGGATGTGCGCCAGGTGGCCGAGGTCCAGGGTTTCATCGGCGCGGATAAAACGTTTGGAGATCAGCGCGTGGGTGAATTCGGCGTAGCGGGTTTCTTCATAGACCGGTACCAGCCACCAGATTGGCGTGCGTCCGGCGAGCCAGATGGCGGTGCGGTAGAACTCATCCAGCAACAGGTAATGCTGAGTCGTACCGCAGTCGTCGGAGCTCAGTTGGGTGTCGCGCTCGCCTGAAACAAAGCGCGTCGGCTCGATCAGGAAGAAATGCGCCTCGGCGCCCATGGTCAGCGCCCAGGCTTCCAGCAACTGGCACTTTTTGCGCAGCTCGGCGAGTTCGCTCTCGCCAAGGTCCGCAGCGTGGCAGACCCACACGTCCATGTCGCTCTGGTCCGCCTGGGCCAAGGTGCCGAGGCTGCCCATCAGGAACAGACCATGGATCGGCTGCGGCGGGTTGCCATGGCGCGGCTTGTAGGAGAACGAGCGGGTCAGGCGCTGGGCTTCGGTGAGGGCCTGGGCGTCGGGTTCGAAGTTTGACAGGCCCGCTGGCGTGCTGCCCGAGACATAGCCGGGCAACAGCGGGTGGTTGACGTGAAAAAACAACGGCAGCACGGTCAGCACGCTCTGTTGGCGTGGCGTCAGCCCTTCGACGGCCCGGGCCATGCGGCCTGCATTGAGGGCCATAAAGCGCGCGCGCAGCTGGGCCAGTACCTTGCGGTCGATGCCTTCGTCCAGGTCGGGGCGGATTTCATGGGTGCGGGTCATGTCTGAGTCGTTGGCTCGCAGAGCCCGACGTGGGCGGCCGTGTAGGAGTTTACAGCCAGAAGCGTAGGAGGTTTAGATGATATGTGGCTTTTTGACGTCAGAATTTTGTGCCGCCCACAGCAACGCCCTCAGAGTCCGCAGCAGACGGACTCCATGGGCGAAAGTAAGGTGTCAGGCAGCTTCTTTGGTGGTAGCGGTAGTCAAGATGGTCAGCAGGGTTTGCGCTTGTTCTGCGGCGTCCCGGCCAAGGCTGGTCAGGTAGCCCCCGTCCGGCTGGTCGATAAGGCCTTTGGCATGAAGGCGTTTGGCAGCGGCGATGGCAGTAGACGCGGCGGTCTGGTGGACTTTCAGACCTTCCTTGGTGCTGTCCAGATTGAAGAGTGCAAGGATTTCCAGTTCGGCAACCAACTCAGGGGTATACGACATAAGGACTCCAGACTTTCTAAGAATTTATTAGAGGCTAGCAGGCCATAAGGTGAACGCACTTTGTCGAACTGTCCAGTGTGTTGCCGCTTGTTGGATTTATTGCTTTTCGGGCGGCAATTCCGGCAGAGCACGCAGTGCAGTTTCATACCATTCGGTATTGAAGGCTCGGTCCTCTTCCAGCAGGGCGTCGATCTCCACTGCAAGCACGTGGGCCATCAGTTGCAGGATCTCTTCACGTTCGTAGCCCACCAGGGTCAGCTTGTTGAAGGTGGCCTTGGCCGCTGGCGGGGTTTCGCTTTCGATCTGGTTTTCGATGGCTTCGATCAGGGTGGTTTCGGCGAATTCTTCTTCGTCGTTGTCGATATCGGTTGGCTCGCTCATGGCAGGCTCCTCAAGGAAAGGGCGCCAGTCTACCGCCATTCAGGCAACTGATGCTGCTGGTCAAGCGGGCTGCAGGGATCTATAACGCTTGCAGCCAACCCCACACCCGGCATGGAGGCATTCGCAATGCTCAAGCTTTACGGATTTTCGGTCAGCAACTACTACAACATGGTCAAACTGGCGTTACTGGAGAAAGGCCTGCCATTCGAAGAAGTGCCGTTTTACGCAGGCCAAACCCCTGAAGCCCTGGCCGTCAGCCCGCGCGGCAAGGTGCCGGTGCTGGGGGTCAAACAAGGCTTTATCAACGAAACCAGCGTGATCCTCGAGTACATCGAGCAAACCCAGGAAGGCCCGTCATTGCTGCCCGCCGACCCGTATCAGCGCGCCGAGGTGCTGGCGTTGTGCCGGGAGATCGAGCTGTACATCGAGTTGCCCGCCCGCGCGTGTTTTGCCGAGGCGTTCTTTGGTATGCCGGTGCCGGACGCGATCAAGGACAAAAGCAAGGCTGAGTTGTTGCTGGGGATTGCTTCTTTGGGCCGGCACGGCAAGTTCGCGCCCTATGTGGCGGGTGAGCGTTTCACGATTGCCGATCTGTATTTCATGTACAGCGTGAACCTCGCCTGCGCGGTGGGCGAGAAGCTGTTTGGTGTGGATTTGCTGGCGGATTTGCCGAAGGCCAAGGCGTTGCTCGAGCGCCTGCATGAGATGCCCAACGCCAAGAGGGTGGCGGCGGACAGGGAGGCGGCGATGCCGTCGTTTATGGCGATGATTGCGGCCAAGAAGTAGTCGCCCACGGCCCAATCAAATGTGGGAGCGGGCTTGCTCGCGAAAGCGGTAGATCAGTCGACATCTCTGGCGACTGACACTCTGCATTCGCGAGCAAGCCCGCTCCCACATTTTGACCGAGTTGGTCTTAGGGGATTACCGGCTGGCGAGCAGTTCCTGGCCGCGCACAACGGCTGCCTTGACCTGCGCCGGCGCAGTGCCGCCCACGTGGTTACGGGCATTCACCGAGCCTTCCAGGGTCAGCACGGCGAACACGTCCTGTTCGATCTGGTCGCTGAACTGACGCAGTTCTTCCAGGCTCATTTCCGCCAGGTCCTTGCCGGTGTCCACGCCGTATTTAACAGCATGGCCGACGATTTCATGGCAGTCACGAAATGGCAGACCACGACGCACCAGGTAGTCCGCCAGGTCGGTGGCGGTGGAGAAACCGCGCAGCGCCGCTTCACGCATGATCGCGTGCTTGGGCTTGATCGCCGGGATCATGTCGGCAAACGCACGCAACGAGTCGCGCAGGGTGTCGGCGGCATCGAACAGCGGCTCTTTGTCTTCCTGGTTGTCCTTGTTGTAGGCCAGAGGCTGGCCTTTCATCAAGGTCAGCAGGCCCATCAGCGCGCCGAACACGCGGCCGCTCTTGCCACGCACCAGCTCCGGTACATCGGGGTTTTTCTTTTGCGGCATGATCGAGCTGCCGGTGCAGAAGCGATCCGGCAGGTCAATGAACTGGAATTGCGCGCTGGTCCACAGCACCAGCTCTTCGGAGAAACGCGACAGGTGCATCATCGCAATGCTGGCGGCGGCGCAGAATTCGATGGCGAAGTCGCGATCCGACACGCCGTCCAAAGAGTTGCCGCCCACGGCGTCGAAACCCAGCAGTTGCGCGGTGTATTCGCGGTCGATCGGGTAAGTGGTGCCGGCCAGCGCGGCGCTGCCCAACGGCATGCGGTTGGCGCGCTTGCGGCAGTCCACCAGGCGCTCGTAGTCGCGGCTGAGCATTTCGAACCAGGCCAGCAAATGATGGCCGAAGGTCACGGGCTGCGCGGTTTGCAAGTGGGTGAAGCCGGGCATGATGGTGCCGGACTCACGCTCGGCCTGCTCCAGCAGGCCTTTTTGCAGGCGGGTGATTTCGGCCAGGATCAGGTCGATCTCGTCACGCAGCCACAGGCGGATATCGGTGGCCACCTGGTCGTTACGGCTGCGACCGGTGTGCAACTTCTTGCCGGTCACACCGATGCGATCGGTGAGGCGCGCTTCGATATTCATGTGCACGTCTTCCAGGTCGACGCGCCAGTCGAACGTGCCGGCTTCGATCTCACCGCGGATGGTGGTCAGGCCGTCGATGATGCTGTCGCGCTCGGCGTCGGTCAGCACGCCGACCTTGGCCAGCATCGTGGCGTGGGCGATCGAGCCCATGATGTCGTGGCGGTACAGGCGCTGGTCGAAGGTGACGGAGGCGGTGAAGCGCGCGACGAAGGCGTCGACGGGTTCACTGAAGCGGCCGCCCCAGGACTGGTTGGTCTTGTCGGTGCTCATGGATTCGCTCGTGATCTGCTTAAAAGAGGCGTGGAGGTGTGCCGCCGATAATAACAGGGTTGCCCGTGGAGGCGATGCTGCGGGTGATCGGCATTTTTATTTGCGCCAAGGATGGCTAAGTGCCTTGCCGTCGAACGCATCCGGGACGAGACTGGAGGCAGGCGTTAATTGAAACGATATTTGACGATTGAGCAATATCGTCTCAGCGAGCGTCTACAGTTGCACTGATAGAGCATGAATGCACCAAAGTCGGGTGATGCGGTCATAGCCCAGACTATCCATTAAAAAAGGGGGGTATTCGGATTGTGTATCAGCAAACCCTACGACGATGCCCAAAGGCAGCAGGTCTTGGGCGCAATTGAACAGGTCCGGGTAAATTTGGGTGCCGCTGCCGGGGCACTTTTTGCCGCTCGCGCTAGTCTTAGCGTGGATCGCTGTGACGCAAGTCACCGCACCTGTCTACGCTATCCTTGTGCGAGACTCACGCAGGAATCCAGCGCAATATGAATGTCCTGATCGTTGATGACGAACCCCAAGCCCGCGAGCGACTGAGCCGTTTGGTCAGTGAACTCGAGGGTTATACAGTCCTTGAACCGAGCGCCACCAATGGCGAAGAGGCGTTGACGCTGATCGACAGCCTCAAGCCGGACGTGGTGTTGCTCGATATCCGCTTGCCGGGCCTTGATGGCCTGCAAGTCGCCGCCCGTTTGAGTGAGCGAGAGTCGCCACCTGCCGTGGTGTTGTGCGCCGCACAAGAAGAGTTTTCCACCGAGACCCTGGAAGCCAGCGGTGTCAGCTTTATCGTCAAGCCGGTGACGGGTGAAGCATTGCTTAAGGCGCTCAAGAAGGCCGAGCGCCCGAACCGCGTGCAACTCGCTGCGCTGACCCAGCCGGCTGCCCAAAGTGGCAACGGGCCGCGCAGCCATATCAGCGCACGGACCCGCAAGGGCATCGAACTGATCCCGTTGGGCCAGGTGGTCTACTTTATTGCCGATCACAAGTACGTGACCCTGCGACACGAGGCCGGCGAAGTCCTGCTCGACGAGCCGCTCAAGGCCCTTGAAGATGAATTCGGCGACCGCTTCGTACGCATCCACCGCAACGCACTGGTGGCCCGCGAGCGAATAGAACGCCTGCAGCGCACGCCTTTGGGGCACTTCCAGCTGTTCCTCAAAGGGCTTAACGGCGATGCCTTGATCGTCAGCCGACGCCATGTCGCCGGCGTGCGCAAGATGATGCAGCAGCTTTAGCCCAAGGGCTGTAGCGAGGCCTGCATTCCTTTATCCCGGTGCGATGTGGCCAGGGAGGCCCCGCACTTGCTGATTCAAATCAAAGCGTGTTTGCCTGAGCTGTTATTATCTGCCGTATCTATTCAGTACGGATTGATCCATGTCCTCTCGCGAAATCCGCATCGCCACCCGTAAAAGCGCCCTGGCCTTGTGGCAGGCCGAATACGTCAAAGCGCGCCTTGAACAGGCCCACCCAGGCCTCAAAGTGTCCCTGGTGCCCATGGTCAGTCGCGGCGACAAGCTGCTCGACTCGCCGCTGTCGAAGATCGGCGGCAAGGGCTTGTTCGTCAAGGAGCTGGAAACCGCACTGCTGGAAAACCAAGCCGACATCGCCGTGCACTCGATGAAAGACGTGCCCATGGACTTCCCTGAAGGCCTGGGCCTTTTTTGCATCTGCGAGCGCGAAGACCCGCGTGATGCGTTTGTTTCCAACACCTACGCGTCCCTGGATGACCTGCCGCTGGGCAGCATCGTCGGCACCTCCAGCCTGCGTCGTCAGGCCCAATTGCTGACCCGTCGCCCGGACCTGCAGATTCGTTTTTTGCGCGGCAACGTCAACACCCGCCTGGCCAAGCTGGATGCCGGCGAATATGACGCGATCATCCTTGCGGCTGCCGGCCTGATCCGCCTGGGTTTTGAAGACCGTATTACGTCGGCCATCAGCGTTGAAGACAGCTTGCCCGCCGGCGGGCAGGGCGCAGTCGGCATTGAATGCCGCACCGCCGACAGCGAAATACATGCTTTGCTCAAACCCCTCGACCACCACGACACCGAAGTGCGTGTCACTGCTGAACGTGCCCTCAACAAGCACCTCAACGGTGGCTGCCAGGTGCCGATTGCCTGCTACGCGGTGCTTGAAGGTGAAAACCTCTGGCTGCGTGGCTTGGTCGGTGATCCGGACGGTGGCACGCTGCTCACCGCCGAGGTGCGTGGGCCTCAGCGTGACGCGACGGCCTTGGGCATCCAGGTCGCAGAGGAGCTGCTGGGCAAGGGCGCCGGCGCCATTCTGGAAAAAGTCTATGGCGAGGCCGGCCCACAGTGACGGATTGGCGCGTGCTGCTGACGCGGCCCGCCGAAGAGTCGGCGGCCGTGGCTGCGTTGTTGGCCGAAGCCGGTATTTTCAGCAGCAGCTTGCCGTTGCTGGATACCGAAGCCTTGCCCGTCACGCCCGAGCAACAGGCAGTTTTTGCTGAGCTGGGCCGCTATAGCGCGGTGATTGTGGTGAGCAAGCCGGCGGCACGCCTGGCTGTGCAGCAGTTGCAGCAGCCCTGGCCATCGTTGCCGTGGTTCAGCGTGGGCGCTGCCACCGCGCAGGTTCTGGCCGATCACGGTCTCACCGTTCACTATCCGCAAACCGGCGACGACAGCGAAGCCTTGCTTCAATTGCCGGCCTTGCGCGAGGCTGTGGCACGGCCCGGTGCGCGGGTGTTGATCCTGCGTGGCGAGGGCGGCCGGGAGTTGCTGGCTGAGCGTTTGCGTGAGCAAGGTGCTAGTGTCGATTATCTGGAGTTGTATCGGCGTTTCCTCCCGGCCTACGCTGCCGGGGTGCTGATGCAACGCATCCAGTTGGAACGCTTGAACGGCCTGGTGGTCAGCAGTGGGCAGGGTTTTTTACACCTGCAAGCCCTGGCCGGCCCCGATTGGCCGAAGGTGGCGCAGCTGCCGTTGTTCGTGCCCAGCCCTCGCGTGTCTGACATGGCGCGGGCCGCTGGTGCAGAAAAAGTTGTGGATTGTCGCGGCGCGAGTGCCGCGGCTTTGTTAGTGGCGTTGCGCAGCGCTGCCTCTTAAGGCATGCGGCGCCCACTCTCTGATACGCAAAGGACGGATACGTGAGCGAAACAGCCTTGCCTAAAGATGAAACCCAACCCGCACTTGATGCGCCGGTTGAGTCACAGGTCGCCGCGCCACGCCGTGGCAATGGCCTGGCGGTTGTGGCCCTGTTGCTCGGTGCTGCAGGCGTTGCCGCCGGCGGTTGGGGGATCTGGCAGGTCCGTGCCCTGCAAGCCAGCAGCCAGCAACAGCTGGGCCAGGTGCAGACCCTTGATGATCAATCCCAATCCCTCAAGCAAAGTCAGCAACAACTGGCGGCGCGCCTGGCGCAGTTGCCTGGGGCGGACGAGCTTGAGGAGCGCCGCCGGCTGGTCGCCCAATTGCAGGGTGACCAGCAGCGCCTGAGCCAACGCCTGGAAACCGTGCTGGGCGCCAGCCGCAAAGACTGGCGCCTGGCCGAAGCTGAACACCTGATCCGCCTGGCCAGCTTGCGTCTCTCTGCCTTGCAGGACATCAACAGCGCCCAGTCACTGGTGCAGGGTGCCGACGAAATTCTGCGTGAACAAAGTGACCCAGGCGCCTACGCCGCCCGTGAGCAGTTGGCCAAGAGCCTTGCCGCGCTGCGCAGTACCGAGCAACCCGACCGCACCGGCCTGTACCTGCAACTGGCCGCACTGCGTGATCAGGTCGTGGCGCTTGCGGCTATCGCACCGGAGTATCAGCTCACCGAACCTGCTGCCGAAGGGCGCTCGACCACCGATACGGAAAATCGCCTGAAGCAGTGGTGGGAGCAGATCTCTCGCTACTTCCGTATCGACTTCAACCCTGATGACAACATTCGTCCATTGCTCGCCGGCCAAGGCCTGAATCAGGTGCGCCTGGCATTGAGCCTGGCGCTGGAACAGGCGCAGTGGGCCGCGCTTAACGGCGAATCGGCGGTGTACAGCCGCTCGCTGGGTGAGGCGCGCAGCGTGCTGCAGGACAACTTCAACCAGGACAATCCGCAGAGCAAGGCGATGCTGGCGCGCATTGCCGAGCTCGAGCCCAAGGCTGTCTCGGTGGTGACGCCGGACCTGGCCACCAGCCTGGCCGCGGTGCAGGCCTACCTTGAGCGCCGTCATCTGTCTGCCGATGAAGCCAAGGCGTCGGCGGGCACGCCGGCGACCCAGGAGTAGAGCCGATGAAGCGTTTCTATGTGATCCTGGTGCTGGCGATTGCGATCGCTCTGGCACTGGGCGTGGGTATTTCGAAACACACCGGCTACGTGCTGATTACCTATCCCCATCTGCTGCATTACGAGTCGAGCCTGTGGGCCACGCTGGTGGCGGTGTTTGCCGTTGTGCTGGTGATCTACCTGCTGCGTGTGCTGCTCAGTTTGCTCACCACTTCTGGTGGCGTGGTCAACCCGTGGTCGCGGCGTAACCGCAGTCGCCGTGTGCAGATAGCCATTGAACAAGGCCAGATGGACCTCGCCGAAGGCCGCTGGGCCAGCGCCGAACGGCACCTGCACCGCGCCGCTGAAGCCGAGCGCCAGCCGCTGCTGTACTACCTTGGCGCCGCACGGGCTGCCAACGAACAGGGCCGCTATGTGGAGTCCGACGGTTTGCTGGAGCGTGCCCTGGAACGCCAGCCACAGGCGGAACTGGCTGTGGCCCTGAGTCATGCGCAACTGCAGATGGACCGTGGCGACACTGAAGGTGCGCTGGTGACGTTGCAGGCCATGTACGAGCGTCATCCGCATAACGCGCAGGTCTTGCGCCAATTGCAGCGTCTGCATCAGCAGCGGGGCGATTGGCCGTCGGTGATTCGCTTGTTACCCGAACTGCGCAAGGACAAAGTGCTTCCCGCCGCTGAGCTGGCCGAACTTGAGCGCCGTGCCTGGGGCGAAAACCTGGGGCTGGCGGTCGAGCGTGAACAGCAGGGCGAAGCCGGGTTGCAGTCTTTGGAGCGAGCGTGGGAGCAACTGACCTCCGCCCAGCGCCAAGAACCGCAACTGGTGTTGGCTTACGCTGAACAACTGCGTCGGCTGGGTGCTGACGCCAAGGCCGAAGAAGTGCTGCGTGGCGCCATCAAGCGCGGCTATGACAGCCATCTGATTCGGCTTTACGGTTTGTTGCGTGGCAGTGACCCAGGTCGACAGCTCAAATTCGCTGAAGGCTGGCTCAAAGACCATCCAGGGGATGCCAGCCTGTTGCTGACACTGGGTCGCCTGTGTCTGCAAAATAGCCTGTGGGGCAAAGCACGCGACTACCTGGAAAGTAGCCTGCAAGTGCAGCGTAATCCCGAAGCCTGTGCTGAGCTGGCGCGCTTGCTGGCCCAGTTGGGCGACACCGAGCGCAGCAACCAGTTGTTCCAGGAAGGCCTGGGGCTTCTGGACAGCCGCTTGCTGGCATCACCGTTGCCGGTGCCTGCGCGAGTGTAGGAATGAAAGCCAAGGTTGGCCGGACCTTTCTGAGGGCCAACCTTTCTTTATCGCGTAATCCCTGGGCGCTAAAGCGTCACGTAGTAAATTCCTACCGCCAACTGCTTGAAGTCATCCAGGTTCTGACGGCATATCCCCAGGCGGTTGCGGAATAGTCTGCTCTAACGCGTATTGAAAGGAGTCAGGCCTTTACTCTACCGTAAGGGTCTATCTCCTGCGGTACGGATAACAATGTCTTTGGCCCCTTCACGCTCTCTGTTTCTCCTGGCGTTCTTGGCTGGTTCGCTGACGTTGGGTGCGTCTTTTTATCTTGAATTCGGCGCACTCTTGCGTCCTTGCTTCCTGTGCCAGGTGCAGCGCATCTTTTTGGCAGCCTTTACGCTGATCAACCTGGTAGCGACCCTACACAACCCGAAACGCTCCGGGGTCTACCTGTACGGGTTGGCCAGTATGGGCTGCGCATTGCTTGGGGCTATCACTGCAGTACGTCAAGTGCTGCTACAAAATGCCGCGCCGGAGCAGGTCAACGAGTGCTGGCCCAGCCTTCACTACATGATTGAAAACCTGTCGTTATGGCAAGCACTGCAACTGAGTGTAAAAGGCACCGTGGACTGCGTGGAACTCAACTGGACACTGTTTGACCTGAGCCTGCCCGAATGGAGTCTGCTGTTCTTTTTGGCGATGCTGGTGCTCGGCATCATGCAGTTTTCTCGATTGTTGGCGGGCCGTCGTTTGCACCCTGCGAAGTACTGAAAATTCGCCGTAACGTGTAGGACGGGATTAAACACTTGTATGAACTTTCTCTCCTGCGTACCTTGAAGCCATAGTCATGCGGGCATAATCTGGCCCGCACGCGTTATCGAAACCGTTTGTGACATGCGGCCTTGTCCGGCTCCCGCCTCAATGTTTGAGGTGTTACGCGGGCACAGGCGGCAGCGCCCCTATAGGGAAGAGAGATCACCATGCTGGAAAGTTGTCAGAATGCTCAGGAACGCTGGGGTGGAGTGCACAAGCTGATCGACAGCTGGTTGAAGGCACGTCACGAACTGGTTCGAGCCTTTGATGCTCTTGGCGCCAAGCCCGAGGCACTGGCTGAGAATCGCGAACCGCTGCAGGATTTTTGCGGTGTCTTGGTGGACTACGTGTCGGCCGGCCATTTTGGTGTCTACGAGCAACTGACCAAGGAAGCGGAAGCTTTTGATGATCAGCGTGGCCTTGACCTGGCAGAGACGATCTACCCGCGCATTGATGTGATCACCGAGAAGCTGCTGGCCTTCACCGATCTGTGTGATGCTGGTAATTGTGTTGCTGAAAAATTCAAAGAATTGGGCGCGCTGTTGCATGAGCGCTTCGAGTTGGAAGATTGCCTGATCGAAGTGCTGCACAACGCTCACAAGGAAGAGTCAGCCGCCCAGGCTTGACCCTCGAAGTGAGATAAAAAAAACGGTGCGCATGGCGCACCGTTTTTTATTGGGTCAGTGGCGAGTGCCGAGCAATTCGATCTCGAACACCAGTGGCGTATATGGCGGGATCAACTCGCCTGCACCGTCGGCGCCATAGGCCTGGGCAGAGGGAATGACCAAGCGCCATTTCGCGCCCACCGGCATCTGCTGCAGCGCGCTGCTCCAGCCGCTGATCACACTGTCCAGGCGAAACCATTGGGGCTGTGTGCTCTTGTCGAAGACTGTCCCATCGGGCAGCCGTCCAACGTAATTTACGTGCACCTCATCACTTGCCAGCGGTTTGCTGCCGTTGCCGGGCGCCAGCTCGGTGAGCAGGATGCCATCTGCCAGTTCACGCACGCCGCTGACGGCTTTTTCCTTGGCTAAGAATTGCTGTTCGGCAGCGAGGGCTTTTTCGCTTTGTGGAGCCTCGGCGTCGGCAGCGTTTTGTGCTTCGTGTTCGGCGAGGATCTGTTCGATGCGTGCATTATCCAGTGCCAATGGCTTGCCCTGGTAGGCTTGCTTGAGGCCATCGAGCAGGGCTTGGATCTGCAGGTCGGGAACCTGCTGGCGCAGGCGCTCGCCAAGGCTTGCACCCAAGCTGTAGGCAAGGTCGTGTGGGTCTTGGGCAGTGGTTTTTGACGGTGATTGCTCGCCTGCATTGGCCAGGCCAATCGCCAAGCCAAGCACTAAAAAAAGATAACGCGACATGCTGCTTCTCCCGCCGAAAGTGCGACGAATTATGCCAGTGTGAGTGGGCAAAAAGTGGCGCCGTTTTTTGTTATATCGATAAGAATTTATTCACGGTGCAACGCAAGGCAAACGATACTGTCAACATGCCCTAGCGGCGGTAAGAGCAGAGGGCTAGTATGAGCCGCACCCACGTCAGCCAGGAGGTAAACCATGTCGGCCAAACAGAAGCCTGTTAATACCCCGTTGCATTTACTCCAACAACTTTCGGGCAGCTTGCTCGAACATCTGGAAAGCGCATGTTCCCAAGCGTTGGCCGATGCAGAAAAACTGCTCGCCAAACTGGAAAAACAACGCGGTAAAGCGCAAGAAAAGCTGCACAAATCCCGCACCAAACTGCAAGACGCCGCGACTGCCGGCAAAGCCAAGGCACAAGCCAAAGCCAAAGACGCCGTCAAAGAACTTGAGGACCTGCTGGACGCCCTCAAGGATCGCCAAGCTGAAACCCGCACTTACATTTCTCAACTCAAAAAAGATGCTCAGGAAAGCCTGAAACTGGCCCAGGGCGTTGGTCGAGTGAAAGAAGCGGTGGCTAAAGTATTGGGCGCTCGTACACCGGCAAAAGCTGCCGCATCGAAAGCTCCAGCCAAGGCAGCGGCCAAGCCAGCTGCTAAAACCGCTGCTGCGAAACCAGCCGCCAAGCCAGCTGCTAAAACCGCTGCTGCAAAGCCAGCCGCCAAGCCAGCTGCAAAAACTGCTGCTGCGAAACCAGCCGCCAAGCCAGCTGCTAAAACTGCTGCTGCAAAGCCAGCGGCCAAGCCAGCTGCTAAAACCGCTGCTGCAAAGCCAGCGGCCAAGCCAGCTGCTAAAACCGCTGCTGCAAAGCCAG
>NZ_CVTT01000084.1:0-103566 GCF_900006605.1 Pseudomonas sp. 58 R 3 | reverse complement strand
CCAGCGGCCAAGCCAGCTGCTAAAACCGCTGCTGCAAAGCCAGCGGCCAAGCCAGCTGCTAAAACCGCTGCTGCAAAGCCAGCGGCCAAGCCAGTGGCTAAAACTGCTGCTGCAAAACCGGCGGCCAAGCCAGTGGCTAAAACTGCTGCTGCAAAACCAGCGGCCAAGCCAGCTGCTAAAACCGCTGCTGCAAAGCCAGCCGCCAAGCCAGCTGTTAAAACTGCTGCTGCAAAACCAGCGGCCAAGCCAGCTGCTAAAACTGCTGCTGCAAAACCAGCCGCCAAGCCAGTGGCTAAACCCGCTGCTGCCAAACCAGCGGCCAAGCCAGTTGCCAAACCGGCTGCTGCCAAACCAGCGGTTAAGCCAGCTGCCAAACCTGCTGCCGCTAAACCGGCCGTTGCCAAGCCTGCTCCGGCCAAGCCAGCAACTCCGGCAGCCGCGCCTGCTACCCCGGCAGCGTCCAGCGCTCCAACCGCATCGGCCAGCAGCACGCCTGCACCGGTAGCGCCAAGCACCACCCCAACCAGCGCTTCCTAAGTGCGGGTGGCCACGACGCGCAGCTGCTGCAGCGCGTCGTGGTCAAGGTTGGCGGCTTCGGTCGCCAAGCCTTCAAGCCATTTCGGTTGACTCACTTCCCCAGTCGGCCATGCCTGCGCCAACGCTTCCAGGCGCGCTAATAATTCCCGTTCGGCCTCCAGCTCCAAAGCTTTGACTCGCTCGCGTAATGCCGCCAGAGGCACATCCTGTTGCGCCAGGGCTCGCCATTGCATGCGCATCTGTCGTAACGGTTCGACCACCGTTTTTTGCCATGGGCGTGCAAGCTGTTGCAGCGCGTGAATGCGCGCAGGCTCAAGCGCTACGCCGCGCCGTTCCAGCCACGCACCACAGAGCAACAGGCACACATCCGCGCCTTGTTCCTGCAAGCGCAGGCAAGCGGCTTCGCACCCTGGGCGGGCGTAAATCGATAGGGCAAAGCTCCACAGGTCAGCGCACATATTCACACCCAAGCCAGCGGGCAACGAAGCTGGTAGACTCCGCCGCCATTATGATCCGACTTCAAAGCCTAACATTACAGCGTGGCCCGCAACGTCTTCTTGAAGACGCCGAGCTGACCCTGCACGCCGGTCACAAAGCCGGCCTGATCGGTGCCAACGGCGCCGGCAAATCCACGTTGTTCGCCCTGTTGCTGGGTGAGCTGACCCCGGATTCCGGGGACTGCTTGCTGCCGGCCGACTGGCGCATTGCCCATATGCGCCAGGAGATCGACACCCTCGACCGCATTGCGATCGACTACGTGCTCGATGGCGACCTGCGCCTGCGCCAGGTGCAACACGACCTCGCCGAGGCCGAGAAAGCCCAGGACGGCGCCGCACAGGCCCGCCTGCACTCGGAGCTGGACAGTGCCGACGGCTACACCGCCGATGCCCGCGCCCGCAAGATGCTGGCTGGCCTTGGGTTTACCAACGAACAGATGGATCGCCCGGTCGCCGACTTCTCCGGTGGCTGGCGCATGCGCCTGAACCTGGCCCAGGCACTGATGTGCCCGTCGGACTTGCTGCTGCTCGACGAACCGACCAACCACTTGGACCTCGATGCGATCCTGTGGCTGGAAGACTTCCTCAAGAACTATCAGGGCACCTTGTTGCTGATTTCCCACGACCGGGACTTCCTCGATGCCGTGGTCGATAACATCGCCCACGTCGAACAGAAGAAGATCACGCTGTACCGTGGCGGCTACACCGCGTTCGAACGCGCGCGCGCCGAGCGTCTGGCCCAGCAGCAACAGGCCTTCGAAAAGCAGCAGGCGCAACGTGCGCACATGGAAAGCTACATCGCCCGGTTCAAGGCCCAGGCCACCAAGGCCCGCCAGGCCCAGAGCCGGATCAAGGCGCTGGAGCGCATGGAAGAGCTGTCGGCGGCCCATGTCGATTCGCCGTTCGACTTTGTATTCCGTGAATCGGTGAAAATCTCCAGCCCCTTGCTGGATCTCTCGGATGCACGCCTGGGTTATGGCGACAAAACCATCCTGGAGAAGGTCAAGCTGCAGCTCACACCGGGTGCGCGCATCGGTTTGCTTGGCCCTAACGGCGCGGGCAAATCGACGCTGATCAAGAACCTGTCCGGCGAGCTTGAGCCTTTGGCCGGCCGCCTGACCCGTGGCGAGAACACGGTGGTGGGCTACTTCGCCCAGCATCAGTTGGACTCTCTGGACTCCAAGGCCAGCCCGTTGCTGCACCTGCAGCGTCTGGCGCCGACCGAGCGCGAACAAACGCTGCGTGACTTCCTTGGCGGTTTCGATTTCCGTGGCGCACGCATTGATGAGCCGGTACTGAATTTCTCCGGCGGCGAAAAGGCCCGTCTTGCCTTGGCATTGATTGCCTGGGACCGGCCGAACCTGCTGCTGCTCGACGAACCGACCAACCACCTGGACCTGGAGATGCGCCTGGCGCTGACCATGGCCCTGCAGGAGTTCAGTGGTGCGGTGCTTGTTGTGTCTCACGATCGCCACTTGCTCAAGAGCACCACCGACAACTTTCTGCTGGTGGCTGACGGCAAGGTTGAAGAGTTCGACGGCGACCTGGATGACTATGCGCGTTGGCTGACTGATTACCGCCTGCGCAACGCGCCCGTGAGTAATACGCCGGTCAACCCCGACAAAACCGACAAGAAGGCCCAGCGCCAGGCAGCCGCCGCCCTGCGCCAGCAGTTGGCGCCGCACAAGCGCGAAGCCGACAAGCTGGAAGCCGAGCTGGGCAAGGTGCATGAGCGCCTGGCAAAGATCGAAACCAGCTTGGGCGACAGCGCTGTCTACGAGGCGGCGCGCAAGGACGAACTGCGCGACCTGCTGGCCGAACAAGCCAAGCTCAAGGTGCGCGAAGGGCAGTTGGAGGAGGCCTGGATGGAAGCCCTCGAAGTGCTCGAAACCTTGCAAGCGGAGCTGGAGGCGCTGTCCTGATGGAAGCGTTGCAGTTACCGCTGCCGGCACAATGGATCGCCCCGGTCTGGGTGGGTGTGCAAATCCTGCTGATCCTGCTGGCGGGTTATTTCGCCCAGCGCTTCGTGGCCAAAGTCCTGAATCGCCTGGGTGAACGCTACCCGTTGCCGCCTCAGTTGCTGATGCCACTGCGTGGCGGCCTGCGCTGGCTGATCATGGGCAGTGCGCTGATTTTTGTGCTGGAGCGCCTGGGCGTGTCCGCCACTGTGTTGTGGACGGCGCTGTCGGGGTTTGTCGCAGTCGCGGCCGTGGCGTTTTTTGCCATGTGGTCGGTACTGTCCAACCTGCTGTGTGCGATTTTGATCTTTACCGTCGGGCCGTTTCGCCTCGGTGATATCGTCGAGCTGGTGGATACGGTCGACAAGCCGGGTGTAAAAGGCCGGGTGGTGGCGATCAACCTGCTCTACACCACACTCATTGAGGTGGAGGAGGCCGGCACTGACAATGCGATGGTGCAGGTGCCAAACAGCCTGTTCTTTCAGCGCTCGGTGCGGCGTTGGCCAGGTACCCACGTGTTTCCAGGCGACCGCTAGCATTCACGTCGTGTAAAAATCTATAGCCAGTCTTCGGTCGGCGGAGTTAGCTTAAGCCTTACTCGCAAACTCCCTTCTGAGGTGTGTAATGGCACTCGACACATGGCTGGCCTTTTTCCTGGCCAGTTGGATCATCTCCCTTTCCCCCGGCGCCGGTGCCATCGCTTCGATGTCCAGCGGCCTGCAATACGGTTTCCTGCGCGGCTACTGGAACGCCATTGGCCTGCAGTTGGGCCTGGCGATGCAGATCGCCGTGGTGGCGGGTGGGCTGGGTGCCATTCTTGCGGCGTCTTCGACCGCGTTTTATGCGATCAAGTGGTTTGGTGTGGCGTACCTGGTGTATTTGGCCATCAAACAGTGGCGCGCCCTACCGATGGACATGAGCGAGGATGCGACGATACGCCCGATCGGCAAGCCAATGGCGATGATATTCCGTGGCTTCCTGGTCAACGCGAGCAACCCCAAGGCGTTGGTGTTCATGCTGGCGGTTCTGCCGCAGTTCGTGAACCCGCAGGCGCCGCTGCTGGTCCAGTACCTGATCCTGGGCGCAACCATGATCAGCGTCGACATGATCGTAATGGCGGGCTACACGGGGCTTGCGTCGAAAGTCTTGCGGTTGCTGCGTACGCCCAAGCAGCAGAAACGCATGAATCGAACGTTTGCCGGATTGTTTGTGGGAGCGGCGGGGTTTCTCGCCAGCTTGCATCGCGCAACGGCTTGATTGACGAAACCAGCTCCCACATTTGTTATGTGTTGGCTTTGAGATGACGGCTCAGCGCAGAATCTTCGGCGCTTCATCCCTTGGCAGGTTATTGCGCAGTGCAGGCTTGCCCGGGTCTTGGTAGCCACCG
This sequence comes from Pseudomonas sp. 58 R 3, assembly GCF_900006605.1. Classification (NCBI taxonomy): domain Bacteria; kingdom Pseudomonadati; phylum Pseudomonadota; class Gammaproteobacteria; order Pseudomonadales; family Pseudomonadaceae; genus Pseudomonas; species Pseudomonas sp. 58 R 3. Next base: position 99,187 of record NZ_CVTT01000084.1, on the reverse strand, counting down.
CCCAGTTGCTCCGCCAGTTGGCGCGCCACGTCCTCACCCAGCGCTTTCGACACTTCCCGCACCACACGCGGCCGGTTCAGGCTCACGCGCACGTCACGGTTGTTCACCAGCTTGGTGTCCTGGCCCTCACCCATGGCGGTAAACGCCGAGGTGATCTCGAAGGTTCGCGTATTGATCAGGCTGAAATCGGCCACCAGCGTCAGGCCCAGCACCGCCGAGTAGCTGTTGGTGTGGTCCAGGGCGTTGATGTCCTGGGTGAAGTCGATATCTGACAGGGTGCCGAACAGCACATAGTCCGCGCCCTTGAAGTTACCGGCCTTGATGCGTTTGATCACGTCATAGACGTCACCTTTTGCGTCGGCGGTGTAGGGCGTACCCTGCACCAGCTGAAACTGGTGCGACTTGAGGATCTCGCCCTTGATATCGCTGCTGAATTTACGCAGCTCGGCCTGTTCGATGTAGCTGGTGCGGCTCTCGTACTCGCTGTAGCTCGAAGCTCCGCTGGCGCTGTAGCCACTGGCCTGGAAATTGTTGCTGGCCGACACCGCGTGGATGTACTCCTCGACTCGCGCCTCGTACGCCAGGTCGGTGACCGCGATCTTCGGGGCGGCCGAGACGCCAAAGGCGCACAGCAGGCCGATCATGCCGATCCATGCACGCATTGCTTAGCGCTCCGTGGTCTTGCGGATTTCTTTCTCGTCCATCCATTCGGCCAGGCCGCTTTCAACGTCGATCAACTGCAGGCTGAACTTGTAGAACACGTCCTTGTAGTCCGAGCTGCGCTTGACGATGGAGCTGATGGAACCTTCCAGGCGGTACTTGGCGGCAACCATGTTGCCGGTTTTGCTCACCGTGGATTTTTTGTACAGGCCGCTCTGGTTTTGCAGCTTGAGCTGGTCGACCTGGCTTTGCATGTCGGTGTTATCGCTGGCGAAACGCGCGGTGCCGGTTTTCATCAACTGGGTCTTGATCGACGTGGTGATCTCGCGGGTATCGATGTACTCGCTGGTCTTGTTCTTCACGTCGTACACCTGCACCACTGGGCGGCCTTGCAGGATGCCGGACTGGGCCAGGGAGCGGGTCATGCTCTCGGCGATCATCTGCAGGTCGGTGGAGCCGAACTCGTTGGTCACCAGCTCCACGGCCTTGGAGTCGCCATAGCTGATGTTCTTGCCGCCGAGTACCGGCGAGGTGTTGGAGCAACCGCTGGCCAGAAGGGCAACGAGGGCGAGAATCGAGAAGCGTGCAAACATGGGGAAATCTCTCTGAATACGGTTAGCGCAGCGGCTCAAGGGGTTTTCACTTCGAGACGGAAGTCAGCGGCCTGGGGCAGGTTGGCGATGGCCGGCAGGAAAGTCGCCTGGTTGGCGTACAGGTTCAGCACTTTCCAGGTTTCTTCATCGCCCACCGGGAAGCCGTCGGCGCCCAGCCAGGCGAAGCGGTAATACATCATCTGGTTGCTGCTGGTGATGTTGCTCAACTGCACCTTGGCGGTGAGGAAGCCATTTTCGCGGGCCACGCGGATGGCGCCGACGGCGATGCCCTTGAACTTGCCCATCACCACGATCTTGCTGGCGGCACTGCCGGGCTCCGGTGGCGGCGGGGTGGCGCAGCCGGCGAGCAGGACCAGCGCCAGGGCGCCGAGGATGAAATGACGCATAACGTGCTCCTTAAGGTTGTTTGAGGGCGATAGCCTGGGTGGAAGTGCTCGGAACCACATGAGCTGCAAGGCCAGCGGCGAACACCTGGTTGCCGACCACGCGCAGGGTGATCACCTGATAGCGCTGGTCAGCCTTGACCGTCACCCGTGTGCCGCCCAGGGCATTGGGCAGGCTGACCTGGTGCTCGCCGTGCTTGAGGCGCAGGCGTGTCACCTGGGTCATGTCCGGCAGCGTGCGCCAGGTGCGGGTGTCGGCGCCTTCGGTCACCGCCGAGGCGATGCCCAGCACCAGGCCCGCCATGGGGTTGGTCTTGTTCAGGTTGTTTTGCGTCACGCCACGGCTGACGGCCCGCACGGTGGTGCGCAGGATGATCCCCGGCATGTCGTCACGCAGGGCACGGCGGGACATGGCGGTGGTGCTATTGAGCACGGTTAGGTTCTGTTGCTTGCCGTCGACGCCGATCTGGCCGAAAGCCTGGGTGGAGGTGTCGGCCTTGATCACCGGGAACGAGAGCGGGGTGATCACCAAATGGCCGTCAATCGGAATTGGCAGCGGCAGGCGGATCGAATCTCGCGCCGGTGCCAGGCCGCTCTGCACCACGATCAGTACGTCGGTCTCGTCGGCGCCGACCTTGGACTTGTCCAGGTCCAGCAACGCTTGTTCCAACAGCGGCGTATTGGGGCGCAACTCGGCGGCCTTGCGATAGCCCGGTGCGGCCAGGTCTCTTTCACCCAGGGCTTCGTAGACAAAGCCTGCCAGGTAATGGCTGAACGCACTCTGGTAGCTGTTCTTGAGGCCGACCACTTCCGGCGCGTCCAGTGCTTCAATCGGGTAGCCGCGCAGGTCCTTGACCTGGGTAGTGACGCCCTGGCGCTCGGCTTCGTTCTCGCGCTTGAGGTATTCCTTGTCCCGCAGGTCGGCAATCACGGCTTCGCGCTCGTGGGTCTTCTTGATTTCGGTACGGGCGCCGTCGAAATCATTCAGGGCCAGCAGGTTCAGGGCCATCTGGGTGGTCAGCATGACTTTTTCGTAGTCATAACCTTCGTAGCGACGCACCTTGTCGTTAACCAGGAAACTGCCGAACTGGGCGAGGTACTTTTCGCTGTCGAACTTGACCGACTCTTCCCACTTGAACACTTGCAGGTCGGCGCTGCGCCAGGCGGTCTGGCTGCCGGTGAGGTCGCCCTTGGCGCGCAACAACTCGCCCTTTTCAAAGAAGTAGAGCAGGTCCTTGTCTTCGCCGGTGTTGTTCTTTTCCAGCAGGGTCAGGGCGCCGTCGACGTTACCGGTGGCCAGCTGCTGGTTGGTGGCTTGCAGCTCGGTGTCGTAGCTGCGAAACATTGAACAACCGGAGAGCAAGGTAACCGCCGCCAGTGTGAGCGGGGCTAAGGCGCGAAATGCCATGCAAACTTCTTCCCTGAGAGTGATCGGCTGATGTGCAAATTCCTCATAAAAACGAGGATATAAATTCCCTTTCGCAATAACAGGGCGCGGCATTATAGGCGTCATTGCTGGCAAAACAATGGCTTTTTGCTGCTGCAAGTCGCGTTCATATGCCATTACTTGCCCCTTTAATGCACAGGGCTCACCTGCGCCAAATCACTAACACCTTGAGTCAAACCCTTTAAAATTTAACAATGTGTTACTTCGTATTTCCCTTTGAGATTCATTCATGATTGCCCCCATCCGTTTTCTCGCCTGGTTGCTGCTGCCAGCCTTGATGTCGTGCAGTTTCAACCTGCTGGCCGCGACTGCCGAGGGCGCCCCACAAGCCCTGCATCTGTTGGACTACATTGGTGCTGACTACCCCCCGACGGTGGAGGCGGGCAAGGTTATCGATGAATCGGAATACCGCGAACAAATAGAGTTTCTCGGCGTGTTGCAGGGCCTGGTGGCCGAGTTGCCGCAAAGGCCGGAGCGCGCGGAGTTGGTCAAAGGCGTCGACGAATTGTTAGCGGCTGTATCCGCTCACCAGGACGGCGTACTCGTCGCCCGCCAAGCCCGCCAGTTGGGCGCCAAGTTGGCGGTGGCCTATGAAGTCAGCCAGGCGCCGGCTATCACGCCAGACCCTGCGCGGGGTGCGCCGCTGTACGCCCAGCACTGCTCGGTGTGCCACGGTACCGCCGGTGCGGGTGATGGCCCGGCGTCCACGGGCATGACGCCGCCGCCAGCGAACCTGCGCGATGCGGTACGTCTGGACCGCCTGAGTCTCTACGCGATTTACAACACGTTGGGCCTGGGTGTTGAAGGCACCGACATGCCGTCCTTCGCCGATCAGTTGGACGATCGTCAGCGCTGGGACCTGGCCACCTATATCGCCAGCTTCACCGCTGACCCCGCTGCGGCAAAATCCGAACAGCCGTTCAATCTCGCCGACCTGGCGCGCCAGACGCCCAATGAGGTATTGGCCGCAAATGGCCCGGCCGCTGCCGCGACGTTCCGCGCCCAGCGTGCGCAGCCGCCGCAGGTCAAGCGTGGCCCGGCGCAGTTGCTCGACTACACCGCAACCACCTTGGACAAGAGCCTCGCCGCGTTCCGTAACGGCGATCGCGAACAGGCCTATGACCTTTCAGTCGCAGCGTACCTGGAAGGCTTCGAGCTGGTAGAAAGCTCCCTGGATAACGTCGACGCCAACGTGCGTAAAGACACCGAGAAAGCCTTGATGGCCTACCGGCAGTCGTTGCAGGACGGCCTGCCGGTCGAGCAGGTGCAACAGCGCCTGGACGTGGCCAAGGGCAAACTCACCGAATCCGCCGGATTGTTGGGCAGTGATGGCCTGAGCTGGTCGCTGAGCTACATCTCCGGTTTGCTGATCCTGCTGCGCGAAGGCCTGGAGGCGATCCTGGTACTGGCGGCGATCCTGGCGTTCCTGCGTAATACCGGCCAGCAATCGGCGGTGCGCAGTGTCAACGTCGGCTGGGGCTTGGCGCTGCTGGCCGGCTTGGCGACCTGGGCACTGGCGGCGTATGTGATCGACGTGAGCGGCGCCCAGCGCGAATTACTCGAAGGCTGCACGGCGCTGTTCGCCAGTGTGATGGTGCTGTGGCTGGGCGTGTGGATGCATGACCGACGCCACGCGGCGGCCTGGCAGGATTACATCAAGAGCAGCCTGGTCGGCGGCGGTGGCCGTTTCGGTTTTGCGATGCTGGCGTTTTTCTCGGTATACCGCGAGCTGTTCGAAGTGATCCTGTTCTACGAAACCCTGTGGCTGCAGGCGGGTCCTGCCGGGCACAACGCGGTATTGGCCGGCGGCGCCACGGCGTTGGTGCTGCTGGTTGGTTTGGCGTGGGTGATCCTGCGCGGTTCAGCGAAACTGCCGCTGGCGTTGTTCTTCGGTATCAATGCGGCGCTGCTGTGCGCGTTGTCGGTGGTGTTCGCCGGGCATGGCGTCAAGGCATTGCAGGAAGCGGGCATCTTCGGCACACGGCCGGTGGCGTTCTTTGACTTCGACTGGCTGGGCATTCATGCCGACGCGTACTCGTTGAGTGCGCAGGCTGTGGCGATCCTGGCGATTGTGGTGCTGTACGGCCGCAGCCGCCTGGCCGAGAAACGCCGAGTGGTTGCATAAGCATGCGCGTGTGGATCGATGCAGACGCCTGCCCACGGGCGGCCAAGGACCAAGTGGTGAAGTTCGCCCTCAAGCGCCAGTTCGACGTGGTGCTGGTGGCGGGCCAGAGCCAGATCAAGCCGGGCTTTGCCTGTGTGAAGCTGATCGTGGTGCCCAGCGGCCCGGACGCGGCGGATGACTATCTGGTGGAGCACGCCGTGCCCGGTGAGTTGGTGATCTGCAGCGACGTGCCGTTGGCCGACCGTCTGGTGAAGAAGGGCGTCACGGCCCTCGACCCACGCGGCAAGGAGTTCAGCCCGTCGAACATGAGTGAGCGACTGGCGGTGCGCAACCTGTTCACCGACCTGCGTGAGCAGGGCCAGATGGGCGGCGGCCCGCCGCCCCATGGCGAAAAGGACAAGCAGGCGTTTGCCAATGCGCTGGACCGTATCCTCACGCGTTTGATGAAGGTGGATTAATCATTCTCGTGGGTCAGTTCCAGCACCCGATCCACCAGCTTGTTGATGCCTGACGCGACCTCGCTGATGCGCTTGCCGAGCATGTAGGCCGGTGTGCTCACCAGCTTGCGCGCCTGGTCCTCGACGATATCCTCGACTGCGCACTCCTGATGAGTGGCGCCCATCTTGTCCAGGGCGGCCGCCGTGTCGGGGCAGTTGCCGATGGTGCACGTCACGCCGGGGCCGTAGATCTTTGCCGCCAGGGCCGGCGAGATGCAGATCAACCCAACAGGCTTGCCGGCTTCGGCAAAGGCTTCAGCCAGTGCCAGCACATGCGGGTTGACGCTGCACCCGGCGCCTTCCACGGCAAAGTTCGAGAGATTCTTCGCTGCGCCAAACCCGCCGGGCACGATCAGTGCGTCGAACTCGTCGGCGCTGGCTTCACGAATATCCTTCACTTCACCTCGAGCGATGCGCGCCGACTCCACCAGCACATTGCGCGACTCGGGCATCTCTTCACCGGTGAGGTGGTTGATGACGTGCAACTGCGCAATATCTGGCGCAAAACATTGAACCTGAGCGCCGCGCTGATCCAGGCGCAGCAGCGTGATCACGCTTTCGTGGATCTCTGCGCCGTCGTACACGCCGCAGCCGGAAAGGATCACTGCAATCTTTTTGCTCATGGGCATCTCTCCTCTTTTGTGGCGTTAAATGTCTACTAATTTGTCACCTGTTGCCAATGGGATCTCCTGCCGCTACACCTAATCTTGATGTAACAAAAAAACATCGGACTAGCCCATGGACTTCGTGCCTTACGCGGTACCGTTTTTCATTGCCCTGATTGTGGTCGAGCTGCTGGCCGATCGCTGGCGCGGTGAACGCAATTATCGGGTCGCGGACGCTATCAACAGCCTCAGCACCGGTGTGCTGTCCACCACCACCGGGTTGTTGACCAAAGGCGTGGGCCTGCTGACCTACGCGTTTGCCCTCAAGCACCTGGCGCTGATCGAACTGTCGGCCCACAGCGTGTGGACCTGGGTGTTCGCCTTTGTGTTCTACGACTTCTGCTACTACTGGCTGCACCGCTGCGGCCATGAGCGCAACATCCTGTGGGCCGCGCACTCGGTGCATCACCAGAGCGAGGACTACAACCTCACCACCGCCCTGCGCCAGACCAGCACCGGCTTCCTGCTGAGCTGGGTCTTCTACCTGCCCCTGGCCGTGCTGGGTGTGCCGCTGGTGGTGTTTATCAGTGTGGCCTCGCTTAATCTTCTGTATCAATTCTGGGTGCATACCCGCCATGTGCCCAAACTTGGCTGGTTCGAGTGGTTCTTTGTCACGCCGTCCAATCATCGGGCCCACCATGCGCAGAACGCTCTCTACATGGATCGCAACTACGGCGGGGTGTTCATTATTTGGGACCGCCTGTTCGGCAGCTTCCAGGAAGAAGACGAAAATGAACCGGTGATCTTTGGCGTGACCACGCCGCTGGCCAGTTGGAACCCGCTATGGGCCAACCTGCAGTTTTATGCACAGTTGTGGAGTGACGCGCGGCGCACTGAGAGCGGGTGGGACAAGCTGCGCATCTGGTTCATGCGCACCGGCTGGCGCCCGGCGGACGTGAAAGCCAAGTACCCGATGGCCAAGCCCGACTTGAGCCAGTTCCGTAAATTCGAGGTGCCGCTGGATGCGCGCCAGCAGGTCTACATTGCGCTGCAATTTGCGGCGTATGTAGGGTTCGGCAGTTATTTGATGAATTTCGGCGAAGGGCTGCCCACGGCGGCGCTGGTGTTGGGCTGGAGTGCCATGGCGCTGGGGCTGTTCAGCTTGGGCGTGGCCCTGGAGAACCGCCCGTGGGCGCTGAAAGCCGAGCTGGTGCGCCTGGGGCTGAATGTGCCGCTGGTGTGGCTGGCGCCGCTGGTCGGCTTGTGGCCGGCCAGCAGCCTGGGCTGGTTGGGCCTGCTCAGTTACAGCTTGCTCAGTGCGATCGGCCTCTACTGTTGCAGAAGCCGGCTTACTCGACTGGCGTCTTAGGCGGTTGCTCCGTGGCCTGCTCGGCAGCCAGCCGGGCCTTGGCCTCGGCACAGGCTTCGCGGGCGATACGCGCATTCTTGAAGCGCCGGCGCAGCCACAGGCCAAAGCCCAACAGCAGCAATGCCCCCAGCACCCACAGCTCGTATTTCTTGACGCTGCCGAGCATGCCTTCCAGCACTGCGCCGAAGTGGTAGGCCGCAGCGCCCAGGGCCGCGGCCCAGACGGCGGCGCCGATGCCGTTGAGGATCAAGTAGCGAGCCGGCGGGTAGCCCGACAGGCCAATCGCCACCGGCATCACGGTGCGCAATCCATACACGAAGCGGAAGCTCAGCACCCAGATATCCGGGTGCTTGCGGATGTGCTCCAGGGCCTTGTCGCCCATCAATTGCCAGCGCGGCTTGCGCGCCAGCAGCTTGCGCCCGTGTTTGCGCCCCAGGAAATACCACAGCTGGTCGCCGGCGTAGCTGCCAAAAAAGGCAACCACCACCACCAGGTTGATATCCATATAGCCACGGAACGCCAGGAAGCCTGCGAGAACCAAAATGGTTTCGCCTTCAAAGAAGGTGCCCAGGAAGAGCGCAAAGTAGCCGAAGTCATGCAGAAATTGTTGAAGCATGGTCTGGGGTGCTGGCGAAATGAACGCGCAGCCTACGCCTTCGTGAACATTCATGAAAGTATCGAGATGTGTCACGAAGTGAACAATTCCTACATAAACGACGAATGCGACTACAGGTCGCATCGATAAGCACAACTGTCATTCCTTCGTCATAATGGCCGCTTATAACTGCAACGCTCGCCCGTAAACGCGGGCTCAGGAGTCTGTCGTGAGCTTTACCCCTGCCAATCGCCTGTTCCCCGCCACCCGTCTGCGACGCAATCGCCGTGATGATTTTTCGCGCCGCCTTGTACGTGAAAACGTACTGACGACGAATGATCTGATCCTGCCGGTGTTTGTGCTGGACGGCGAAAATCGTCGGGAAGCCGTGGCATCGATGCCGGGTGTGGAGCGCTTGACCATTGATTTGCTGCTGGAAGAGGCGGCTGGTTGGGTTGAACTGGGGATTCCGGCGCTGGCACTGTTCCCGGTGACACCGGCTGAGCTCAAGTCCCTCGACGCCGCCGAAGCCTGGAACCCGGATGGCATCGCCCAGCGCGCCACCCGTGCCTTGCGTGAGCGGTTCCCGGAACTGGGTGTGATCACCGACGTGGCGCTGGACCCGTTCACCACCCACGGCCAGGATGGCATTCTCGACGAAGACGGTTATGTTCAGAACGACATCACTGTCGATGCGCTGGTCAAGCAGGCCTTGTCCCATGCGGCGGCAGGCGCCCAGGTGGTGGCGCCGTCGGACATGATGGACGGCCGCATCCAGGCGATTCGCGAAGCCCTGGAACTGGCCGGCCACGTCAATGTGCGCATCATGGCCTACTCGGCCAAGTACGCCAGCGCCTATTACGGCCCGTTCCGCGATGCGGTGGGTTCGGCGTTGAACCTGGGCAAGGCCAACAAGGCTTCGTACCAGATGGACCCGGCCAACAGCCATGAAGCGCTGCACGAAGTGGCGGCCGACCTGGCCGAAGGCGCCGACATGGTGATGGTCAAGCCCGGGATGCCGTACCTGGACATCCTTTATCGGGTCAAAGAGGAATTCAAGGTGCCGACCTTTGTCTATCAGGTCAGCGGTGAATACGCCATGCACATGGCCGCGATCCAGAATGGTTGGTTGAGTGAAGGGGTGATCCTCGAATCCCTGACTGCCTTTAAACGTGCGGGCGCTGATGGCATTCTGACCTACTTCGCCGCCCGCGCCGCCCAATTGCTTAGAGAGCAACAATAGCCCTCACAGGAACACTCGATGAATACCGAAGGACTCTCCGAAGTGGCTGTAAAAGACGCTCACCCGGTGGTTGAACAAATCGCCGAAACCCCACCGGAGCTGGAACCGGCTGCGCCTGCCGTGGTGGCTGAGGCGCCCGCGCCGGCCCCGGTGGCGGCGGTGACCAACCTGGATGACAGCAGCCTGTACATCCATCGTGAGCTGTCACAACTGCAATTCAACATCCGCGTGCTGGAGCAGGCGCTGGATGAGTCCTACCCGCTGCTGGAGCGGCTGAAATTCCTGCTGATCTTCTCCAGCAACCTGGACGAGTTCTTCGAGATCCGCGTGGCCGGCCTCAAAAAACAAATCACCTTTGCCCGCGAACAGGCCGGTGCCGACGGCCTGCAGCCGCATCAGGCCCTGGCGCGCATCAGCGAGCTGGTGCACGGCCATGTGGACCGCCAGTACGCGATCCTCAACGACATCCTGCTGCCGGAACTTGAAAAACATCAGGTCCGCTTCATCCGTCGTCGTCACTGGACCACCAAGATCAAGACCTGGGTGCGCCGCTACTTCCGTGACGAGATTTCACCGATCATCACCCCGATCGGCCTCGACCCGACGCACCCGTTCCCGTTACTGGTCAACAAGAGCCTCAACTTTATCGTCGAGCTGGAAGGCATCGACGCTTTCGGTCGCGATTCTGGCCTGGCGATCATCCCGGCGCCGCGTCTGTTGCCACGGATCATCAAGGTACCGGAAGAAGTAGGGGGCGCTGGCGATAACTATGTATTCCTGTCTTCGATGATCCACGCGCACGCCGATGACCTGTTCCAGGGCATGAAGGTCAAGGGCTGCTACCAGTTCCGCCTGACCCGTAACGCCGACCTGGCGCTGGACTCCGAAGACGTCGAAGACTTGGCCCGTGCCCTGCGCGGGGAGCTGTTCTCGCGCCGTTACGGCGACGCGGTACGCCTGGAAGTGGCCGACACCTGTCCCAAACACCTGTCGGACTACCTGCTCAAGCAGTTCAACCTGGCCGAGTCCGAGTTGTACCAGGTCAATGGCCCGGTGAACCTGACCCGTCTGTTCAGCATCACCGGCCTGGACAGCCACCCGGAGCTGCAATACACGCCGTTCACACCGCAGATTCCGAAACTGCTGCAAAACAGCGAGAACATTTTCAGTGTGGTGAGCAAGCAGGACATCCTGCTGTTGCACCCGTTCGAGTCCTTCACGCCAGTGGTCGACCTGCTGCGCCAGGCCGCCAAAGACCCGCATGTTCTGGCGGTGCGCCAGACTCTGTACCGCTCCGGCGCCAACTCGGAAATCGTCGATGCGCTGGTAGACGCCGCGCGAAACGGCAAGGAAGTCACGGCGGTGATCGAGTTGCGTGCGCGGTTTGACGAAGAGTCCAACCTGCAACTGGCCAGCCGCCTGCAAGCGGCCGGTGCGGTGGTGATCTACGGCGTGGTTGGCTTCAAGACCCACGCCAAAATGATGCTGATTCTGCGCCGCGAGGCCGGCGAGATTGTGCGTTACGCCCACTTGGGCACCGGCAACTACCACGCCGGCAACGCCAAGCTCTACACCGACTACAGCTTACTCACCTCTGACGACGCCTTGTGTGAGGACGTCGGCAAGTTGTTCAGCCAGCTGATCGGCATGGGCAAGACCTTGCGCATGAAGAAGCTGCTGCACGCGCCGTTCACGCTCAAGAAGGGCATGCTCGACATGATTGCCCGCGAAACCCAGTTCGCCCTCGACGGCAAGCCGGCGCACATCATTGCCAAGTTCAACTCGCTGACCGATCCGAAGATCATCCGCGCGCTGTACAAGGCCAGCCAGTCCGGTGTGCGCATCGACCTGGTGGTGCGTGGCATGTGCTGCCTGCGCCCGGGCATTGTGGGTGTGTCGCATAACATCCATGTGCGCTCGATCATCGGCCGCTTCCTGGAGCACACGCGGGTGTTCTACTTCCTCAACGGCGGCGAAGAGCAGATGTTCCTCTCCAGTGCCGACTGGATGGAGCGCAACCTCGACAAGCGTGTGGAGACCTGCTTCCCGGTGGAAGGCAAGAAGCTGATCATGCGGGTCAAGAAGGAGCTCGAAAGCTACCTCACCGACAACACCCATAGCTGGAGCCTGCAATCGGACGGGCGCTACGTGCGCAACACGCCGACCGGCAACCAGAACCCGCGCAGTGCGCAGGCGACGCTGCTGGAGAAGCTGGGTAGCCCGATTCTTGCGGTGAATTAAAAACCGACAGGGTCTGAAATGTGGAGTGGCTTTGTGGCGAGCGGGCTTGCCCCGCGTTGGGCTGCGAAGCAGCCCCAATAAAAACGCCGCATTCTGTCTGACAGAATGCGGCGTTTGGTTTTAGGGCCGCTTCGCAGCCCAACGCGGGGCAAGCCCGCTCGCCACAACAAGCCCGCTCCCACAGGTGTTTTTGCAGTGTCCTTTAGCGCAGGTTCAGGCTGAACCCAACCCGCGTCAGCCACTCCGCTTCCTGGGCAAAGTCTGCCTGGGTCAGCTGGTTTTCATCCAGCCAGCCTTTGGGGAATACCACGTCCAGGCTGTCACCGTGCGCGCGCAGGGTGACTTGGGGCATTTCCTGGGTGCCACGGATGTGGTGGAACAGGATCGCAAAGCGCAGCAACACGCACAGGCGGATCAGTTTGATGCCTTCGTCGCCGAATTCGGCAAACTTGTCCTTGGGAATGTTGCGGCGATGGCCACGCACCAGCAGGGCGAGCATCTGTTGGTCTTCGCGGGAGAAGCCGGCGAGGTCCGAGTGTTCGATCAGGTAGGCGCCGTGCTTGTGGTAATGGTAGTGGGCGATGTCCAGGCCCACTTCATGCACCTTGGCCGCCCAGCCCAGCAGCTCGCGCCAGACGCCGTCTTCCAGCTCCCAGTCCTCGGCCACCTGGTCAAAAGCGTGCAGGGCTTTGCGTTCCACACGGGCCGCTTGTTCCAGGTCGACGTGATAGCGCTCCATCAGGGAGGTGAGGGTGCGCTCACGCACGTCTTCGTGGTGATGGCGGCCCAGCAGGTCATACAGCACGCCTTCGCGCAGGGCGCCGTCGCAGTGGTCCATGCGTTGCAGTTCGAGGGCGTCGAAGATCGCTTCGAGAATCGCAAGGCCGGCCGGGAAGATGGTGCGGCGGTCGGGCTTGATGCCGTCGAAGTCGATTTTCTCGGCATCGCCCAGCTTGAACAGTTTGCGCTTGAGCCAGGCCAGGCCTTCGGCGTTGACCTCACCGGTGCCATGGCCGCCGGCTTTCAGGGCCAGGCCGATGGCGCGGATGGTGCCGGAGGAGCCGATGGCTTCATCCCAGGTCAGGCGGTGCAGGGCGTGCTCGATGCTCATGATCTCCAGCCGCGCCGCCGTGTAGGCCTGGGCGTAGCGGGCCGGGGTGATCTTGCCGTCCTTGAAGTAGCGCTGGGTAAAGCTCACGCAGCCCATTTGCAGGCTCTCGCGCAGCAAGGGCTCGAATCTTTGCCCGATGATGAACTCGGTGCTGCCGCCGCCGATATCCGCCACCAGGCGCTTGCCGGGGGTGTCGGCCAGGGTGTGGGACACGCCCAGGTAGATCAGGCGCGCTTCTTCGCGGCCGGAAATAACTTCAACCGGGTGCCCGAGGATTTCTTCGGCGCGGCGGATGAATTCGACACGGTTACGCGCCTCACGCAAGGCGTTGGTGCCGACAATTCGCACGGCGCCCAATGGCATGCCGTTGATCAGTTGGGCAAAACGCTTGAGGCAGTCGAGGCCGCGCTGCATTGATTCTTCATTGAGCTGGCGCTGGTCGTCGATGCCGGCAGCCAGTTGAACTTTCTCGCCGAGCCGCTCAAGGATGCGGATTTCGCCGTTCTGGGCCTTGGCCACGACCATGTGAAAGCTGTTGGAGCCCAGGTCGATGGCGGCGATCAGGGACAGATTCTTGGCTTGGGATTGCGGCATGGTTTGGGGGTCTCGGTCGATAACCCGACCATCGTGCCACGATCGACCGCTGGCGCCAACGCGTTGTGCTTCGGGAATGTTCCTGTGGGTGTAGGAGGCAATGCCCGTTGGAGCTGTAGGGCGGTTCGATTTTGATCTAGTGAATAAATTTTAAGCCAGGTAAGAGATATTAAAATTATGCCTGTAGAAATCCTCTACTGACTTTCCTTACAAGGTTGTTGAGTTGTTCTGTTCGATTTCTTGCTTATGACTACGTGGGCAGTCGAAAACGGTAACTACGTTTTTATTGCATTCTGACAATAGCTGGCGCGCTCTCCTATTCTTTTTTGGGTCACTAACAAGCGAGACTGCCCGCCGGCAATGATGCCGTGGTGTTACTTGCTTATGGGCTTTTATGTCAGGGAGTGTCGTGTTTTGGAAGCGGAGCTTTTCAGTCTTTAATTAGTAACGCCTGTTAACTTCTAATGATGGGTAAAACATGAAAAAAGTATTTGGCTTGGCCGTGGGTGTAGCGTGTCTGGTTGCCAGTGTGGGCGCCTATGCTACAAACAACCCGACCGGCAACCTGATCGTCAAGGGCACCATCACTCCGGCAGCTTGCAGTATCAGCGTGACCGCCGGCGGGGTTATTGACTATGGCACGATTCGCGCCGCCGAATTGTCCCGGACGAATTTCAACCCGCGTGAGGAGCGCTCCACAGCGCTGGTCGTCAATTGCGGTCAAACGCCTGCGAGGTTTGGCTTGACGGTGACTGACTTGCGAGCCTTCAGTAAAGTCCCCGGCATATTGGGCGCAAACTATACCGAGGCCCAGAACTTTGGCCTGGGCGCGCCCGGTGGCAAGCGCACCGGCGGCTATTCGGTCACCCTCAGGAACTTGACGTCCAGCGGACAGGCGCTTTGGCCGATCGTACGCTCAAGCACGACAGCTGCCTGGCAAGCCAGCGACGGCAAGGTGACCCAGGCGCCCAGTCAGCACTCCTGGCGTAACGGCGCACCCTATGCGCCAGCGGCGATCTCCCAGCTCTCCGGTGTTATTGCCGTTAAAGCTGTGATCAATCGCGCGGCTGACCTGAACCTCACCGGTAATGTGACACTGGATGGTCACGCAACCCTGGTGCTGAATTACATCTAAGCCTTTTGAATGACAGTCGATGCGAGGCAGAGGTCGTCAGCATGCCCCTGGTTTGTTATCGGCTGTTTTTACATGGCTGGGAGATTACAAGTGTTTATTTATTTGTAAGTGTTCCAGGGAGAACTCGGTGATCGGTCTTTCAAGAATAATTGTTTCTATATCGTGCTGTATGGCGTTGCTATTGTACGGCACAGCCTATGCCGACGGTATGTTGCCTGAAACCACGGTTGTCATTCTTTATGAGGAAAATGGCGAAGCCACGATTAATATCAAAAATACCGATCCAACTCCCGCATTACTGCACTCCGTCATTGAAAACGTGCCCGAGGATCTTGAAACCCTGTTGATTGTCACCCCGCCCATTGCTCGCGTGGAGCCAGAGGAGACGCAACTGGTTCGGTTTATCAGTACCTTGAAGACACCGCTCAAGACTCAGCGTCTCAAACGTGTGTCCTTTGAGGGTATTCCCCAGGCGCGTGAACCCGGTGGTGCGACCATTGGTATCACCCTGCGTCAAAACTTGCCGTTGATCCTGCACCCGGCAGGTTTGCCCCGGCACGAGGCACCTTGGGAACTGCTTAAGTGGAAGCGCCAGGGTGATCGCTTGAGCGTACATAACGACAGTGCCTATGTGGTGCGGATGGGGTTGGAGGTACAGCTTAATCCGCTGAAGCAAATCGGCTTGCTGCCCCGCACTTATATCCTGCCCGGCGAGGTGTTGACGCTCAAGACCGAGGGGCCGGTGAGCGAGGTGACCTCGGTGCGGCTACAGCCGGCCACGGTGTTTGGTTTTGCCGTCGATGATTACCAGGCAGATGTACTGGGCCATGAGGGTTAATCAGTCGCTACCCAGCCCGGTAGGCCGCCGCTCAGGGCTTTTCTTGGGGTTGGCCGCCTTGTGGGGTGCCCCCGGTTTTGCTTGGGCGGGCGAGTTGGGGGAGGGCTTTGATCTGGCTGTCTTGGCCAGCTATGGCATCGATCCGAAGGTTTCCGACTACTTTCGCAGTGCGGCGCGGTTTCGTGAGGGCATGCAGGTAGTGGGACTGCGCGTCAACGGAAACTCCCTGGGTCTGGTCGAGGCCCGTTTCGATTATCAGGGACAGCTGTGCTTTACCCAGGGTCTGCTTGAAAAAGCCGGACTCAAAGTACCCGCCGCAATCGTGCAATCGGGCATTTCGGCCGATCAGGCGTGTCACGATTTCATGGGTGAGTTCCCCGCGACCATCGTCAGGCTGCAGCCGGGCAGAGAAGAGGTTGCTCTGGTCGTGCCTACCCAGTCCCTGCGTGAGGCTGAATGGGAAGCGGGGAGTTTTTCCGAGGGCGGTGCGGCAGCGTTGTTCAACTACGATGTGCTCGGGTTTCAGACCCAGTCGCGCAGTGGCCCCAGCCGGTTCGTTTCGGCTTACACCGAGGCGGGATTCAATCTGGGTAATTGGGTGGTCCGCAGTCGGCAGTTCTTCATCTCTGATAACGGTAAAAGTCGCAGCGAACATGTGCAGGCCTACGCCCAGCGTGACATTGCCGCGTTGCGCTCGACGTTCCAGGTGGGCCAGATCTCTACCCAAAGTCCGGTGTTCGGTGGGGTTCAGCTGTCGGGCTTTCAGCTGTTTCCGGATGGCGTATCGCGCACCGGCGCCAGTAATGGCGTGGTGGTGGAGGGGGTGGCCCACAGCCAGGCGCGTGTCGAGGTGCGCCAGTCCGGCGCGCTGATTCATACCACGTTGGTGCCTGAGGGGCCGTTCAGCCTGACTGGCTTGCCCTTGCTCAATGGCACCAGCGACCTGGAAGTCAGCGTTATCGGCACCCGGGGGGGCACTCGCAGTTTCGTGGTGCCGGCGGCCTCCTTCAGTGCGGCCATTGGCGTAACTCCGGGTTTTGACTTCGCCCTGGGCAAGGTGCGCGAACAACTGAGTGATGGTCGGGAGGCGCCGACTGTCGCCATGGGCAGTGGCACCTGGGGGCTGGGCAGGCAGTCATCCCTTGGGTTTGGTTTATTGAGCACCGATGAGTATCACTCGGCCGGTGGCACCTTTAGCAGCGTGTTTTTCCAGCGGGTGACTGTCAGTGCCCGGCATAACCTCTCGCGCGATGGCGAGGTGGGTGTGGACGGCGGACGCAGCTCCCTGTCCCTGAGCAGCCCGTTGGTGGCGGGTATTGAGATGAGCCTGAGCGCGACGACCCAAAGCCAAGGCTATCGGGATGTCCTCGAAGCGGGCCGGCGCTTGAAAAAAGATGAGCTGCAGACTCGCTTCCAGAATCAGTACACGGCGGGCCTCAGTTGGGCTGACCCGACCCTGGGGGCCTTTGCGGTTAACTACGCACGCAGTACCCAGTTTGATGGTCAGCTTGCCGAAAATGTATTTGCCTCGTGGAGCAAGGGTTTCAGGCAGGTCGATGTGGCGTTGATCGCCGACTCGCAGGTGGGCGCATCGCGGCGGCGCAAGACCGCAAGCCGTGAGCGGGGTATGCGTGATGAGGTATCGCCGGAAGGGGTGTCCTTGCGCCTGCAGGTCACGGTGCCCTTTGGTGACGATCGCCGCCTGACATCCTACGCCAGTCGCCGCAATGGCCGCGCCGATATGGGCACGGCGTTGTCCGAACGGGTCAATGAGTATGTGAACTACGAAGTGGGCGTTGAGCGGGATCTGCAGGACCGCCAGCAAGCGGTGCGCGCAAACGTCGATGTGATACCGCGTTATACCCGGGTTGGCCTGGGCATGAATCGCACGCCCACGAGCACCAGCTATAACGGGCAACTGCAAGGCGCCGTGGTGGCTCACGAACGCGGCCTGACCTTTTCTCCCTATAAGGTGCAGGACACCTTCGGTGTTCTGTCGGTGGGCGATGTGTCGGCGGCCAAGGTCTCGACCCCACAAGGCCCGGTGTGGACGGACTACCGTGGGCATGCAGTGATACCCGGCTTGCCGGCTTACACCACCAGCCGTCTGGAAGTGCAGACCCAGTCCTTGCCCAAGCGGGTCGATCTCAAGAACGGCACCAAAATCCTCGCCGCTGGGCGCGGGTCATTCAATACCGTGGATTTCCAGGTGGTGAATGTTCGTCGGGTATTGCTTGAAGTCCGCGATGACCAAGGTGCACCTCTGCCCCAGGGTTCTGCGGTGTTTGGCCCGGACAATACCTACCTGACCAATGTGGTGGGCGAGGGCCTGATCTTTTTGAACAATATGGATGACGGGCAAATCCTCAGCGTTTCGCCGCCGGGCTCTACGCGCGCGTGTTTGCTGCATCTGAACCTTGAGTCGCAACCCCAAGAGGACAAGCTCTATGAAACGGCTTCGGCGGTCTGTCGTGCCCAGTAAAACCGTACAGCACCCCGTCCGCCGAATGTGCCTGGGGCTTGGCTTGTTGTTCATGCTCTCGATAGCTGCCCAGGATGCTTCGGCGAATGATTGTCGCCTCTCGATCAGCCAGCCCAGGGTCGACTACGGCATGCTCAGGCGCGCAGAACTGCTGGATGAGCAGATCAGCAACCAGCCGGTTATTTTGGGCAAACGTACCCTGCAACTGAGCGTCGTGTGTGCCGAACCCGGGGTTGTCGCCCTGCGCTTTACCGGCGTACCGGCAGGGACGCAAGGCTTTCGATTCGGGCGCCAGGGCAGTTTCACCCTGGCCCTCAAACATGCCTTGGTCGATGGTCGCGCTGTCGAACTTTACTCGATGCAATCAACAGACACGTCTGCCCTGGGGCATTTACTGCCCGGCCAGGTATTGATTGCCAAAGCCGGGGGGGGGCCGCTGACCGGCACACGCTTTTCAGCGCAAGTGGAGATCGACACTTACCTGCCGCCCGATGCCTTTTCGGTGCGCCACGAGACCGTCTTCGAAGGTCAGGGGCACTTTGAATGGTTGCCTGGCGGCTGACCGGTCAGCCCGGTTGTTCCACCGAGCCAATGAAATTGGCGAATTCCGGCGTCTTCGGGTTTGCGAACAAGGTCTTGGGGTCGCCCACTTCATGCACCTTGCCCTGATGCATGAACACCAGCTTGTCCCCGACTTCCCGCGCAAAGCGCATTTCGTGGGTCACCATAATCAGGGTCATGCCGTCCTTGGCCAGTTGGCGCACCACACTGAGCACTTCATTGACCAGCTCCGGGTCCAGCGCCGAGGTGATTTCATCGCACAGCAGCACCTTGGGCGACATGGCCAGCGCGCGGGCAATGGCCACCCGTTGCTGCTGGCCGCCGGACAGGCGATCAGGGAAAGCGTCAAACTTTTCCCCCAGCCCGACCCGCTCCAGCATCTGCCGGGCAAGCTGGGCGGCCTTGGCCTTGGGCACTTTCTGCACCACTTGTGGCGCGAGCATGACGTTCTCTCCCACGGTCAGGTGTGGGAACAGGTTGAACTGCTGGAACACCATCCCGACTTTCTGCCGCAGGCTGCGCAGGTCGGCGCGGGCGGCGTCGAGGTATTCACCATCGACTTCAATCACGCCGTCGTTGATCGATTCCAGACCGTTGAGGGTCCGCAGCAAAGTGGACTTGCCTGAGCCGCTGCGGCCGATAATCGCCACCACTTGGCCTTCTTCAACGGTCAGGTCGATGCCTTTGAGGACGTGGTGATCGCCGTAGTACTTATGCAGGGCGGAAATTCTAAGCAGAGGCATGCAGTCTCCTTTCCAGGTAGCGCGCACTGAGGGACAAGGGGTAGCAGAGCAGGAAGTAACCGAGGGCCACCAGGCCGTAGACCATAAAGGGCTCGAAGGTAGCGTTGGCGAGCATGCCGCCGGTTTTGGTCAGCTCGGTAAAACCGATGATCGAGGTCACGGCGGTGCCTTTGACCACCTGCACCGAGAAGCCCACGGTGGGCGCCACGGCAATGCGCAGGGCTTGCGGCAGGATCACGTAGCGCAGTTGTTCAAGCGGGTTAAGCGCCAGGCTGGCCGATGCTTCCCATTGCCCGTGGGCAATCGATTCGACGCAGCCGCGCCAGATCTCGGCCAGGTAAGCACTGGTGAACAGGGTCAAGGCAATCGCCGCCGCCAGCCAGGGCGAGATATCCACGCCCAGCAGCGCAATGCCGAAAAACACCAGGAACAGCTGCATCAGCAGCGGCGTGCCCTGGAACAGCTCGATATAGGTGCGCGCGACATTGCGCGGGAAGGCTTTACGGCTGATGCGCAGGGTCATCACCAACAACCCGATGACGCCGCCGCCGACAAAGGCCACCAGCGACAGCAGCAAGGTCCATTGCAGGCCGGTGGCGAGGTTGCGCACGATGTCCCAGAAGGAGAAATCACTCATCGGCTGTTCCTCATTACGTAGCGACGGCCGATCCAGTTGAGCAACTGGCGAATCATCAGCGCCATGCACAGGTACACCAGAGTGGTCAGTGCATAGGTTTCGAAGGCACGGAAGTTGCGCGACTGGATAAAGTTGGCGGCAAAGCTCAGCTCTTCGGTGGCGATCTGTGAACACACCGCCGAGCCGAGCATCACGATGATGATCTGGCTGCTCAAGGCCGGCCACACCTTGCCCAGTGCCGGCAGCAGCACCACATGGCGGAACGCCTCGAAACGCGTCATCGCCAATGCCGCTGCGGCTTCCAGCTGGCCGCTTGGGACTGCCTGGATGCCGGCGCGAATGATCTCGGTGGAGTACGCCCCCAGGTTGATCACCATCGCCAGTACGGCGGCTTGCCACTCGGTGATTCTCAGCCCCAGGGACGGCAGGCCGAAGAAGATGAAGAACAACTGCACCAGAAACGGCGTGTTGCGGATCAACTCGACATACACCCCGAAGATCCAGGAAAACGGCTGGATCTTCCATGCCCGCACCACGGCGCCGACGGTGCCCAAGGCCACCCCGAGGATCGTGCCGATAGCCGTCAGCTCAAGGGTGAACAGCGCGCCGCGTAGCAGCAGGTCGGTATTGGCCAGCACCGGCACAAAGTCAAATTGATACGCCATGAATCAGCTCCGCCTCACAGATCGGCAGGCAGTGGTTCTTTAAGCCACTGCATCGCGTTCTTTTCCAGGCTGCCATCGGCCTTGGCCGCGACCAGGATCTGGTTGACCTTCTCCAGCAGCGCCGGCTCGTTTTTGTTCACGCCCACGTACACCGGCGAATCCTTGAGTTTCACCTTCAGCGCCAGCCCGCGTTTGTTGCTGCGCTCGCTGATCGCGACCATCACCACGTTGCCGCTGGCGATCAGGTCGACCTGGCCGGCCAGGTAGGCGGCGATGGTGGAATTGTTGTCTTCGAAGCGCTTGATCGTGGCTTCCTTGGGCGCCACGGCGGTCAGCTCGATGTCTTCGATGGCGCCGCGCGTCACGCTGATGGTCTTGCCCTTGAGGTCATCGGTGGTGTGGATGGCCGCATCAGGCGGGCCGAACACGGCCAGGTAGAACGGCGCGTAGGCCTTGGAGAAGTCGATGACCTTTTCGCGCTCGGCATTCTTGCCCAGGCTGGAAATCACCAGATCGACCTTGCCGGTAGTGAGGAACGGGATACGGTTGGTGCTGTTGACTGGGGTCAGCTCCAGCTTGACCTTGAGCCGGTCGGCCAGCAGCTTGGCGGTGTCGATGTCCAGGCCACGGGGTTTCATGTCCGGGCCAACCGAGCCGAACGGCGGGAAGTCCTGGGGCACGGCCACCTTGAGGGTGCCACGGGCGACGATATCGTCCAGACCGTTGGCATGGGCGGGCGCCTGGCTCAGCATCAGGCTGGCAAACAGGGCAGTGAGCAGGGCGCTGTAGCGCTTGGTCATGGCAACTCTCCGGGGAAGGGCGCGGGAATATTCTGTTTCGAGCCATTGCACGGCCCATGCCATCACCGCATCAATGGCCTGGAACGCCGGGATTTGTTGAGGTCTGGTGGTCTTACTGGTCTGAACAGTGCGCAGGGTTTTCGCACCTTTTTCGAGCGCCGATAAAACCCCGCGAGCCCCTTTGGGGCGTGGCTTGCCGCCGGCTGCGAATAGCTTTACAACTAGCCGCTCCGTTGACTGCAACCTTGAGTTTTTTATGAATTCCATCGCCCAAGCCGTACCGGAAGCGGCCCTGCAGGCCATCCGTAAACTGATCAAGGAACAGGGCTTTGCCGCGGGTGACGCGTTGCCGTCCCAGCGCGACCTGGCGGTACAGTTGGGCGTGAGTCGGGCGTCGTTGCGCGAGGCGTTGTCGTCTTTAAGTGCTCTGGGCGTGGTGAGTGTGCAGCCGGGTAAAGGCGTGTTTGTGCAAGAGGTGCAAGAGGCGCCGGGGTTTGCCTGGCCCTTCGCCGCCCAGGCCACGCCGCTGGATATCTTCCAGTTGCGCTACGCCCTGGAAGGGTTTGCTGCGGGGTTGGCGGCGGTAACATTGAGCCCCGATGAGCTGGACAGCCTGCAAGACAATGTCGAGGCCATGCGCAAAGTACTCAAGGCCGGCGACTTCGAAGCCGCTGCCCGCTTGGACTTCGAGTTTCATCAACGGATCCTGCTGGCCAGCGGTAACCAGGCGATGGTGAGCATCCTGAGTGCCAGTGCCGAGGTGTTCCTGGAGAGCCAGAAGCTACCGTTCATCCGGCCGGAACGGGCCATGGAGACCTGGCAAGAACACCGCAGGATCCTGCGTGCCCTGGCTCGGCGCGCCAGTGCGGCGGCGCAGAAAACCATGCAGGAACACGTGCGCAATGCGGCGTTGCGTACAGGCATCGCCTTCGTGACTGCCGTGACGCCGTGAGTGAGCTATACCCAAACTCATGCGGCGCCATAGCAAGACTCAATCAGAGGCGGCTTCCTGAACGGGGGAAGGGCGGCTATGATGGGCCACGTTTTTTTTGCTTACAATCCGGAGACATCCATGAGCAACGATCTTATCAAGCACGTCACCGACGCGACCTTTGAGGCCGAAGTACTCAAGGCTCAAGGCCCGGTACTGGTTGACTACTGGGCTGAATGGTGTGGCCCTTGCAAAATGATCGCCCCTGTTCTGGACGACATTGCGACCACTTACGAAGGCAAGCTGACCATTGCCAAGCTGAACATCGACGACAACCAGGAAACCCCGGCCAAGCACGGCGTGCGTGGTATCCCGACCCTGATGCTGTTCAAGAACGGCAACGTCGAAGCCACTAAAGTGGGCGCGCTGTCGAAGTCCCAGCTGCAAGCTTTCCTCGACGCGAACATCTAAGCGTCGTCAAAAAAGCCCCGCAAAATAGCGGGGCTTTTTCGTGAAACAGGGCTAGACGCTCCGAAATTCAGGTGGTACATTCGGCCCCGCACTGGTTTCTCCACTGCCCCCTGCAAGCCGTCGCCGACGCATTCCTTTTCGATTAGTACGCGATCCTGTCGCCTTCTCTGCGGCGCGGCCTCATTAAGCCAAAAGCTTAATTTCCCCCCTCCATAAATGATTACGTCATTCCTATATGAATCTGACTGAACTCAAGCAAAAGCCGATTACCGACCTGCTCCAACTGGCCGAAGAAATGGGCATAGAAAATATGGCCCGTTCGCGCAAGCAGGACGTGATTTTCTCCCTGCTCAAAAAGCACGCGAAAAGCGGCGAGGAAATCTCCGGTGATGGCGTGCTGGAGATTCTCCAGGACGGCTTCGGCTTCCTCCGCTCTGCAGACGCTTCCTATCTTGCCGGCCCAGACGATATCTACGTCTCGCCGAGCCAGATCCGTCGCTTCAACTTGCGCACCGGTGACACCATCGTTGGCAAGATCCGTCCTCCGAAGGAAGGCGAGCGTTATTTCGCCCTGCTCAAGGTCGACACGATCAACTTCGATCGTCCTGAGAACGCGAAGAACAAGATTCTCTTCGAGAACCTGACGCCGCTGTTCCCGACCGTGCGCATGAAGATGGAAGCCGGTAACGGTTCCACTGAAGACTTGACCGGTCGTGTCATCGACCTGTGCGCCCCGATCGGCAAAGGCCAGCGCGGCCTGATCGTCGCACCGCCGAAAGCCGGTAAGACCATCATGCTGCAGAACATTGCAGCGAACATCGCGCGTAACAACCCGGAAGTTCACCTGATCGTATTGCTGATCGATGAGCGCCCGGAAGAAGTGACCGAAATGCAGCGCACCGTGCGCGGCGAAGTGGTTGCCTCGACGTTCGATGAGCCGCCAACCCGCCACGTGCAGGTTGCCGAAATGGTGATCGAGAAGGCCAAGCGCCTGGTTGAACACAAGAAAGACGTGGTCATCCTGCTCGACTCCATCACCCGTCTGGCGCGTGCCTACAACACCGTGATCCCAAGCTCCGG
Source organism: Pseudomonas sp. 58 R 3 (assembly GCF_900006605.1). NCBI lineage: Bacteria > Pseudomonadati > Pseudomonadota > Gammaproteobacteria > Pseudomonadales > Pseudomonadaceae > Pseudomonas > Pseudomonas sp. 58 R 3. Next base: position 75,360 of record NZ_CVTT01000084.1, on the reverse strand, counting down.
CAAGGTCCTCACCGGTGGTGTCGATGCCCACGCCCTGGAGAAACCAAAGCGTTTCTTCGGTGCTGCGCGAAACATCGAAGAAGGCGGCTCGCTGACCATTATCGCCACCGCGCTGGTTGAAACCGGCTCGAAGATGGACGAAGTGATCTACGAAGAGTTCAAGGGTACCGGCAACATGGAACTGCCCCTGGACCGTCGCATCGCTGAAAAGCGTGTGTTCCCAGCGATCAACATCAACCGCTCCGGCACCCGCCGTGAAGAGTTGCTGACCGCCGACGACGAACTGCAGCGCATGTGGATCCTGCGCAAGCTGCTGCACCCGATGGACGAAGTAGCCGCCATCGAGTTCCTGATCGACAAGCTGAAAACCACCAAGACCAACGACGAGTTCTTCCTGTCGATGAAGCGTAAGTAATACGACGCTTCAGGTCCAAAAAATGGCGCCCTTCGGGGCGCCATTTTTTTTGCATCGGAAAAGTGAGATTTGTGCGGTAATAGTGTCAGTTAAGAAACAAAAAGGCTGAGCGTGGCTACGCTCATCTCCATTCGAATCAGGCTGATCTACGATTTATGACCGCTCTTGCTTACCGAAGAGACATTGATGGCCTGCGCGCCATTGCTGTCCTCGCTGTCGTGCTGTTCCATTTTGGTGTTCCTGGTATTACTGGCGGTTTTGTCGGCGTTGATGTGTTCTTCGTGATTTCAGGCTTCCTGATCACCTCGATCATCTGGCGCGAGCGTGAAGCAGGGCGTTTCAGCTTTGTCGATTTTTGGGCGCGACGGGCACGGCGTATCCTGCCTGCGTTGCTTGTGATGATGTTCACCTCGTTGGTGGCCGGCTGGTTCCTGATGGCGCCCAAAGATTACTCAGAGCTTGGGCGCTCGATACACAATCAGGTTATTTTCATCTCCAATCTGTTCTTCATGCGTCAGGATGGCTACTTCGACACGGCCTCCGATATGAAGCCGATGTTGCACACCTGGTCGCTCTCGGTTGAAGAGCAGTTCTACATCGCCTTTCCACTCTTGCTGGCGCTGTTGTCGAGCCGGCTGAAGCAGTGGCGCAGCGCTTTGTTTGTGTTGCTGCTGGTGTCGTTTGCGGCGAGCGTGTGGGCCGTGGCCCATGAGCCGGACAAGGCGTTCTTCCTGCTGCCCATGCGTGCCTGGGAATTGCTGGCCGGGTCCATGTTGGCGGTGATGCCGGCGCGGGCAGGGCGGGTAAGTCCGCTGTTGGCGCAAACGGTCAGTCTGTTCAGCCTGGGCCTGATTCTGGTGGCGGTATTGGGTTATGACGCCAGCACTGCGTTCCCTGGCGCTGCGGCCTTGTTGCCGGTATTGGGCGTGGTGGGGTTGATTTGGGCCAACGGCCAACACGCCACCTGGGTCGGGCGCTTGCTGGGCAGTCGCGTGCTGGTCGGGATTGGGCTGATTTCCTATTCGTGGTACCTGTGGCACTGGCCGGTGCTGGTGTTTGGCAAGTACGCGAGTATTTTTGGCCTGTCGTCCTGGGCGCTGGCGGGTCTGTTCGTCTTGAGCCTGGTGTTGGGTTACCTGTCCTGGCGGTTCGTCGAGGGGCCGTTTCGTGAGCGGCGCCTGCTGGCGGGTCGTCGGGCGATCCTGATCGCGGGCCTTGTCGGGCTCGCCGGCCTGGGCCTGATCGGCAAAGGCCTGGTGTGGTCGGATGGGTTTGCATCGCGGCTGTCGCCCCAGGCGTTGCAATTTGCCCAGGCGCATACCTGGAGCCCTACGCTCATGAGCTGCCTGTCGGATGACAAGAAGGACCCACATCGCAAACTTTGCCACTTTGGCCCGCAGGCCAGTGCTGCCCGCGCATTGGTCTGGGGCGACAGCCATGCCTCGGCACTCATTCCTGCGTTGAATGACGGCTCACGCAAGTACGACTTCGGCATCACCCAGGCCGGTTACGCCGGGTGCCTGCCGTTCGACCGCAAAGAAAACACCCCGGGCTGCCGAGCGTTCAACGAGCGTGTCACCCAGTTATTGAGCAAGGAACCGTTCAGTGATGTGGTGCTGGTAGCCCGCTGGAGCCTTTACGTCTATGGCCAGCGCTCCGGCGACACCGGCGCCTCCCTTCATGACCCGCAGACGGGCAAGTACGACCGCGCCGTCGCTGAACGACTGTTTGCCGAGGGTGTGAGTGCGCTGGTGCAGCAACTGCGTGCCAGCGGGCACAGGGTGTGGCTGGTCAAGGAGGTGCCGTTGCAGGCGTTCAACGTGCCTTACCGGCTCAGCCGCCTGGCGATGCTGGGGCGCCCGACCGACCGCGAAGGTTTGCCCCTGGCCGAGCACGTCGAGCGCCAAGCCTTCATCAGCAGCGTGTTTGAGCGCATCGCTGCGGCCGACCCCGGTGTCCAGCTCATGGACCCGGCGCCCAAGCTGTGCGAGACGAACGGCTGGTGCCGGGTCGAGCGCGATGGCCAGTCGCTGTATACCGATGACAACCACCTCTCAGCCGTGGGCACGCGTTATGTGGAAGGGTTCCTTGAGCCCTTCTTCCACGCCATGCGTAATGAGGCCGTTGAGTCGGGTGTGAGTCGCAATGACGTGCAATAAGCTGCCAGCGCTCTTAAGAGCAGGTAGGATGTACGCCTATTTTACGGGTGGCATGGTTAATGAAATTCAAGGATCTTCGGGATTTCGTGCAGCAACTTGAGCAGCGCGGAGAGTTGAAACGTATCCAGGTGCCGATTTCCCCGGTGCTGGAAATGACTGAGATTTGCGACCGTACCTTGCGCAACAAGGGCCCGGCGCTGCTGTTCGAAAACCCGACCGGCTTTGATATCCCGGTGCTCGGCAACCTGTTCGGCACGCCCGACCGCGTTGCGTTTGGCATGGGCGCCGAGTCGGTCAGCGAGCTGCGCGAGATCGGCAAGCTGCTGGCCTTCCTCAAGGAGCCCGAGCCACCCAAGGGCTTGAAGGACGCCTGGTCGAAGCTGCCGATCTTTCGCAAGATCATTGCCATGGCGCCCAAAGTGGTCAAGGACGCGGTGTGCCAGGAAGTGGTCATCGAACGCGATGACGTCGACCTGGCCATGTTGCCGGTGCAGACCTGCTGGCCGGGCGACGTCGGCCCGCTGATCACCTGGGGCCTGACCGTCACCAAAGGCCCGAACAAGGATCGCCAGAACCTGGGGATCTACCGTCAGCAAGTGATCGGCCGCAACAAGGTGATCATGCGCTGGCTGAGTCACCGTGGCGGCGCGCTGGACTTCCGTGAGTGGTGCGAAAAACACCCTGGCAAGCCGTTCCCTGTGTCCGTGGCCCTGGGCGCCGACCCGGCGACCATCCTCGGTGCCGTGACGCCGGTACCCGACAGCCTGTCCGAATATGCCTTCGCCGGCCTGCTGCGCGGCAACCGCACCGAGCTGGTGAAGTGCCGTGGCAACGACCTGCAAGTGCCGGCCACCGCCGAAATCATCCTCGAAGGCGTGATTCATCCGGGCGAAATGGCCGATGAAGGCCCTTACGGCGACCACACCGGCTACTACAACGAAGTCGACAGCTTTCCGGTGTTCACCGTCGAGCGCATCACCCACCGGATCAAACCGATCTACCACAGCACCTACACCGGCCGGCCGCCGGATGAGCCCGCCATTCTCGGTGTGGCGCTCAACGAAGTGTTCGTGCCGATCCTGCAAAAGCAGTTCCCGGAAATCACCGACTTCTACCTGCCGCCCGAGGGCTGCTCGTACCGCATGGCCATCGTGACCATGAAGAAGTCGTACCCAGGCCATGCCAAGCGGGTAATGCTCGGTGTGTGGTCGTTTTTGCGACAGTTCATGTACACCAAGTTCGTTATCGTCACCGACGACGACATCAACGCACGGGACTGGAACGACGTGATCTGGGCCATCACCACGCGCATGGACCCCAAGCGCGACACGGTGATGATCGACAACACGCCGATCGACTACCTCGACTTTGCTTCGCCGGTATCGGGCCTCGGCTCGAAGATGGGCCTGGATGCCACCCACAAATGGCCGGGTGAGACTACCCGCGAATGGGGCCGGGTGATCGTCAAGGATGACGCTGTGACCGCACGTGTTGATGCGATCTGGAAAGAATTGGGAATAGATTGATGCGTGTAACCCTGCAACCTTCCGGCGCCGTACTGGAGCTGGTCCCTGGCGAGCGAATCCTCGAAGGCGCGCGCCGCCTGGGCTACGAGTGCCCACAGGCGTGTCGCAATGGCGTGTGCCATGTGTGTGCCGCGCTGCTGGTGGAAGGCCGGGTGCGGCAAGCCGGTGAGGTGCGTGACCATGGTGAGTTCTACACCTGCATCGCCGAACCGCTGGAAGATTGCATTGTGTTATGGGATGGCGTGCTGGCGCCGGGAGAGTTGCCGTTGCGCAAGTTGTCGTGCCAATTAAGTGAATGCGTGGAGGTCGGTGGCGATGTATGGCGCGTGCGCCTGCGCGCGCCGGCCGGCAAGGCGGTGCGTTACCACGCCGGGCAATACCTGATGATCGAGCGCGACAATGGCGATAAATCGGCGTTTTCCCTGGCCTCGGCGCCCCATGCCGGGCGCGAGCTGGAACTGCATGTGCTGGTGCGCGAGGACAGTGCGCGCAATTTGATCGAGCAGTTGCAACGTAACCAGATGGCCCGTGTTGAACTGCCGTTTGGTGATACTCACTTGGCCGAACTACCGGACGGGCCGCTGGTGCTGATCGCCGCCGGCACCGGCATGGCGCAGATGCACAGCCTGATCGAGCATTGCCGCGCCTCGGGTTTCAAGCACCCTGTGCACCTGTATTGGGGCGTGCGCCGCCCGGAAGACTTCTACGAGATTGAACACTGGGAGCAATGGCAGCAACTGCCCAACCTGTTCCTGCACAAAGTGGTCAGTGACCTGTGCGGTTGGGAAGGGCGCTGCGGGCTGCTGCATGAGGCTGTGTGTGAAGACATCAGCGACCTCAAGGCGGTGCACGTCTACGCCAGTGGTTCTCCGGCAATGATCTACGGCACGCTGGACGCATTGGTGGACGCCGGCATGGATGCACACCAGATGCGCGCCGATGTGTTCGCCTACGCGCCGCGCCCTTGAAGCCTTGAGCTGAACCAGTGTGGGAGCTGGCTTGCCTGCGATAGCGGTGGGTCAGCTAACACACCTGCAACTGATACACCGCTATCGCAGGCAAGCCAGCTCCCACACAGCTATGCGGTTTTCTTAGAAACGCACGCCTGCCGTCAGCATCGCCGCATTGAACCCCAGCAACACCAACTCGCTGGCCACCGGGCCGAAGTGAACCCCCACTGACGGAATGATCGCCGGTGCCACGCCATAACGGTTGAGCGGGATTTTGTCGCGGTACTTACCGCGATAGCCCTGTAGCGCGCCTGCGGTCACCTTCATATAGAACGGCGAGTCGCCAATATCGTAGCGCTTGCCGGCGTAGACGTAATACGAGCGCTGGCTGAACGAGTTGCGAAACGTCGCCCCGCCATACACCAACCCCGACGCCTCGTTACGTTCCAGGTTGATCAAATCCTGATTGTTATTGTGCTTTGGGTCCGGAGAAAAATGGCGGGTGTAGACACTGGTCTGGGCGTACCAGAAACCTTTGTTGTCATTGGCGGCGGCCTCGGAAGCCAGAGCAGTGGTGGTTTGCAGCAAAAGCAGCAGACCTGAAAACAGGTATTTCATGGTTCGACCTCGATAGTCGTTTGAAGAGGCGGCTAATGTGGGTCGCTAAACATCTGCAGTTTGGCGGCTTGTGTTGGGCATGACCTGAACCAGCGCTGAAAACACGGCCGCCTATGCTTATGCAATTAAGATATTTTAAATGTAGGAATAATCTAATTAGGCTATAAGCCAACGGACTACCGCCTTATCGTCAACAACCAGTAACTGACCGCTACCGCCCGCCAGCCGGACCGATCGTGTGAACTCAGAGCATTGAAGCTTTGATTTTTTGATTGCCAGGTTTGAATGGCAGGGGAGCGGTATGGGGAGTTACAAGAAACATGCGTACACAGCTATTTTGTCGGCCAATTTGCTGACTGCTGTGGGATTCAATCCGGTGCGGGCGGACGAAACAGCCGCCGAAGCACCCAAACTCGACACCGTGATTGTCACCGGCACCCGCGCCCAAGAGCGCACCGCCAGTGCTTCGTTGTCGCCCATCGATGTCATTTCCGGTGACACATTGCGCAGCACCGGCTCCGATGAGCTGGGCGCGGTGTTGGCACGTCTGATTCCTTCCATCAACTTCCCGCGGCCCAGCCTGGTGGACGGTGCCGAACTGGTACGCCCGGCGCAGTTGCGCGGTTTATCGCCGGATCAAGTGCTGGTGCTGGTCAATGGCAAACGCCGCCACACCAGTGCCTTCGTCAACCTGGGCGGCGCGGTGGGGCGCGGTTCGGCGCCGGCGGATTTGAATGCGATCCCGTTGTCGGCGGTCGACCATATCGAAGTGCTGCGCGATGGCGCGTCGGCGCGCTATGGCTCGGACGCGATTGCCGGGGTGATCAACGTGATCCTCAAGCACGACGACCACGGCGGCTCTGTCTCGACCAAGTTTGGCGAGTACAAGAAGGGCGACGGCATCCAGCGCAACGTCAGCGGCAACAGCGGGTTTGCCTTGGGTGATAACGGCTTTATCAACGTTTCGGGTGAAGGCGCCGACAACGACTACACCAACCGCGCCGGCGACGACTTGCGCCCTGGCAGCGTGGGTTCCACCACCTATGGTCAGCGCGTGTTCCGTCAGGGCGAGCCGGCCACCAATGAAGGCAAATTCCAGTTCAACTCCGAATATTCCTTCAACGATGCAGCCGAGTTCTACACCTTCGGCGGTTACAGCAAGCGCCGTGGCGAAACGGCGGCGTTCTATCGGGCGAGCAATGCGTCCAACAACATCCCGGCGCTCAACCCCAATGGCTACCTGCCGCTGATCAAGGGCAATCTGGAAGACACGTCCTTGGTGGTCGGCCTGCGCGGCTTGCTGGCCTACGATTGGCACTACGACCTGTCGGCCAACTACGGCAAGAACCAGTACGAACTGGGCACCGAAACCATCAACACTTCACTCGGCCTGGCCACGCCACGCAAATTTAACAACGGCACCCTGAGCAACGATCAGCGCCAGGTCAGCCTGGACCTGTCCCGTGAGTTCGACGTGGGCTTTTTGCCGTACCCAGTGTCGGTGGCCTTTGGCGGCGAATACCTGCGCCAGGGTTATCAAATTGAAGCGGGCGAACCGGCGTCCTACTACCAGACCGGCAGTTCGGGCCTGGGTGGGTTCCGTGATGCCGACGCCGGCAGCACCTCGCGGCACAACTGGGCTCAGTACCTGGACCTGGAAACCAACTTCACCGAAAAACTCAGTGCCTCGGCCGCCGTGCGTCATGAGGACTACAGCGACTTCGGCTCCAATGTCAGCGGCTCCCTGTCGGCGCGTTATGACTTCACCCCGCAAGTGGCCTTGCGTGGCAGCATTTCCAATGGTTTCCGTGCGCCGTCCCTGGCCCAGCAGAACTTTGCCTACACCTCGTCGCAGCTGATCGGCAACACCCTCCAGGAAGCCGGCACCTTCCCGGCCAACAGCCAGGTCGCCCGCCTGTTGGGCGCCGAAGACCTCAAAGCCGAGAAGTCGCGCAACTACAGCCTCGGCCTGGTGCTGGAGCCTGCCGATGACCTGACCGTGACGCTCGATGTGTACCGCATCGACATCCGCGACCGCATCAGCCTGTCGTCCAACCTCAATCTCAACCCGGCCACCATTGCCTATCTGCAGGCTAATGGGGTCGGCAATATCAACTACACCAGCGCCCGTTACTTTACCAACGCCACCGACACCAGCACCGACGGCGTCGACCTGGTGGCCAACTATCGCTACCAATTCGATAACGGTATCCGCTGGAACAGCACCGTGGGCTACAACTACAACCACACCAAAGTGACCGACGTGAAGCCCAACCCGGCGATTCTGGACAGTCTGGGCGCCAACCTGGTGCGGGTAGACCGCCGTGAACGCATCGGTTTGCTGGGTGATACCACGCCGCAACACAAGCTCAGCCTGGGCAACGACTTCACTTACGGCAATTGGGCGCTGCACAGCAACCTGGTGCGCTATGGTGAATTCACCAGCTACCAGGCCGACAAGGTCAATGACCAGACCTTCAAGGCCGCCTGGGTGCTGGACCTGTCGGCAGACTACAAGCTCAAGAACTGGACCTTCACCCTGGGCGGCGACAACATCACCGATAAATACCCGGAGAAGGTCAATGCCTACGCCAGCAGCGGCGGCAACCTCGCCTACAGCACTTTTTCGCCGTACGGTTACAGCGGCGCGTTTTATTACGGTAAAGTTGCTTACAACTGGTAACACGCAGGAGACCTAAGCGATCCGCCATGACCGTTATTGAAACCGATCTGTTGCAATTGGCTTACCCTCCGCGGCTCGATCTGGGGCCGCAACTGACTCACGAGCAATTAATGAGTTCGATGCAGGCCACCATGGCCAGGCATAAGGGTGGGCCGGTCTGGCTATTTGCTTATGGTTCGCTGATCTGGCGTCCCGAATGCTCGTCGACCCAGCGCATGCGCGCACGGGTTCACGGCTACCATCGCGGCCTGTACCTGTGGTCACACGAGCATCGAGGCACGCCGGAGTCGCCGGGGTTGGTGTTCGGCCTGGATCGCGGCGGTTCGTGCAGCGGGTTTGCCTACCGTTTGCCGGAAGACCAGCTTGAGGCCTCGCTTTATGCCTTGTGGCAGCGCGAGATGCCTTACCCGTCATACCGGCCGCACTGGCTCAGTTGCCGCCTGGAAGATGGCAGTCAGGTGCAGGCGCTGGGGTTTGTGTTGGAGCGGCACTTGCCCAGCTATGCCGGCAACCTGCCCGATATCGTGCTTAACCATGTGTTGCAAAGCGCTTGCGGGCGTTACGGCACCACTCGCGATTATGTCGAGCAGACCGTGAACGCCCTGCGTAGCCACGCCATGCCAGATAAAAACCTGGAGGCGCGGCTCAAGCGTTGTGCCAAAGACTGCGGCGCAAATTAACGCGCCGAGCTGACGCTGTTGGTGTGCCACAGTGTTGGGATCAGGAATGCAATCGCCAACAGGCACGCGCCCACCAGCAACACAAAACCACCGTCCCAGCCGAAATGGTCCACGGTGTAGCCCATGGCCGCACTCGCTGCCACCGAACCGCCCAGGTAACCAAACAAGCCGGTGAAGCCAGCGGCAGTCCCCGCGGCTTTTTTCGGCGCCAGTTCCAGCGCCTGCAGGCCGATCAGCATCACCGGGCCGTAGATCAGGAAGCCGATGGAGAACAGCGCAATCATGTCGACCATCGGGTTGCCCGGCGGGTTGAGCCAGTAAACCAGGGTCGCCACGGTGACCAACGCCATGAACACGATGCCGGTCAGGCCACGGTTGCCACGGAAGATTTTGTCCGACATCCAGCCGCACAGCAGCGTGCCGGGAATGCCCGCCCACTCATAGAAGAAGTACGCCCACGAGGTTTTATCCACGTCGAAGTGCTTGGCTTCCTTGAGGTACGTCGGTGCCCAGTCCAGTACGCCGTAGCGCAGCAGGTAGACGAACACGTTGGCGAAGGCGATGTACCACAGCATTTTGTTGCGCAGCACGTACTTGACGAAGATTTCCTTGGCGCTGAACTCGTCTTCGTGGCTGGCGTTGTAGCCTTCCGGGTAGTCGTTTTTGTACTGCTCGATGGGTGGCAGGCCGACCGATTGCGGGGTGTCGCGCATGGTGATGAAGGCAAATGCCGCCACGGCCAATGCCACGGTCGCCGGCACATAGAACGCCGCATGCCAGTCGTTGAACCAGGCCATGCCCAGCAGGAACAGCGGGCCGATCAGGCCGCCGCCGACGTTATGCGCCACGTTCCACACCGACACCACGCCGCCGCGTTCTTTCTGCGACCACCAGTGCACCATGGTGCGCCCACTCGGCGGCCAGCCCATGCCCTGGGCCCAGCCGTTGATGAACAGCAAAATGAACATCATGGTTACGCTGGACGTCGCCCAAGGCGCGAAACCGAAAATGAACATCACCCCGGCCGATATCAACAGGCCAAAGGGCAGGAAGTAGCGCGGGTTGGAGCGGTCGGACACCAGGCCCATCAGGAACTTGGACAAGCCGTAGGCAATCGCGATGGCCGACATGGCCAGGCCCAGCTCGCCACGGGTGTAACCCTCGTCGATCAGATACGGCATGGCCAGCGAGAAGTTTTTACGCAGCAGGTAGTAGCCCGCGTAGCCAAAGAAAATACCGGCGAAGATCTGCCAGCGCAGCCGTCGATAGGTACTGTCTATTTTTTCTTCAGGCAGGGGCGCCTGGTGTGCGGCAGGACGAAAGAAAGCAAACATTCAAGAGCTCCAAATTTCTTGTTTTGACTGCGGATGCGAATGTTACAGTTTCGTTACCGAAAATAGCATCGCCTCTTATCTGCAAACACAGGAAACTGGAGCGATTGCATGTTCTCTTACGAACATGTCGCGAATAGATAAGTGTGGGTCGGTATCGGGTCTTAAGACCGAAGAGATCAACTGTGGGAGCTGACTCACCGCTATCGCAGGCAAGCCAGCTCCCACATGAACCGCATTCAGCGGGTCTGGACCACGATTTTGCCCACAGCCCTGCGTTGCCCCAGGTCATTGATCGCCTGCGCGGCCTGCTCAAGCGGATACACCTGCGACACCAACGGCTTCAACTTGCCCTCGCCATACCAGGTGAACAACTGCTGGAAGTTCGCCGCATTGTCCTGCGGCTGGCGTTGGGCGAACGAACCCCAGAACACCCCGACCACCGACGCACCCTTGAGCAGCGCGAGGTTCACCGGCAGCTCGGGAATGCGCCCGCTGGCGAAACCCACCACCAGCAGGCGGCCGTTCCAGGCAATGCCGCGCACGGCCTGGTCAAACAGGTCGCCGCCGACGGGGTCGTAGATCACGTCGACACCATTGCCGTCGGTCAGGCGCTTGATTTCGTCCTTGAGGCTGGCTTCGCTGTAGTTGATCAGCTCGTCCGCGCCGGCCGCCTTGGCCACGGCGAGTTTGTCGGCGCTGCTGGCGGCGGCAATCACCCGGGCGCCCATGGCTTTGCCGATTTCCACGGCGGCCAGGCCCACACCGCCGGAGGCGCCGAGCACCAGCAGGGTTTCGCCGGGTTGCAGGTTGGCGCGTTGCTTCAGCGCATGCATCGAGGTGCCGTAGGTCATGCTGAAGGCGGCGGCGGTGTTGAAATCCATGCTCGGCGGGATCGGCAGCACGTTATAGCCCGGCACCGCGACCTGTTCGGCAAAGCTGCCCCACCCGGTCAGGGCCATGACCCGGTCGCCGACTTTGAGGTGGCTGACCTTTTCACCCACTTCGCTGACCACCCCCGCCGCTTCGCCACCCGGCGAAAACGGGAAGGGCGGTTTGAACTGGTACTTGCCCTCGATGATCAAGGTGTCCGGGAAATTTACCCCGGCCGCGTGCACGTCCAGCAGGATTTCGTTCTTCTTGATCGCGGGGCTGGCGATCTCTTCCAGCACCAGGGTTTCGGCGGGGCCGAAGGCTTTGCACAGCACAGCTTTCATCGGACTATTCCTTTTGGCGTCGTGGCCGATAAGTGTAGGAGGGTACGCCCGTGGGTCAACGAGCATGCCCGGCCCTGATAAGTCGCCATAAGCTTGTACTCAGCCTTGCTAGCGTTATGCTACCCGGCAACCGAATTCGAGGAATGAACTGTGAAAGCGTGGATCCTGTTGATGCTCGCCCTGACCTTGCCGATGGCAGCCCAGGCCGAAGAAGCGAAAGAAGGCGAGGCGCCGAAGGTCAGCTATATCAGCCTGACCCCACCCTTTGTGGGCAACTACGGCCTGGATGGCACGGCAAAACTGCGGGTCTACAAGGCCGACATCGCCCTGCGCGTGACCGGGCCTGAAGCGGCCGCGGCCGTCAAAGCCAACGACCCGCTGATTCGTAACCAACTGGTGGCACTGTTTACCCAGCAGACCAACGAAGCCATGAGCACGGTCGAAGGCAAAGAAAAGCTGCGCCAGGAAGCCCTGAAGCAAACCCAGCAAGTCATGAACGATGAGACTGGCAAGCCGGTGGTCGAAGACCTGCTCTTCAACAACTTGATTATCCAGTAAAGCGGGCGCTTCGCGCCTTTCGCGAGCAAGCCCGCTCCGACATTCGACCGTGTTCCTCTGATTAAACGCGGTCAAAATGTGGGAGCGGGCTTGCTCGCGAAGAGGCCCTTACAGGCACCTCAAGAAGCCAGGCTCTTCCTGAACCTGGCCAACGCCACCGCAAAAAACACCAACCCAATCCCCACCAACGCCAGCAAATCCGGCCACACCACACCCACGCCCGCATCGCGAAACAAAATCGCCGCACTCAAACTCACAAAATGCGTCGACGGCGAGCCCTGCATCACCCATTGCAACCACTCGGGCATGCTGTCCAATGGCGTACTGCCGCCAGACAGAAGCAGCATTGGAATAATCACCGGAATTGCCAGCAACCCGAACTGCGGCGTCGAACGCGCAAGGGTGGCGAGAAAAATCCCCAAGGCGGTGCTGGCAAACAGGTACAGCGCCGTCACCAGCAAAAACAGGCTCAGGGACCCGGCCAGCGGCACGCCGAGCAAACCTTTGACTACCAGCTCCAGCGACAGCCACGTGCACAGCACCACCACCAGCATGTTGCTCCAGATTTTTGCCAGCATGATTTCCAGCGCGGTCAGCGGCAGCACCAGCAAATGGTCGAGCGTGCCGTGTTCACGTTCGCGCAGCAGCGCCGTGCCGGTGAGCACGATGGCCAGGATGGTGATGTTGTTGACGATCTGGATCACCGCCAAAAACCAACCACCTTCCAGGTTGGTGTTGAACAGCGCCCGTGTGGTCAACTGCGCAGGCACCTTGCCCGCCGCGTCGGGTTGCCCGCCGTAGCGCTGCAACTCACGCTGGAAAATCCGGCCGATATAGCCTGCGCCCATAAATGCCTGGCTCATCGCCGTGGCATCGACGTTTACCTGCACGCCCGGCTGACGCCCGGCCAACAGGTCCGCCTGGAAGTTGGCCGGCACATTGATCACGAAGGTGTATTCGCCGCTGTCCATGACCGTGTCCAACTGGTCGTAGGCCAGTGGCGCAGGCGGCTGAAACTCCGGTGGCTGCAACGCCTCGGCCATCTGCCGCGACAGCGCGCTGTGGTCTTCATCGATAAAGGCCACGCTGGCGTTGTGCACGCCAATCACCGAACCGGCGGCGGGCATGTAGATCGCGACCGTGAAGGCGTAGGCCAGAAACAGCAGCAACACGCTGTCGTGACGCAGGCTGGTGAGTTCCTTGAGGCCCAGGCGCAGGATATGAGCGAGCTTGCTCATCAGGCCTCCTGCTTCTTGAGCATGATCAGGCTCAGCCCGGTGAACCCGACGAAAAACCCGAACAGCGCCAGGCATTGCGGCCACAACTGGCGCAGGTCCAGGGCCTTGGTGAAGGTGCCCACGGCGATATCCAGAAAGTGCCCGGCGGGGAACAACATCCCCATCAGCGCGGCCGCACCTTCCAGCGACGAGCGCGGCACGATCAACCCGGAGAACTGGATGGTCGGCAGGCTGGTGATGATCATGGTGCCGAGGATCGCCGCGATCTGGGTGCGAGTGAACGCGGAAATCAGCAGGCCCATGCTCGTGGTAGCGAGCACATACAACAGGCCGCCGACCGCCAGCGCCACGCTACTGCCCTTGAAAGGCACGCCGAACAGCCAGCGGTTCATCGCCACCAGCAGCGCCAGGTTGACCAGGCTCACCGCCAGGTACGGCGCCTGTTTGCCCAGCAGAAACTCCAGGCGCGTCAGCGGCGTGGCGTAGAAATTGGTGATCGACCCCAGCTCCTTCTCACGCACGATGCCCAACGCGGTGAGCATTGCCGGGATAAACGCCAGGATCAGCGCCATCACGCCGGGGCCGATGGCGTTCACACTGACCACATCCTGGTTGTAGCGAAAGCGCGTTTCCAGCTTGGCGGCAGCTTGGGGGCTACGGGGCAGGTTGCTCAGTTCGGCCAGTTGTTGCAGATTGCCTTGGTGCACCGCTTCGACGTAGTTACGGCTGGTTTCGGCGCGAAACGGCATGCCGCCATCGATCCAGGCGGCTACCGTGGGTTGGCGGCCGGCGTACAGGTCGCGGCCAAAGCCGGGCGGAATCTCCAGCGCCAGTTTGATTTCCGAACGTTGCAGGCGCCGGTGCAGTTCATTGGCATCGCGGATCGGTGCTTGTTCGGCGAAGTAGCGCGAGCTGCGGAAGGCTTCCAGGTAGGCACGGCTTTGCGGGGTCTGGTCCTGGTCGTAGACGGCGAATGCGAGGTTTTCTACGTCCAGGGAAATGCCGTAACCGAAGATCACCATCATGAACATCGCCCCGAGCAGGGCGAAGGCCATGCGCACTTTGTCGCGCAACAGCTCCTTGCCTTCGCGGCTGGCGACGGCCAACAGGCGGGCGATGCTGAAACCGCGTTTGCGGGTGGGCGGCGTGCTGCTTTCGCTGACGGTTTTGTTCGGCGCGCCAGGTTCGGGTTCGCCTTGGGCCTGCTCCAGGCAAGTGACGAACGCGGCTTCCAAGGTGTCGCCGTGGAAATGCTGTTGCAGTGCGTCGGGTGTGTCGCAAGCCAACACTTTGCCCGCGTGCATCAAAGAGATGCGGTCGCAGCGCTGGGCTTCGTTCATAAAGTGGGTGGACAGAAAGATCGTCACGCCTTGCTCGCGGGACAACTCAACCAATAGCCGCCAGAAATCATCCCGCGCCGCCGGGTCGACGCCCGAGGTCGGCTCATCGAGGATCAGCACTTCCGGGCGATGCAGCACCGCCACCGCCAGTGAGAGGCGCTGACGCAGGCCCAGGGGTAACTCGCCGGAGGGTTGCTCGGCCACTTCACCGAGGTCGAAGCGCTGGATCAGCTCGTCGATACGCGGGCCGCTGTCGGCCTTGGGCAAGTCGAACAGTTGCGCATGCAGCACCAGGTTCTGGCGCACGCTGAGTTCGCCATACAGCGAAAAGCTTTGCGACATAAAGCCCACGCGCTTGCGCGTCGCCAGGTCCTTGGCATTCACCGGGTTGCCCAGCAGCGTGGCACTGCCTTCGGTGGCCGGCATCAGCCCGGTGAGGACTTTCATGGTAGTGGTTTTGCCGCAGCCGTTGGAACCGAGAAAGCCGAAGATCTCACCGCGGCCAATCGCAAAGCTGACCTTGTTCACCGCCGTGAAATCCCCAAAGCGCAGCGTCAGGTCGTGGGCTTCGATAGCGATATCCGTGTTGCCACTTTCGCGCGGCGGGATCACCAGCGGCTGGTTGTTGTGGGCGCTGTCACCCTGGAAATGAGTAAAGGCTTCATCGAGTTTGCCGCTGGGTGTAACGGCTGCCAGTTCGCGGCTCAGGCCGTCGGCGATCAGCTTGCCGCGATCGAGCATCAGGCAATGTTCGAACTGCTCGGCCTCTTCCATGTAGGCGGTGGCCACCAGCAGCGTCAGCTGTGGGCGCTCGCTGCGCACGGTGTCGACCAGCTCCCAGAAACGCCGGCGCGACAGTGGGTCGACGCCGGTGGTGGGCTCGTCGAGAATCAACAAATCCGGGTCGTGGATCAGCGCGCAGCACAGGCCGAGCTTTTGTTTCATACCGCCGGACAACTTGCCCGCCGGGCGTTCTGCGAAGCGCGCAAGGTCGGTGGCCAGCAGCAGGTTGTGCATGCGCTGCTCGCAATCGGCTTTGGACAGGCCGAACAGCGTGGCAAAGAAACGGATGTTTTCGCTGATGGACAACTCTGGGTACAAGTTGCCGCCCAGACCTTGAGGCATAAACGCGATGCGCGGGTACAGGCTATTGCGGTGGCGGCGATCTTCGATGGCGCCGCCAAGCACCTCAAGCTGGCCTGCCTGCAGTTTCTTAACCCCGGCGATCAGCCCCAGCAAACTCGACTTGCCCGCGCCGTCCGGGCCGATCAACCCGCAGCGGGTACCGGCCGGCAGGCTGAAGGCGATGTCGACCAGTGCTTGTTGCTTGCCGTAACGGTGGTGGATGCCGGTGGCGTGCAGCGCCAGGCCGCTCATTGCAGGTTGGCCGGCCAGTCGATATCAGCCGTGCGCACATAACCCGCGCCGGGCATGCCCGGTTTGGCTTGCGGCACGGCGCTGGGTTGGGTCAGGCGCAGCTTGACGCGGAATACCAGTTTCTGGCGCTCGTCGCGGGTCTCTACCTCTTTGGGGGTGAATTGCGATTTGGCCGCGACAAAGCTGATTTTCGCCGGCAGCGGTTGCTGGGGCAGGGCGTCGAGCAGGATGCGTGCGTCGCTGCCGACGGTGAGGCGGCCGGTGACGGAGGCCGGCAGGTAGAGGTTCATGTACTGATCATTCGGGTCAATCAGCAGTAAAACTCTGCCGCCTGCGCCGAGCACTTCACCCGGTTCAGCCAGGCGCAATTGAATGATGCCGTCGATGGGCGCGCGCAGGCTGCTGTCGTCGATTTCGCTGGTGAGCTGGGCCACCTGCGCCTGTGCTGCGCCGATGGCCGCTTTCACCGAATTAACCTGCGCCTGGGCGGCGATCACGGCCGCGTTGCCGGTGTTCTGGCGTGCTTGCTGCTGGTCGATCAACTGGCTGCTGGCAAAGCCGCGCTTGTACAGCTCCTGGGTGCGTCTGAGTTCCTGGTTGGCCAGCAATTGCTCGCTTTGACGCAACTGCACGTTGGCCTCTGCGGCGGCGAAGTTCTCCTTGGCGCGCAGCACTTCGGCCTCGGCCTGGGCGCGCTGGGCTTCGAGGGTGCGGGTGTCCATGCGTGCGAGCAATTGGCCTTTGAGCACCTTGTCGCCTTCATCCACGCGCACTTCGGCCAGGCGCCCGGGGATCTTGGCGGCGATCTGTACTTCGGTGGATTCCAGGCGGCCATTGCCCATGCTCAAGCCTTCGGGCAGGCGGTCCTGAGTCGATCGCCAATAACCGAACCCGCCGGCACCCAGCAACAAGGTGATGAGCGCGACGGCGAAAAGGCGCGACATAGTGTGATTGGTAGACATGACGGCATCCTGCGGCATTAGCATCCTAGTTTGACCGATACCGCCCGAAGGCTCTTGATACCGGTCAAATGAAGCGCAAGCCTAACCCGCTTGGCGTGAAGATGCTTGCATCACAGGTGTGACCGCAGGGTTCTGCCTTTTCAGCGCAGGGCGAGCACCGCCGCCCATTGTTCGGCCGTTACCGGCATCACCGACAATCGACTGCCTTTTTGCACCAGCGGCAATTCGGCGAGGGCGGTTTGTTGTTTCAGGTAGCCAAGGCCCAGCACCTTTGGGAAAGTCTCGACGTGGGCCACGTTGAGTGCCGTCCACGGGTTTTTCTCCGGCGTGGCTTTGGCATCGAAGTAGTGGCTTTCGGGCTCCAGCGCGGTCGGGTCCGGGTAGGCTGCCTCGACAATTTTGCCGATACCGGCAATGCCCGGCTCAGGGCAGCTGGAGTGGTAGAAGAAAAACTCATCGCCAACGGCCATGGCTCGCAAAAAGTTGCGTGCCTGATAGTTGCGCACGCCGTCCCAGCGCGTTTCACCGAGCTTTTCCAGGCCTTTGATGGAGAGTTCATCGGGCTCGGATTTCATCAGCCAGTAGGCCATTTTTGGGCTCCTGAAAAAGGCATTGGGTAAGTTGTCAGGCAATTCCATGACAAACCGACAGTCGGTTGGCGTCAAGGTTTGCGTGTTGGGTCACGTTACCGCAGAATGCCCGCTTTTAAGCTTGGCGCAGCTGCAACGGACTACTTTGGAACGTTGTTGTCATCGTGTACGAGGTGCCTGAAGGGGGGCAATCGATGCAACGTAAACCGGATTTACTATGGATTTTGGTTATTTTGTTTGGTCTGGGCGTCGTGACCACCGGGTATGCCCAGAGCTTGTGGTCGAACAAGACCGATGCACCGGTTGAACTGGCTCAGCAGCAGCCACAACCGTTCAAGCGTTAACACTTCTTTTTAAGGCGTCGCTGGTTCCAGCGACGTTTCTGCGACATACCATTTCTTATCGGTGACCGTGCCAGCCAATGGCACATCCCAGCTCGCCTGCGCCAAACGGTCGACCTTCTGGCATTCATGGGCCAGGCCCAGCAACGTGGGTTTGCGCCAGTTTTTGCGCCGAGCCAGGTAGGCCAGGCTGCGGTCATAAAACCCACCGCCCATGCCCAGGCGTCCACCCACATCATCGAAGCCCACCAGCGGCAACAGCACCAGGTCCAGCGCCCAGACGTTGCGCTGGCGGTTGGCATTGACGTGCGGCTCAAGGATGCGAAAGCGGTTGGGCAATAACTTATCCCCAGGCCGCACGCGCTGAAACACCATCTTGGTGCGCGGCCAGGCACTGAGTACTGGCAGATAAGTGGCCTTGCCCCGGCGCTGGGCAGCGCGCAGCAGCAGGCGCGGATCGATTTCACCGTCCGTGGGTAGATATAAAGAGATATGTTTGGCCCGGCGAAACAGCGGGTGCTGTGCCAGTTGCCGATACAGGCCGTGGGCAGCCTTGCGCTGCTCGCTCGGCGTAAGGGCGCGGCGGGCTTTGCGCAACATGCGTCGAAGTTGCGGACGGGAAAGCGGCGCAGGTTCGGTCATGGTTGTTCGGCTCATAAAACAATGCCAGTCCTGAGACTGGCATTGAGTTTTGGAATTCAGGCTCCCCGACAGAGCCGCTGTCGACTTAGCCCTTGAACCCGAAAGTTCAAGGTGGAAGATGCAGTAGGCTTTAAGGCTTTCCGTCTAGCGGACATGCACACCAGCCCAACGTGCAACTTCCAGGGTAGTGCGAATCGGCTCAGGGACATCGCCGACTGGCAAACACGCCAGGGAGTGAGGCGAGTATACCTTAAACAGACGCGTCATTCAGCCCTTGGGTGGCTCTGGATCGGTAGAAAGTGCCAGATCCACGCGTTCGAGCAGGTCGCGCACCTGCTCACGTGTCGAGCCGCTGGCCTGCACGTCAGGCCGTTCCTGCTTATGCAGCAGGTCGTGGGTGATGTTCAGCGCGGCCATCACGGCGATACGGTCGGCGCCGATGACTTTGCCGCTGCTGCGGATTTCACGCATCTTGCCATCCAGGTAGCGGGCAGCACTCACCAGATTGCTGCGTTCTTCCTGCGGGCAGATGATCGAATATTCTTTGTCGAGGATCTGCACGGTAACGCTATTGCTTGAACTCATGAGTCTTGCTCCAGGGCCTTCAGGCGCGAAATCATCGATTCGACCTTACGCCGGGCGATTTCGTTTTTTTCAATGAGGTGAGCGCGTTCCTCGCGCCAGGTCTTTTCCTGAGCTAATAGGAGTCCGTTTTGACTCTTAAGTTGCTCGACCCGATCAATTAGCAGTTCGAGTCTGGCCATCAGCGCTTGCAGGTCGGTGTCTTCCATTGGGTTCCACTGGATTTGTCTGATGAATGGCAACTTCAGGATAAACGATCTGACGCCCTCGATAGTCTTGGTACGTCTGCCGGTGCTAGGATACAGCGCTTCATTCTAGACATTGCGCCGTCTGGCGCCTAGCTCACCATGCCTATTCAGAACTCCCCGTACGACGCTTTTTCCAAACTGCTGAGCTCCAGCGGTCATCCTTGCTCGCCTGCCGAACTGCACGGCGTGCTGTTGGGCCGCAGCTGCACGGGTGTTGGCTTCGATGCCGACAACTGGCTGGCCGATGTGGCCGAGCTGCTGGAAACCGAACCCACCGAGAACGTGCGAAACGCGCTGATCGGCCTGCAAGAGATGGTCAAGGGCGAGCTGACCGGTGATGACGTCACCGTGGTCCTGCTGCTGCCGACCGACGATGCGCCGCTCACCGAACGCGCCGCCGCACTGGGCCAATGGTGCCAGGGCTTCCTGCACGGCTTCGGCGTAAACGCCGGCGGGCTGGAGCTGAGCACCGACGCCAAGGAAGTGTTGCAAGACCTGGCGGCCATCTCCCAGGTGCAAGACGCCCTGGAAGAATCCGAGGACGGCGAAGGCGACTATATGGAAGTGATGGAATACCTGCGTGTCGCGCCGCTGCTGCTGTTCACCGAGACCAAAAAATCCGCTGAGCCAGCCGCACCCAAGCCGTCGCTGCACTAAGCAAGGAAGTCCATCTGCCCATGATTCATATCCCGAAAGCGGAATACACCCGTCGCCGCAAGGCGCTCATGGCGCAGATGGAACCCAACAGCATCGCGATCCTGCCGGCCGCCGCCGTGGCCATCCGCAACCGTGATGTCGAGCACGTCTACCGCCAGGACAGCGACTTCCAGTACCTGAGCGGCTTCCCTGAACCCGAAGCGGTGATCGTGCTGATGCCCGGTCGCCAGCATGGCGAGTACGTGTTGTTCTGCCGCGAGCGCAACGCCGAACGCGAATTGTGGGACGGCCTGCGCGCCGGTACTGAAGGCGCCATTCGCGACTTTGGCGCTGACGACGCGTTCCCCATCACCGATATCGACGACATCCTGCCCGGCCTGATCGAAGGCCGCGACCGGGTGTATTCGGCCATGGGCAGCAACGCCGAATTCGACCGGCATGTGATGGAATGGATCAACGTGATCCGTTCCAAAGCGCACTTGGGCGCCCAGCCACCGAACGAATTTGTTGCCCTGGATCATCTGCTTCACGACATGCGCCTGTATAAATCGGCGGCGGAAGTGAAGGTGATGCGCGAGGCCGCGCGGATTTCCTGCGCGGCCCACGTCAAGGCGATGCAGGCCAGCCGCGCCGGGCTGTATGAATTCAGCCTCGAAGCCGAGCTGGATTACGAGTTCCGCAAGGGCGGTGCGAAGATGCCGGCCTACGGCTCCATCGTCGCCGCCGGGCGCAACAGCTGCATCCTGCACTACCAGCAGAATGACGCGCTGCTCAAGGACGGCGACCTGGTGCTGATCGACGCCGGTTGTGAGATCGACTGCTACGCCAGCGATATCACGCGCACGTGGCCGGTCAGCGGCAAGTTTTCGCCCGAACAAAAGGCGATCTACGAGATTGTGCTGGCCTCCCAGGAAGCCGCCTTTGCCCAGATTGCGCCGAACAAACATTGGAACCAGGCCCACGAGGCGACCGTGCAGGTCATCACCGCCGGGCTGGTGAGGCTGGGGTTGTTGCAAGGTGACGTCGACGAGCTGATCGCCAGTGAAGCCTACCGTGCCTTTTATATGCACCGCGCCGGCCACTGGCTGGGCATGGATGTGCACGATGTGGGCGAATACAAGGTGGGCGGTGAATGGCGTGTGCTGGAAGTCGGCATGGCGTTGACCGTGGAGCCGGGGATTTATATTTCGCCGGACAACCAGAATGTGGCAAAGAAATGGCGTGGCATTGGCGTACGCATCGAGGACGACGTGATAGTGACCAAGCAAGGCTGTGAGATTCTGACCGGCGGCGTCCCCAAAACCGTCGCCGAGATCGAAGCGCTGATGGCGGCTGCCCGATGAGCCGGGTCAACCTGGCGATTATCGGCGGCGGCCTGGTGGGCGCCAGCCTGGCGTTGGCCTTGCAGGCCGGTGCCAAGGCGCGGGGTTGGAAGATCGTGCTGATCGAACCGTTCGCGCCGGGTGACACTTACCAGCCGAGCTACGATGCGCGTTCTTCGGCGCTCTCCTATGGAGCGCGGCAGATCTATCAGCGCCTGGGTGTGTGGCAGGACATCTCGCGCCGCGCCGAGCCGATCAAACAGATTCATGTGTCGGACCGAGGGCGGTTCTCCACTGCGCGCTTGTCCGCCATGGAAGAAGGCGTGCCGGCCCTCGGCTACGTGGTGGAAAACGCCTGGCTCGGCCAGTGCCTCTGGCAAGGCCTGGACAAAGAGGTGGTGAGCTGGCGCTGCCCGGCGGAAGTCACGCGTATGGAGCCGCTGCCCGACGGCTATCGCCTGACCCTCAACGATGAAACCGTGCTGGACTGCGACCTGGCGGTATTGGCCGATGGCGGCCGCTCCGGTTTGCGCGAGCAGTTAGGTATTGGCGTGAAAACCCGCCCGTACAACCAGAGCGCGCTGATCGCCAACATCACCCCAAGCGAAGCCCACAACGGCGAGGCCTTCGAGCGTTTTACCGATGAAGGCCCGATGGCCCTGCTGCCGTTGCCGGACAACCGCTGCGCGCTGGTGTGGACGCGCATCGGCATGGACGCCCAGCGTTTGGCCAGCCTCGATGAGCGCAGTTTCTTGAGCGAACTGCAGGGCGTGTTCGGCTACCGCCTGGGCACCCTCAAGCAAGTCGGCGCGCGGCACCTGTACCCGCTGACGCTGGTGGAAGCCGAAGAACAAGTGCGCTCGCACCTGGCGATCCTCGGCAATGCCGCCCACAGCCTGCACCCGATTGCCGGACAGGGGTTCAACCTGTCCCTGCGCGATGCCAATGCCTTGGCCGAAGCCTTGCTGGCCGGGCCGGCGGTGCCGGGTGACTTGGCGACCTTGCAGCGTTACCGCGAAAGCCAGCATCTGGACCAGAAACTCACGGTGGGTTTCTCCAATCAAGTTACGCGCCTGTTTGGCAGTGCCCAGCCGTTAGTGGCTTTGGGCCGCAACATGGGCCTGCTCGGCCTGGACCTTTTACCGCCGGCCAAACGCTGGTTTGCTCGTCAGGCCATGGGCCTGGGAACGCGCCCCGATGCGTAAGTGGTTGATTCAACGTTTGGGTAAAGCGCGGCTGTTGCGTTGGGTCATGACCCTTTATCCGCCCTATCTCGGGGCGGGGATAAGCGTGCAGCACATGAGCGCTGACTTTCGTCATGTCAAAGTGCGCATGGGCCTGGGCTGGTACAACCGCAACTATGTCGGCACGCAATTCGGCGGCAGCCTGTATTCGATGGTCGACCCGTTCTACATGTTGCTGTTGATGGAAAACCTGGGTCGCGACTACATCGTGTGGGACAAGGCTGCGAGCATCGACTTCGTGTCGCCAGGCAAAGGCCCGGTGTACGCCGAATTTTCCATCGACGACGCCTTGCTGGACGAGATTCGCCGGCAAACCCAAGGTGGCGAGAAGTACCTGCCCCACCTCAAGGTCGAGATTCATGACGGCTCCGGCACCCTGGTGGCGCGGGTCGACAAAACCCTTTACGTGCGGCGCAAGCCGCCAGCAAAGCAGGCTTAAAGCATGGACATGCGCGCAGATGTGCTGATTGTCGGGGCCGGAATGGTCGGAAGCGCCCTGGCGCTGGCGTTGCAGGGCAGTGGCCTGCAGGTGCTGCTGCTCGACGGCAGCCCGCTGAGCGTCAAGCCATTTGACCCTACGGCTGCCTTCGAGCCACGGGTGAGCGCCTTGTCGGCCGCCAGCCAGCGCATCCTTGAGCGCCTCGGCGTGTGGGACGGCATTGTATCGCGGCGCGCCAGCCCCTATGGCGAGATGCAAGTGTGGGACGGCAGCGGCACCGGGCAGATCCACTTCTCGGCGGCCAGTGTGCACGCCGAAGTGCTCGGACATATCGTCGAGAACCGCGTGATTCAGGACGCGCTGCTCGACCGCCTGCATGACTGCGACCTGGGCCTGCTGGCCAATGCCCGCCTGGAACAAATGCGCCGCTCCGGCGATGACTGGCTGTTGACCCTGGCTGACGGCCGTAAACTGCGTGCGCCGCTGGTGGTCGCCGCCGATGGCGCCAACTCCGCCGTGCGCCGCCTTACCGGCACAGCGACCCGTGAGTGGGATTACCTGCATAACGCCATCGTCACCAGCGTGCGCAGCAGCCAAGCCCATCGGCGCACGGCATGGCAGCGGTTTACCGACACTGGCCCGCTGGCGTTTCTACCACTGGTGCGCGATGGCCAGGAAGACTGGTGCTCGATCGTCTGGTCGACCACCCCGGCCGAATCCGAGCGCCTGATGGCGCTGGATGATGAGAATTTCTGCCGAGAGCTGGAGCGCGCCTTTGAAGGGCGGCTTGGCTCGGTGATCAGTGCCGACCCGCGCGTTTGCGTGCCATTGCGCCAACGCCACGCCAAACGCTATGTGGCCGAAGGCCTGGCGCTGATCGGCGACGCCGCCCACGTGATCCACCCATTGGCGGGGCAAGGCGTGAACCTGGGGTTCCTCGATGCCGCCGTGCTGGCTGAAGTGCTGCTGGCGGCAACCGAACGCGGTGAGCGTCTGGCCGATGTGAAGGTGTTGAGCCGCTACGAACGTCGGCGCATGCCGCACAACCTGGCGCTGATGGCGGCCATGGAAGGCTTTGAACGCCTATTCCAGGCCGACCAGCTGCCGCTGCGCTGGCTGCGCAACGCCGGGCTGAAAATCGTCGACCAGATGCCCGAAGCCAAAGCCGTCTTCGTCCGCCAGGCCTTGGGCCTCACCGGCGACCTCCCGGAACTGGCCAAACCCTGAATTGCAATGCGTCTCCCTGTGGGAGCGGGCTTGCTCGCGAAAGCGGTGTATCAGTTACACATGTATCGACTGACACGACGCCTTCGCGAGCAAGCTCGCTCCCACAAGGGAAAGCGCTGTGCAACATCTCGTAACTCCTCCACCAAGCGCTACCAAATGTGAGTCCTTATCATTTGCCCTCTTTTTGCAAATGAGAGACCGCACCCATGTTGGCACCCAAGCGCCTCCTGACTGCCCTGGCACTCACCCTTATCGGCAGCACCACCGTGCAGGCAGCCGACGAAGTCGTGGTCTACTCCTCGCGCATCGACGAACTGATCAAGCCGGTGTTCGATGCCTACACCAAAAAGACCGGCGTGCAGGTGAAGTTCATCACCGACAAGGAAGCCCCGCTGATGCAGCGCATCAAGGCCGAAGGGGAGAACGCCACCGCCGACCTGTTGCTCACCGTCGACGCCGGCAACCTTTGGCAGGCTGAGCAAATGGGCATCCTGCAGCCATTCACCTCGGCGGTGATCGACAAAAATATTCCGCTGCAATATCGCTCCTCGAACCACGCCTGGACCGGCTTGAGCCTGCGTGCGCGGACCATCGCCTATTCCACTGCCCGTGTTAAGCCGGGTGACCTGACCACTTACGAAGCCCTGGCCGACAAACAATGGGAAGGCCGCCTGTGCCTGCGCACGGCGAAAAAGGTCTACAACCAGTCACTGACCGCCACCCTGATCGAAACCCATGGCGCGGCCAAGACCGAAGAAATCGTCAAAGGCTGGGTCAACAACCTGTCCACCGATGTGTTCTCCGACGACATCGCCGTGCTGGAGGCGATCAACGCCGGACAATGCGACGTGGGCATCGTCAACACCTACTACTACGGTCGCCTGCACAAGCAGAAGCCGGACCTGGCGGTAAAACTGTTCTGGCCGAACCAGGGCGACCGTGGCGTGCACGTGAACCTGTCGGGCATTGGCCTGACCCGGCACGCACCGCACCCGGAAGCGGCCAAGGCATTGGTGGAGTGGATGACCACGCCTGAAGCGCAGCAGATCTTCGCCGACGTGAACCAGGAATTCCCGGCCAACCCGGCGGTGCCGCCATCGGCGGAAGTGGCGACCTGGGGCAAGTTCGTGGCCGATACCTTGCCGGTGGAAGTGGCAGGCAAGCGCCAGGCTGAGGCTATCCGCCTGATGGATCGCGCCGGCTGGAACTGACTACAATTTGCAGGCAAGCGCCGAACTAAATGTGGGAGCGGGCTTGCTCGCGAAAGCGTCCCGTCAGTCGATACACATGTGACTGATACGCCGCCTTCGCGAGCAAGCCCGCTCCCACATTGGTTGGTGGCGCGTTCAAGACAACCGACACTCTGAGAGTCCTTTCCTTGGCCCACCCCGCCCAACGCCGCTGGTACCTGCCGGTCTTCAGTGTCGCCGCCCTGGTGCTGCTGCCGCTGAGCGTGCTGTTGCTGTCCTGGCAAAGTATCGACGCGCAAATCTGGTCGCACCTGTGGGACACCCAGATGCCACGCCTGCTGGGCAATACCCTCACCCTGGTGCTGGGCGTGGGAGTGGGGGTGACGCTGCTGGGCGTAAGCCTGGCCTGGCTGACCAGCCTCTGCGAGTTTCCCGGGCGGCGCTGGCTTGATTGGGCCTTGATGCTGCCTTTTGCCATTCCCGCCTACGTACTGGCCTTTGTGTTTGTCGGCCTGCTGGATTTCGCCGGCCCGGTGCAAAGCCTGCTGCGTGAATGGTTCGGTACCGGCCTGCGGCTGCCGCGCGTGCGCTCCACCAGTGGCGTGATTATCGTGTTGGTGCTGGTGTTCTACCCCTACGTCTACCTGCTGGCACGCACCGCGTTTCTGGCCCAGGGCAAAGGCCTGATGGAAGCGGCGCGGGTGCTGGGGCAATCGCCCTGGCAGGCGTTCTGGCGCGTCGCGCTGCCCATGGCGCGGCCGGCGATTGGAGCTGGCGTGGCCCTGGCCCTGATGGAAACCCTGGCGGATTTCGGCGCGGTTTCGGTGTTCAACTTCGACACCTTCACCACCGCCATCTACAAAACCTGGTATGGCTTTTTCAGCCTGTCCAGCGCCGCCCAACTCGCCAGCCTGTTGCTGCTGGTGGTGATGCTGGTGCTGTACGGCGAACGGCGTGCCCGTGGTGCCAGCCGCCCGAGCAATGAGCGGCCACGGGGCCAGGCGCTGTATCACCTGCGTGGGTTCAAGGCGGCAGCGGCCAGCACGTGGTGCGGTGTGGTGTTCGCCTGCGCCTTTGTCATCCCCTTGCTGCAACTGGTCGCCTGGTTTTGGCAGCGTGGCCGCTTTGACCTGGATGAGCGCTACACCGGCCTGATCGTCCACACCCTTTACCTGGGCGGTATTGCCGCGCTGATCACGGTCAGTGTGGCGCTGATACTGGCCTTTGCCAACCGGCTGGCGCCGACCCGGGCGATTCGCTCCGGTATCAGCCTGGCTAATGTCGGCTATGCGCTGCCGGGCTCGGTGCTGGCAGTGTCGATCATGTTGGCGTTCAGCTACCTGGACCGAGAGCTGGTGGTGCCGCTGTCGGGCTGGCTCGGCGGCGCGGGTAAGCCCTTGCTGCTTGGCAGCCTGTCGGCACTGGTGCTGGCGTATCTGGTGCGCTTTCTGGCGGTGGCTTACGGGCCGTTGGAAAACAGCCTGGCGCGAATCCGCCCGTCGTTGCCCGAAGCGGCACGCAGTCTCGGAGTGAGCGGGCCACGACTGTTTTGCAAAGTGTATCTGCCGTTATTGCTGCCGGGCACGTTGAGCGCGGCGTTGCTGGTGTTCGTCGATGTGCTCAAGGAAATGCCCGCAACCTTGCTGATGCGCCCATTTGGCTGGGACACCCTGGCAGTTCGCATCTTTGAAATGACCAGTGAAGGAGAATGGGCGCGAGCCTCGTTGCCGGCGCTGACCCTTGTGCTGGTGGGGCTGCTGCCGGTCATCGGCTTGATCCGACGCTCTGCGCGGCAAATCGGTTAGGTGCCAGTCCTACGGCTTGCGGCTACAATGCGCGGCATTCGGTGCGCTTCGTCTTTCGGAGCGAGTCGCTGGGCGTGGCTGCAGGCCTTGTAATTCAAGGCGTTCAGTGCAAACAGCAGCTCCGCGCACCTTCGCCAAGCCCGGAAGGAGAAACCCATGGGACAGCGTACGCCTCTGTATGACCTGCATCTCGCCCTCGGCGCGAAAATGGTCGATTTTGGCGGTTGGGATATGCCTCTGCACTACGGCTCGCAAGTTGAAGAACACCATCAGGTGCGACGCGACTGCGGGGTGTTCGATGTATCCCATATGACCGTGATCGATGTCACCGGCCCTCAGGCCAAGGAATGGCTCCAGCACCTGCTGGCCAATGATGTCGACCGTTTGCATGGCTGCGGCCGTGCGCTCTACAGCGCCATGCTCAACGAGCAGGGCGGCGTGGTGGACGACATGATCGTCTACCGCACCGAAGCCGGTTACCGGCTGGTGGTCAACGCAGCCACCCGCGACCAGGACATGGCCTGGATGCAGGCGCAACTGGGCAACTATTCGGTGCAACTGCAGGAGCGGTCCGAGTTGGCCATGCTCGCCATTCAGGGGCCCCACGCCCGGCAGAAAATCGCCGAGCTGGTCACCCAGTCGCGCGGCACCCTGATTCATCAGCTCAAACCCTTTGAAGGCCACGCTGACGGCGACTGGTTTATCGCCCGTACCGGCTATACCGGTGAAGACGGCCTGGAGATTGTCCTGCCTGCCGATCAGGCACCGGGTTTTTTCAACGATCTGGTGGGCGCGGGTATTTCACCCATTGGCCTTGGCGCTCGCGATACCCTGCGCCTGGAAGCCGGCATGAACCTGTATGGCCAGGATATCCACCAGCAGGTTTCGCCCTTGGCGGCGAACATGGCCTGGAGCATTGCCTGGGAACCTGCCGGTCGCAACTTCATTGGCCGCAGCGCGCTGCAAGCAGAGCTGGCGGCGGGTGTGCAGTACAAATTGGTCGGGCTGGTACTGGAGGAGCGTGGGGTTTTGCGCGCTCACCAAGTGGTTCGTATCGCCAATGTTGGCGAAGGGGAGATCACCAGTGGTAGTTTCTCTCCTACGCTGAGCAAATCCATTGCCCTGGCGCGCGTACCGACGGCCACCGCCGATCGGGCCGAAGTGGAAATCCGCGGCAAGTGGTACCCGGTTCGAGTGGTCAAACCGACCTTCGTACGCCATGGCAAAACCTTGATCTAACATTTCCGGCAGGCCGAAGGCCGCTGACATTTCTTCTTGAGGACACAGATTATGAGCGATATCCCAGCTGACCTGCGTTTTGCCGAAAGTCACGAATGGGCCCGTCTGGAAGCCGACGGCACTGTGACCGTCGGGATTTCCGACCATGCACAGGAAGCGTTGGGTGATGTGGTGTTTGTTGAGCTGACGGAAGTGGGCAACGTATTTGCTGCCGAAGATCAGGCGGGTGTAGTGGAATCGGTGAAAGCCGCCTCGGATATCTACTCGCCGATTGCTGGCGAAGTGATTGCGGTGAACGACGCCCTGAGCGGCGAGCCTGAGTTGTTGAACACCGACCCTTACGGCGCCTGGATCTTCAAGCTCAAGCCAAGCAACCCGGCCGACCTGGAAAAACTGCTGGATGCTGCGGGTTACAAAGCTGCCATCGGCGAGTAAAACCTGAGCCTTGCCACGGCGCAAATCAATGTGGGAGCTGGCTTGCCTGCTCCCACAGTTGATTGTTGCAAGCCAACGCTTTTTGTTTAACCCGCTTTCAACACTGCTTTAACCGCCGCAACAGACCGCTCCACGTCCGCCTCTGTCATCGCCGTGAACATCGGCAACGACACGATCAAACGCCCAACACGTTCCGACACCGGGAACATGCCTTCCTTGAAACCCTGTGCCCGGTACAGGCTCAGCAGGTGGATCGGCGGGTAGTGATAGCCAATACCGACGCCATGCGCCTGCATCTGTTCCATGAAGGTGGCGCGTGCCGGCTTGCCATCCTGACGCTCCGGCAATACCAGTTGGAACAGGTGCCAGTTGCTGTTTTCGAAGTCTGCCGGCGGCAGTTGTGCGCCGTACTGCGCTTCGAAATCACTGCCGAAGCATTTGAAGTAGTGGCGCGCCAGGTTCTGGCGATGGGCAGTGATCTTCTCGATATGAGCGAACTGACCCAGGCCGATGGCTGCAGCGATGTCGGTCATGTTGAACTTGCCGCCCAACACATCCACGTCCAGGCCGTCGAAACCGGTGCGGGTAACGCCCTGCAGGCGATATTTCTCGGCCAGGCGGGCTTCTTCGGCGTTGTTCAATACCAGGCAACCGCCCTCGGAAGAGGTGATGTTCTTGTTGGCCTGAAAACTGAAGGATACGAAGTCGCCGGTTGCGCCAATGCGTTCGCCATCCCAGCTGGAACCCAGTGCCTGGGCGGCGTCTTCGACGATACGCAGGTTGTACTTGTTGGCCAGTGCATACAGCATCGGCATATCCAGGGGCAGGCCCGCCAGGTACACAGGAATGATCGCCTTGGTACGTGGGGTGATTGCAGCTTCCACTTGGGCCAGGTCGATATTGCGGGTAACCGGGTCGATATCGGCAAATACCGGCGTGGCGCCGACTTCCAGAATCACGTTGGCAGTGGCGACCCAGGAGATCGGCGTGGTGATGACTTCATCCCCTGGGCCAATCCCGGCGATGCGCAGGGCAATTTCCATGGTGCAGGTGCCGGAATTGAACGTCCGCACCGGGCGGCCGCCAAAGTATTCCGACAACTGTGCTTCGAACGCCTGCACTTTTGGCCCACTGGTGATCCAGCCCGAGCGCAGTACATCGCCGACCGCCGAGATGGTGGCTTCATCAATGGTAGGTTTGGAAAACGGCAGAAAGGGCTGTTGGCTCATAACGACGAAGGCATCCGTTTCAGATAGGCGATGAGTAATAAACGTATCAGTACCGCATGGTTGCACGGTTCGACTGAATATAGCCTGTCACGGGTGAATGAATCGTCATGTTACGAGCAAAAAAATGCCGCTCCCAAAGAGCGGCATTTTTTATAGGCGTTTTACTCGGTCACAGCATTTTTGGCGAGGATAGCGTTGGCCAACTCCATATCCGTGGCCTTGAGGCCTGGGTTGTCAGCGCGGACCTTCTGCATGGCGGCTTCCAGGTATGGACCGCGGATGCCGCCATCGCTGGCAACAAAGCTGCCTGCGTCGTCCTGGGCGGCGACCACCAGCTTGTGGTCCTTGAAGGTCAGGTACGTCGAGCCGGTAGTAGCGCCCGATGAGATGACATTACGCCAGAAGCTGTCGGCCATGGCTGAACCGACTGGAAGGGAAAGCACAGCGAGGGTTGCGACAGCATATTTGAGACGCATGATGGGTGACTCCGACTGGGTTATCTGAACGGTTTGATTATAGTTGGCCCCGCTGAGTTCCCTATCGGACTAAACCGTTTCGACCTGTAAAACCACTCCGTCCTGACCAATGACGCGTACTTGAGCCCCTACAGGGCTGTCCGGGCCGTTGGCCATCCACACGCCATCACCGACTTTTATCTTGCCTCGGCCATCGACAATGGCCTGATGCACCATAAACGTACGGCCGATCAGCTCCGAGCCACGCATGTTCAGCCCCGGCTGGTCACTGACCTTGGCACTGCTGCGCTGGCGTTTCCACCAATAGACGGCGGTCAAAATCGACAGCACGGCGAACAACAGCAGTTGCCATTCCAGCCCGAGCGGCGGCACCAGGAACTTGATCACGCCTACAGCGGCAGCGGCGATGCCCATCCACAGCAGGTAACCGCCGGCGCCGAATACTTCAAGAATCAACAGTACCGTGCCCAGTGCCAGCCAATCCCAGAACGACAGATGCTGCAGGAAATCCCACATGGCAGTTGCCTCAGCCTTTCTTGTTGTCGAAAGTTGCCTTGACGATTTCGCCGATGCCACCGACGGCGCCAATCACCTGGCTGGCTTCCAGCGGCATCAGGATGACTTTGCTGTTGTTGGCCGATGCCAGCTTGCCCAAGGCATCGATGTATTTTTGCGCGACGAAGTAGTTAACCGCCTGCACGTTGCCCGACGCGATGGCCTCGGAGACCACTTGTGTGGCACGGGCTTCGGCCTCGGCCTGACGCTCACGGGCTTCGGATTCCAGGAAAGCCGCCTGGCGACTGCCCTCGGCCTCAAGGATCTGCGCCTGCTTTTTACCTTCGGCCGTCAGGATCGCCGATGCCCGCAGGCCTTCGGCTTCCAGGATTTGCGCGCGTTTGATCCGCTCGGCTTTCATCTGGCCGGACATGGCGGCCATCAGGTCGGCAGGCGGGCTGATGTCTTTGATCTCGATGCGGGTGATCTTGATGCCCCACGGCGCTGTGGCTTCATCCACGGTGCGCAGCAGTTTTTCGTTGATGCCGTCACGCTGGCTCAGCATGGCGTCCAGCTCCATGGAGCCAAGCACCGTGCGGATGTTGGTTTGCAGCAGGTTGCGGATGGCGTGCTCGAGGTTGTTGACCTCGTAGGCGGCCTGGGCGGTGTTGACCACCTGGAAGAAGCACACGGCGTCGATTTGCACGGTGGCGTTGTCGGCGGTGATCACTTCCTGCGGTGGAATATCCAGCACGCTTTCCATCACGTTCATCTTGCGACCGATGCGGTCCATGATCGGAATAATGATGTTCAGGCCAGGCTTGAGGGTGTTGGTGTAGCGGCCGAAACGCTCGACAGTCCACTGGTAGCCTTGGGGCACCACTTTAAAACCCATGAACAGGATGGCAATGGCCAAACCCACGAAAAGAAGCAGTACGGTTCCGATCTGCATAGCGATTCCCTATCTGATGGTGTCAGTGATGCGACGTATGGCCGATTGTAACGGCCCGGTCACGGATAAGGACGGTTTCACGGGCCAACAATCAAATCATTTGTTTCTGAATCCCCAAGATCTACGGGCGTTACCCGTAATACCTCTGCCAGGGTGGTCAGCCCGGCGTTCACTTTGTCGACACCGGCCATGCGCAGGCTGCGCATGCCTTGCTCCACTGAGGCCCGGCGCAGAGCCTGCACGTCGGCACCTGGAGTGATCAGCGCCTTGAGCGCCTCGTTCATCGGCATGATTTCGTAGAGCCCGGCGCGGCCTCGATAACCACTGTCACGGCATTCTGCGCAGCCGACAGCTTCATGGGCGGTGCCCGGCGCGCCCACCACACGTTTGCAATGCGGGCATAAAAGCCGCACCAGACGCTGCGCCATCACCCCTATAAGGGTAGCTTTGATCAAATAATGAGCAATGCCCAGCTCCTGCAACCGGCTGATGGCGCTGGGTGCATCATTGGTGTGCAGGGTCGACAGTACGAGGTGCCCGGTCAATGCGGCCTGGATCGCCATTTCTGCGGTTTCCCGGTCACGGATCTCACCGATCATGATGATGTCCGGGTCCTGGCGCAGCAGGGCGCGGACGCCGCTGGCGAAGGTCAGGTCGATGTTGTGCTGCACTTGCATCTGGTTGAAGGCAGGTTCAATCATTTCGATCGGATCCTCCACTGTGCACAGGTTGACCTCGCGGGTTGCCAGTTGCTTGAGCGTGGCGTAGAGGGTGCTGGTCTTGCCGGAGCCGGTTGGCCCGGTGACCAGGATGATGCCGTTGGCCTGACCGGTCATGGCGTGCCAGCGCTGTTGGTCGTCGTGTGATAAACCCAACTGATCGAAATCCTTGAGCAGCACCTGTGGGTCGAAAATCCGCATCACCAGTTTTTCACCAAACGCCGTGGGCAAGGTCGAAAGGCGAAGTTCCACCTCAATGCCCGCCGGGCTTTTGGTCTTGACCCGGCCGTCCTGGGGTTTGCGTTTTTCCGCCACATTCATCCGGCCCAGGCTCTTGAGGCGGCTGACCACCGCCATCGTGACCTGAGGCGGAAACTGATACACATCGTGCAGCAGCCCGTCGATGCGAAAACGCACGCGGCCTTGGTCGCGGCAGGGTTCGACATGGATATCACTGGCCCGCTGCTCGAAGGCGTACTGCAACAGCCAGTCGACGATAGTGACGATATGCGCGTCATTGGCATCCGGCTCCTGATCGCTGGCGCCGAGGTTGAGCAGTTCGACGTTGCCGGCCACCGTCGCTTTTTGATCGGCGCCGCTGACGGATTTGGCCAACCGGTAGAACTCGCCGATGCAGCGTTCAATAGCCGTGGGGTTGGCGACCACGCGCTTGATCGAGCGCTTGAGCACCTGCGCCAACCCGGCTTCCCAGTCGCGGACATGGGGTTGGGCGCTGGCGACGGTGACGGTCTGCGCATCCACGGCCACCGCCAGGATCCCATGGCGCTGCGCAAAGGCATGGGACATCAGCGGCACCACGGTGGCCACGTCGATCTTGAGCGGGTCGATACGCAGATACGGCTGCCCGACGTGCGTGGCCAGCCATTGCGTCAGGGTTTCCAGGCACAGCCCATGGTCTGCAATGCCTACCAAAGGGTGTTGCCGGGTGGCGGGCGCCGTCGACAGTGAATGCGCCATCTCTGCAGTTATCAGCCCTTGCTCGAGCAGCGCCGGCAGCAACTGATGCAGTTCCAATCGGTGAGTGTGCAAGGCGGTAGGCATGGGTATTTCCTGGCAGGCGTCGGGTGTAAACCCAGGCTAGCCTGCCCCCGAACATCCACCTGCCCCGGAGTATTGCCGGCTTTTACAGGCTGGCCGCCGTCATCGCTGCAGGCCGCAGAGAGTCAGCCCGCCACACCTCGAGCGAGCAGACGCTGATCAGGTTTCTAAGCTTTTCACCGATCACCTGGGCGCGGTGCCAGCTCAAACCGTCCATGACGATATCAATGTTCAACAGGTCGTCTTCACGGCTCACATTGACCTGTTGCGGGGTCAGGAACTGCAGAGCGAAATAGTTGAGCACCCGGCACAGCACGTCCGGCTCGGCCTCGGCGACGATCTGATAATGCGCCTGGCAATGGGCGTTGTTGACGGCCCAGGCATCGACGCGTGCGCAGGTGTGAGTGGTTTCGACGGCGTGCATGCTGACTCTCCAAATTCGACTGGAGAAATTTTTACATTCGCCATGGGAGATTTCTTATCTAAGATGGGCGCTATCTGCGATTTATTGAATAGATCAATTCAGGATAAGCACATTCAAAGGTATTTTTATGCAAAGTGAGTTGGACGCCTATGACCGCCGTATCCTGGCCCTGCTGCAAGAGGATGCTTCGCTGTCCAGTGCGCAGATCGCCGAACAGGTGGGCCTGTCCCAGTCGCCGTGCTGGCGGCGTATCCAGCGGCTCAAGGAGGAAGGGGTGATTCGCGGCCAGGTCACGCTGCTGGACCGCAAGAAGATCGGCCTTAACACGCAGATTTTTGCCGAGGTCAAACTCAATGCCCACGGCCGTTCCAACTTCACCGAGTTCACCGAGGCGATTCGCGGGTTTCCGGAAGTGCTGGAGTGTTATGTGCTGATGGGCGCGGTGGATTTTCTGCTGCGCATCGTCACCTCGGACATCGAGGCGTATGAGCGGTTTTTCTTCGAGAAGCTGTCGATGGTGCCGGGGATTCAGGAGGTGAACTCGATCGTGGCGTTGTCGGAGATCAAGTCCACCACCAGCCTGCCAGTCTTGCGCTGACAGGGCCTGCCTCATCGCGGGCAAGCCCGGCTCCCACATTGGAATGCATTCCCCTGTGGGAGCTGGGCGATAGCGATCTTACAGGCGCAGTAAAGTCTTCCAGGCGCGGTTCTGATACACCGCAATTGCCTGGTGCATACGCGCATCCAGCGATTCATCGGTGATCGGCTGGTTGGCCAGCAGCGCCAACTTGTTCAGCTCGCCGTACAAGCGGTCCAGCTCCGGGATGTCCACCACCTGGCGTGCGTGGTGCAACCAGGCCTGGATGCGTTCGATGCGCGGCAGTTGCTCGGCCAGGTCTTCCGGTTGCTGCTGGTAGCGCTGCAGTTGCAGGGCGACGGCGTCGTCGGCCAGCAGGCGTGGCAGCCAGTTGGTGATCTGCGCGGCGCCCTGGCGGTTGCCACGTACGTTGCGGTCGGCGGTCCAGGTGCGGGCCAGCAGCCAGCGCGAGGTGTTCAGCGAGAACAGGCCCCAGCGCACGTCTTCGAGTTCTTCGGCGAACTGTTCCGGTGCGGCTTTGCGGATGTCTTCGTCGTCGTCACCGGCCTGCACCAGTGGACGCCAGTCTTCCAGCAGTGCGTCCAGTGCACTGCGCAGTTCGCTGGTGGATTGACGCGGTGCGGCCTGGCCGAGGCTGCCGATCAGCGCGCGCAGTTCGCCGAGGTTGTCGACCCAGTCCTGCAACAGGCGCCAGTGGCCATTGAAACGGTATTGCTCCGCCAGACGCTGGCTGCTGCCGAGCAGATGCCACATGATCGCGGCGAAGGCATCGTCCAACGGCATTTCGGCGTGGATCTGCGGGGCCGGCAGGCTCAGCGAGTAGCTGCTGGCGTCGTACAGGCGGTAGCCGCGCTCGGCCTTGCTGATGTCGCACGGCATCAGTGCCAGGGTCGCGGCCAGTTCGGCGGCCAGTTCCAGCAGGGCAGCCGGTTCGCCTTCGCGCAGTTCCAGTTCCAGCTCGCAGATTTCTTCTTTCTGCTTGCCGACCACCACATGGCCCAGGTCCAGGGCGGCTTCGATCACCACCTTGGCCTTGCCACGGCCCCAGGCGATTTCGGCGCGCTCACGCACGAAATCGGTGGTGAAAATCGGCTTGAGGGTCTTTTTGTCCAGCTCGGCCAATTGCTCGGGCCAGCACTCGCCGTCGAGTTTCTTCACATCGAGCTTGGCTTTGGGCAGGTCCCAGTTGTATTCGTTGCGTTCCGACAAGCCGGCGACGCTTTGGCCACGGGTCTTGAGGGTCTGGATGATGTCGTCACCGTCCTTGCGCAGGCGCAGGGCGACTTTGGCCTGGGCCAGGTCGCGCTCGGGGGTGTCGAAGTACTGGTTCATCAACTCACGGCGTTCCCAGCCACTTTTGTTGCGTTTTTTCAGTAGCGGGTGCTCACGCAGCGCGGCGAGGGTTTCGCGGCTGACGCGGAGCTTGATTTCGGTTTCTTTCTGCATGGCCGGAAAATCCAGGATCGGGAGCGCAGCCGGGGAAATGTGTGGCTGCCAAGGTCGTGCAGTGTACAGGACTGAGCCCGGCAACGCGCCGCAACGGTTTATTGTGTCGTGCAGATGGTTCTATAGTGGGGCTCATCCGGGAAGTTGAGAGGCTGCGCATGCCGTTACCGTCCATGAAAGAGCAATTCGCCGCGTTGATTGCCGCGCCGTCGGTCAGTTGCACCCAAGCGTCTCTCGACCAGACCAACCGCCCGGTGATCGACCTGCTCGCCAGTTGGTTGGGCGACCTGGGTTTTGCCATCGATATCCAGCAAGTCAGCCCCGGCAAGTTCAACCTGCTGGCCAGTTTCGGCAGTGGCCCCGGCGGGCTGGTGCTGGCCGGGCATAGCGATACCGTGCCGTATGACGCCGCGCTGTGGAAGACCGATCCGCTCAAGCTGACGGAAGTCGACGGCCGCTGGGTAGGCTTGGGCAGTTGCGACATGAAGGGTTTTTTTGCCCTGGCCATCGAAGCCGTGCTGCCTTTGCTGGATCAGCCGTTCAAGCAACCTTTGCTGATCCTCGCCACTTGCGATGAAGAAAGCTCGATGTCCGGCGCCCGTGCACTGGCCGAGGCCGGGCGCCCGTTGGGCCGTGCGGCGGTGATTGGTGAGCCGACGGGGCTCAAGCCGATCCGCCTGCACAAAGGCGTGATGATGGAGCGCATTGATATTCTGGGCCAAAGCGGCCATTCGTCGGACCCAAGCCTGGGCCACAGCGCCCTTGAAGCCATGCACGACGCCATCGGCGAACTGCGCGGCCTGCGCCTGGCCTGGCAGCGTGAGTACCGCAACCCGCAATTCAGCGTGCCGCAACCGACCATGAACTTCGGTTGCATTCACGGCGGCGACAACCCCAATCGCATCTGCGGCCAATGCTCGCTGGAATTCGACCTGCGGCCGTTGCCGGGCATGGACCCGCAGGTGCTGCGCGCCGCCATCCGCCAGAAGCTCGAACCCTTGGCCGAGCGTCATAAAGTCAAGATCGACTACGCGCCGCTGTTCCCCGAAGTACCGCCGTTCGAGCAGGCCGAAGACGCCGAGCTGGTGCGGGTGGCGGAACGATTGACCGGTCATCGTGCACAAGCAGTAGCGTTCGGCACCGAAGCGCCTTATCTTCAGCGCCTTGGTTGTGAAACCCTGGTGCTTGGCCCCGGCGATATCGCCTGCGCCCACCAGCCGGGCGAGTACCTCGAAATGTCACGCTTGACGCCTACAGTGCGTCTATTGCGGGAACTGATCGAACATTACTGCCTGAAACCTGCATAAATTAACCCCTGCCTATTCGTACATAGAAGGAGAGCGAGCGTGTCGCCAAGCCTGTTCCGACGATAACCATCAGCCCGCTGTGCGCTTTCACGATTCATCCTTTTTTGGCTGCTTTTTATTACAGGCCCAGGTTTTATGCCCGAATACGTTAATTGGCTTCGTCACGCTTCGCCTTACATCAACGCCCACCGCGACTGCACCTTTGTGGTCATGCTGCCCGGCGATGGTGTGGAACACCCCAACTTCGGCAATATCGTCCACGACCTGGTGCTGCTCCACAGCCTGGGTGTGCGGCTGGTGCTGGTGCACGGTTCGCGCCCGCAGATCGAAACCCGCCTTGAAGCACGCGGCCTTACCCCGGCTTACCACGAAGGCTTGCGCATCACTGATGCGGCGACCCTGGAATGTGTGATCGACGCGGTTGGGCATCTGCGCATTGCTATCGAGGCACGCCTGTCCATGGACATGGCCTCGTCGCCGATGCAGGGCTCGCGCTTGCGCGTGGCCAGCGGCAACCTCGTCACTGCACGGCCGATCGGCGTGCTCGAAGGCGTGGACTACCACCACACCGGCGAAGTGCGCCGGGTCGACCGCAAAGGCATCAATCGCCTGCTGGACGAGCGCTCCATCGTGCTGCTGTCGCCATTGGGTTATTCGCCCACCGGCGAGATCTTCAACCTGGCCTGCGAAGACGTCGCCACCCGCGCCGCCATCGACCTGGGCGCCGACAAGCTGCTGCTGTTTGGCGCCGACCTCGGTTTGATCGATGAGCATGGTCGCCTGGTGCGTGAGTTGCGCCCGCAACAAGTGCCGGCGCACCTGCAACGTTTGGGCAACAACTATCAGGCTGAATTGCTGGACGCCGCCGCCGAGGCTTGCCGTGGCGGCGTAGGGCGCAGCCATATCGTCAGTTATGCCGAAGACGGCGCGCTGCTCACCGAGCTGTTCACCCGCGACGGCGGCGGCACCTTGGTGGCCCAGGAGCAATTCGAACTGGTGCGCGAAGCGGCGATTGAAGACGTCGGTGGCTTGCTTGACCTGATCAGCCCGCTGGAAGAGCAGGGCATTCTGGTGCGGCGTTCGCGTGAGGTGTTGGAACGCGAGATCGAGCAGTTCAGCGTGGTCGAGCGCGAAGGCATGATCATCGCCTGTGCGGCGCTGTATCAGATCGCCGATTCGGATGCCGGTGAGCTGGCATGCCTGGCGGTCAACCCGGAGTACCGTCACGGCGCACGCGGTGATGTGTTGCTGGAGCGCATCGAGACCCGCGCGCGGGCCCAGGGTTTGAAGACTTTGTTTGTCCTCACCACGCGTACCGCCCACTGGTTCCGCGAGCGCGGGTTTGTGCCGAGCAGCGTGGATCGCCTGCCGTCGGCGCGGGCCTCGCTGTACAACTATCAGCGTAATTCGAAGATTTTCGAGAAGGCGCTATAAACCCTAATCCGGGAACGCAGCAGGTCTAAATGTGGGAGCGGGCTTGCTCGCGAAAGCGCACTATCAGTCACTACACCTGTGACTGGTACACCGCATTCGCGAGCAAGCCCGCTCCCACATTGGATTGTGTTTAGTCTCTTACGAATTTATCGGTCACAAAGGCCGAGTAGTCCGGCAACACCGTTTCAACCTTCCCCTGTTCCTTCAAAAACTTCGCCGTCTCCCCGATCGCCTTCGCCGTGCCGCCTTTGAGCAGCGCCTCGGTTTGCTGCGCCTGGGCATCCGGGAAGGTGGTGCCGGCCAACAGTTCAGGGATATCGGCGGCATTCGAGCCTGTCAATTTGGCGATTTTCTGCACCGGTTCGGAATCGACGGTCCAGCGGTTTTTATGGGCCGCATAGTCAGCAAAGGAATCCAGTGTGACCTTGGCAAACTTGGCCACTACGTCAGGATGTTTTTGCGCGAAATCCTTGCGTGCCACCCACACTTCGAACGTCGGCGCGCCCCACTGGCCCACCTGGGCTGCGTCTGTCAGGGTTTTGCCGGTCTTGCGGATTTCCCCCAGCGCCGGTGACCACACGAACGCGCCGTCGATATCGCCACGTTTCCACGCGGCAGCAATTTCTGCCGGTTGCAGGTTCACCACTTTGACTTTTTGCGTGTCCAGGCCCCAGTGCTTCAGCGCCCCGAGCAGGCTGTAATGGGAGGTCGAGACAAACGGGGTGGCGATGGTTTTACCCGCCAGGTCTGCGGGTTTGTCGATGCCACTGCCATTGCGTACCACCAGGGCTTCAGAAGTGTTGATCTGCGCCGATACGATAAACGCCACGATCGGTAGATTGCGTGAAGCCGCTGCTGCCAAAGGGCTGGAACCGAGATTGCCGATCTGCACATCGCCGGAAGCGATAGCGGTGACCACTTCAGGGCCGCTGTTGAAGCGGCGCCAGGCGATGGCCTTTTCATAGAGACCGTCAGCCTGGGGAACCTTGCTGGGGTCGATACCGGTTTGATAGCCGATGGTCAAATCGGCGGCTTTGACACCAAAAGAAAGTATTAGTGACACAAAAACTGTAACAAATTGACGGGAGGATGTGCGTTTGGCCATGATGGCGTCGCCTTTTTGATCGTGAGTGACGTATGCAACCATACGGCCACACTAATCGATCTAAAAAAAGGCTGGTAAATACCCTTTAGGAATTAGCTTATGGAGCGCCTGATCTATGCTGATCGGCTCGCTGCCTGCTGAGGCTTATTCCTGAATCGTATGAAAAAGAATGAAACAATTCTTTTTGGGTGTATGAAAAACTCATTACCCTGCAGGGACCAAATCAACTGCGATTAGACGAAGGTAGTAGACACACAAGGTTACGATTGACTTGGTAGTCACTATCTGGCGCTAATCGCGCATCTGTGGATCAAGGGCGTCAGACCCGAGACCAAAGAAATACAAAAATTAGAAATGAGAGGAGCGGTACATGAAGAAGTCCACCTTGGCGTTGGCTGTGGCCCTGGGCGCAATCGCTCAGCAAGCAGGCGCTGCCGGTTTCATCGAAGACAGTAAGGCCACACTGGGTCTGCGTAACTTCTACATCAACACGGATAACCGTGATGGTGCTGCAGACCCGTCCAGGAACGAAGAATGGGGCCAAGGCTTCGATCTGCGGTTCATTTCGGGCTATACCCAAGGCACCGTTCAGTTCGGCGTTGACGCAATCGGCTTGTACGGCGTGCGCCTCGATTCTGGCCGCGGCACCAGCGGTAACATCACCGGTACTTCGTCCGGCGGTACTGTGTTCCCAAGCGACGGCAATCGCGCGGTCAACGATTTCGCCAGCCTCGGTGTGACCGGTAAGGTGAAGATCTCCCAAACCGAACTGAAACTGGGTACGTTGCAGCCTAAGCTGCCGGTTATCGTGACCAACGATGGTCGTATGCTGCCGCAAACCTTCCAGGGTGGCCAGATCACTACCAACGACATCAAGGATTTGACCCTGGTTGCCGGTCAGATCGAGCATGCCAAAGGCCGTAACTCCAGCAACAACGAAGGTTTGTCGCTGGGTGGCGCCAACGGTGGCTCGAACTACACCGCCGGCAAGTTCGTCAACAAGTTCTACTATGCCGGTGGTGACTACAAACTCACCAAAGATCTGACCGCACAGTACTACTACGGCAACCTGGAAGACTTCTACAAGCAGCACTTCCTGGGTCTGACCCATAACTGGTCGATCGGCCCGGGCGTATTGAAGTCTGACCTGCGTTATTTCAACAGTTCTGACGACGGCCTGAACGGTAACACGTCTTCCTACTACACCAGCGGTAACTACAACGGTTTCCGTGCCGGTAAGGGTAAAGTCGACAACAACCTGTACAGCGGCCTTTTCCTGTACTCCGTGGCCGGCCACACCTTTGGTGGCGGTTACCAGGTCAGCAATGGCAGCAGCGACTTCCCATGGTTGAACCAGGGTGACGGCTCGTCGGCTTACATCACTACCGACATGCAGATCCAGAAGTTCGCCCGTGCCGGCGAGCGCACCTGGCAAGCACGTTACGCTTATGACTTCGCCAAGGTTGGCGTACCTGGCCTGACGGCTGGCGTTGTGTACCTCAAAGGTAGCAACATCGACACCATCGCGAACACCAACGCGCGTACTGAAACCACCGGCCAGTCCG
The DNA here is from genome assembly GCF_900006605.1 of Pseudomonas sp. 58 R 3. Lineage (NCBI taxonomy): Bacteria > Pseudomonadati > Pseudomonadota > Gammaproteobacteria > Pseudomonadales > Pseudomonadaceae > Pseudomonas > Pseudomonas sp. 58 R 3. Next base: position 33,536 of record NZ_CVTT01000084.1, on the reverse strand, counting down.
AGTGGGAACGCGACATCACCGTTGCCTACGTGATTCCAGAAGGCCCGCTGAAAAACCTCGGCGTTGCCTGGAAAAACGCAATGTGGCGTACCGACCTGGCGAACACCCGTTCCCAGGACGAAAACCGTCTGATCGTCAGCTACTCGCTGCCACTGTTCTAGTAGCGTGAAGCTGTTGTAAGACTGTAAACCTTGCCCGGCGCAACGCCGGGCAAGGTGTCTTGCTTTTCAAGTCAGGCTCAACCCCCGCAAGCCCTTCCTGAAACCCCTCTTTTTACAGCGTCTCAAGGCCTTCTCGAACCTTGTGGTGGATGTTGATCCTCGGCCTTTCTGACGTCCAATGAATAGATTTTTAATATTCTTTTATCGTCTAAATAAATCGATATTTATTCTTTTTAAATAATTCCTAACCCATGCACAGTGGTCTCCATAAGCACTCACCAGGAGCCACACCATGAGCCTACGATTGGGCGACATCGCCCCCGACTTTGAACAGGATTCCAGCGCCGGCAAGATTCGTTTCCACGAATGGCTGGGCGATAGCTGGGGCGTGTTGTTTTCCCATCCGGCGGACTTCACTCCGGTGTGCACCACGGAGCTGGGCTTTACCGCCAAGCTCAAGGACGAATTCGCCCAGCGCGGGGTCAAGGCCATTGCCCTGTCGGTCGACCCGGTGGACTCGCACCACAAGTGGATCGAAGACATCAATGAAACCCAGAACACGGTCGTCAACTTCCCGATCCTGGCCGATGCCGATCGCAAGGTGTCGGACCTCTACGACCTGATCCACCCGAATGCCAGTGACACGCTCACCGTGCGTTCCTTGTTCGTGATCGACCCGAACAAGAAGATCCGCCTGACCATCACTTACCCGGCCAGTACCGGCCGCAACTTCCACGAAATCCTGCGGGTCATCGACTCGCTGCAGCTGACCGACAACCACAAGGTCGCCACACCCGCCAACTGGCAGGACGGCGATGAAGTGGTGATCGTGCCGTCGCTCAAGGACGAGGAAGAGATCAAGAAGCGCTTTCCGAAGGGCTACCGTGCGGTGAAGCCGTACCTGCGCCTCACCCCACAGCCCAATCGCTGAAGCTGAAATCGCTATGCCGGGCTTGCCCGCGATGGCGATGGTGCATGCGCCACAGAACCTGAGTTGAAACCGAATCACATAGCAGGGGTTTTCAGGCCGTTTCGACGGCCTTTTTTTTCGTCTTGAGGTTAATAATCTTCATATGCATTTATAGAATAAACAAATGAAAAAATAAGATTTAAAGATATATAAATATGCTGATAGGGTCTGTTCCATCTTGGCGACATCGCCACCCAGCGAACCGCCGACACTTGCCCAAGGAATACCTGCATGCTGGTCGTAACACTTGGAGGCAGCCCCAGCCAGCGTTCGCGCTCCGGGGTCTTGCTGGAAAAAACCCGTCAGTGGCTGCAAGACAAAGGCGTGGAAGTGGTGAGTTATCAGATACGGGACTTCCCGGCCGAAGACTTGCTGCACGCCCGCTTCGACAGCCCCAAAGTCATCGATCTGTTGCAGCAAATCGCCAATGCCGACGGCCTGGTCATCGCCACGCCGGTGTACAAGGCCTCGTTTTCCGGCGCGCTGAAAACCGTGCTCGACCTGCTGCCCGAACGCGCCCTGGCCCACAAGATTGTGTTGCCGATGGCCACCGGCGGCAGCATCGCCCACATGCTGGCGGTGGACTACGCCTTGAAGCCGGTGTTGTCGGCCCTCAAGGCCCAGGAATTGCTCCACGGTATTTTCGCCGAAGACAGCCAGATCGCTTACGCCGAAGGCAGTGCCCAGGCGCAACTGGTGCCGGTGCTTGAACAGCGGTTGCACGAGGCCCTCGAGACGCTTTACGGCGCCATGGCCCGTCGCCCCAAACCGCTGGACCCCAATGTGTTGAATGAACGTTTGTTGAGTGCTCGCTGGAGCATTTAAGCCGCACCGAAACTTGTAGTACTCACCTTACTCAGCCGCCAACGGCCAAGCAGGTGCAGCCAACCCCCTCATCGCATTATTTGGAGAGAGCGCCATGCGCACTGTCATCTTGCGTCGTGGTCTGGTCGCACTGTTTGCTGCGGCTGTGTCCTTCGGCGCCATTGTTCAAGCCCAGGCCGCCGAGACTTTGCGGATCGGTTATCAGAAGTACGGCACGCTGGTGCTGCTCAAAGCCAAGGGCTCGCTGGAAAAGCGCCTGGCCGCCCAGGGCGTGCAAGTGCAATGGACCGAATTCCCCGGTGGCCCGCAGTTGCTCGAAGGCCTGAACGTCGGCGCCATCGACTTTGGCGTCACCGGCGAAACGCCGCCGGTGTTCGCCCAGGCGGCGGGCGCAGATTTGCTCTACGTCGCCTACGAGCCGCCGGCGCCGACCAGTGAAGCGATCCTGGTGCCCAAGGATTCGACGATCAAATCGGTGGCCGAGCTCAAGGGCAAGAAGATCGTGCTCAACAAAGGCTCCAACGTGCACTATTTGTTGGTGCGTGCCCTGGAAGATGCCGGCCTCAAATACACCGACGTACAGACCATCTTCCTGCCGCCCGCCGATGCCCGCGCCGCGTTCGAGCGCGGCAGCGTGGACGCCTGGGTGATCTGGGACCCGTACCAGGCGGCCGCCGAGAAACAACTGCAAGCCCGTACCCTGCGTGACGGCACCGGCATTGCCGACAACCACCAGTTCTACCTGGCCACCAGGCCTTACGCCACGCAGCACCCGGACGTGATCAAGGCGCTGGTGGAAGAAGTGCGCGCCGTGGGCGAGTGGTCCAAGGCCAACCCTACGGAGGTGACCGAACAAGTCGCGCCACTGCTCGGCTTGCCGGCGGACATCACCCTGACCTCGGTCAAGCGCCAAGGCTACGGCGCGCTGTTCCTGACCCCGGAAGTGGTCGCCGCCCAGCAGAAAATCGCCGACACCTTCTATCAGCTCAAATTGATCCCCAAACCCTTGAGCATCAAGGACGTGATCTGGACGCCATCCGCCGCCGTCGCCACAGCGCCGTAATCCGACTTCTTCAGGAGACAACTCCATGAGCCTCAATATTTTCTGGTTCCTGCCTACCCACGGCGACGGCCATTACCTTGGCACCGCCGAAGGCGCCCGCGCCGTCGATCACGGTTATCTGCAGCAAGTGGCTCAGGCGGCTGACCGCCTGGGTTTCGGCGGGGTGCTGATTCCTACCGGCCGCTCCTGTGAAGACTCATGGCTGGTGGCCGCCTCGCTGATCCCGGTAACCCAGCGTTTGAAATTCCTTGTCGCGCTGCGCCCCGGCATCATCTCCCCGACGGTGGCGGCGCGTCAGGCCGCGACCCTGGACCGTTTGTCCGGCGGGCGCGCTTTGTTCAACCTGGTCACCGGCGGTGATCCGGAAGAGCTGGCCGGCGATGGCTTGTTCCTCAGCCACGAAGAGCGCTACCAGGCCTCGGTGGAATTCACCCGCATCTGGCGCCGCGTGCTGGAAGGCGAAACCGTGGATTACGACGGCGAACACATCAGCGTCAAAGGCGCCAAATTGCTCTACCCGCCGATCCAGCAGCCACGTCCGCCGCTTTACTTCGGTGGCTCCTCTGAAGCCGCCCAGGACCTGGCAGCCGAACAGGTGGAAATGGTGCTGACCTGGGGCGAACCACCGGCCGCCGTCGCGGAAAAAATCGAACAGGTGCGCGCCAAGGCGGCCAAACTTGGACGCACTGTGCGCTTCGGTATTCGCCTGCATGTCATTGTGCGCGAAACCAACGATGAAGCCTGGAAAGCCGCCGACAAACTGATTTCCCATCTGGATGACGAAACCATCGCCCGCGCCCAGGCATCCCTGGCGCGTTTCGACTCGGTTGGCCAGCAGCGTATGGCCGCTTTGCACGGTGGCAACCGCGACAACCTCGAAGTCAGCCCCAACCTGTGGGCCGGCGTCGGCCTGGTGCGCGGCGGTGCCGGCACCGCACTGGTGGGGGACGGCCCAACCGTTGCGGCGCGGGTCAAGGAATACGCGGCGCTGGGCATCGACACTTTTATCTTCTCCGGTTACCCACACCTGGAAGAGTCGTATCGGGTTGCCGAACTGTTGTTCCCGCACCTGGATATCGAGCGTCCCGAGCTGCCGAAAAGCGCCGGTTACGTCAGCCCGTTCGGCGAAATGGTCGCCAACGACATTCTTCCCAAAGCTGCGTCGCAGAGCTGAGGCGCCATTATGGATTTTGAAAAGTTAAGCCACCGCGTCGCGCCTTGGGTGCTGCCGATTTTGTTGTTGGCGGTGTGGCAGCTGTCGGTGTCGGCGGGCTGGTTGTCGACGCGCATTTTGCCGGCGCCCAGTGCGGTGATCGAAGCTGGGGTCAACCTGGTACGCAGCGGCGAAATCTGGACGCACCTGGCCATCAGCGGCTGGCGTGCGGGCCTGGGCTTTGTGATCGGTGGCAGCATCGGTTTGGCCCTGGGCTTTATCACCGGCCTGTCGAAGTGGGGCGAGCGCCTGCTGGACAGCTCGGTGCAGATGATCCGCAACGTGCCGCACCTGGCGCTGATTCCGCTGGTGATTTTGTGGTTCGGCATTGATGAGACGGCGAAGATTTTCCTGGTCGCCCTCGGCACGCTGTTCCCGATCTACCTGAACACCTACCACGGCATCCGCAACGTCGACCCGGCGCTGATGGAAATGTCGCGCAGCTACGGCCTGTCCGGTTTCAGCCTGTTCTGGCAAGTGATCCTGCCGGGCGCCTTGCCTTCGATTCTGGTGGGCGTGCGCTTCGCCCTGGGCTTTATGTGGTTGACGCTGATCGTGGCGGAAACCATCTCGGCCAGTTCCGGCATCGGTTACTTGGCCATGAACGCCCGCGAATTCCTGCAAACCGACGTGGTGGTACTGGCGATTGTGCTGTACGCCATCCTCGGCAAGCTCGCCGACCTCGCGGCGCGTGGCCTGGAACGTGTGTGGCTGCGCTGGCATCCGGCTTACCAAGTGAATAAAGGAGGTGCGGCATGACCGCTCAACAACCTCCGCGCCTGCTCAAGGGCGTCCCGCTGGCGGTGCGCAAATTGCGCAAGGCCTTTGGTGCGCGGGAAGTACTCAAAGAGATTGACCTGCACATTCCGGCTGGCCAGTTCGTGGCCGTGGTCGGCCGCAGCGGCTGCGGCAAAAGTACCTTGCTGCGTCTGCTCGCAGGCCTGGATAAAGCCAGTGGCGGCGAGCTTTTGGCTGGTTCTGCGCCGCTGAACGAGGCGATTGAAGACACGCGGTTGATGTTCCAGGAAGCGCGTTTGCTGCCGTGGAAAAAGATCATCGACAACGTGGGCCTTGGCCTCAAGGGCAACTGGCGCCCCAAGGCGTTGGAAGCGCTGGAAGCGGTGGGTTTGGCCGAGCGTGCCAATGAATGGCCGGCGGCCTTGTCCGGCGGCCAGAAGCAGCGTGTGGCCCTGGCTCGCGCGTTGATTCACCAGCCGCGCCTGCTATTGCTCGACGAACCTTTGGGCGCGCTGGACGCCCTGACCCGCATCGAGATGCAGCAACTGATCGAAAACCTCTGGCAGAAGCACGGCTTTACCGTGTTGCTGGTCACCCACGACGTCAGCGAGGCCGTGGCGATTGCTGACCGCGTGATTCTGATCGAAGACGGCGAAATCGGCCTCGACCTGATCGTCGATCTACCGCGCCCACGCGCCAGGGGCTCACATCGCCTGGCCGCGCTGGAAGCCGAAGTGCTTAACCGGGTGCTGTCGCTGCCAGGCTCGCCGCCGGAACCTGAACCTGTTTCACCGCTGCCTACGCAATTGCGTTGGGCTCAATAACTCATAGAGGAAAACCATCATGACTATCAAAGCCATCAACGTACGTAACCAGTTCAAAGGCACCATCAAGGAAATCGTCGAAGGCGACGTGCTGTCGGAAATCGACGTGCAGACCGCGTCCGGCATCGTGACTTCGGTGATCACTACCCGCTCGGTCAAAGAGCTGGAACTGGTGATCGGCAGCGAAGTGATTGCCTTTGTGAAGTCCACCGAGGTGTCGATCGCCAAGTTGTGATCACTCCACTGATCGTTCCCACGCTCCGCGTGGTAATGCATCCCGTGACGCTCTGCGTCACCGCAATGCAGGCGGGACGCGGAGCGTCACGGGATGCATTACCACGCAGAGCGTGGGAACGATCAGCGCTTAGGCAAATACGCCGGTAAATAAAGCCCCACATACGCATCAAACACCCGCATCCCTTCCTCGGCCATGCGCGGCGTAATCTGCCCATGCTGATGCACCGAGCGCGCATACACGCGGTCGCTCAACTCCAGCGCCAGCGCGAATACGTCCACGTCGGTGGGCAAGGTCGGCACTTCGAAGTGGCGGTTGAACACTTCAAGCATCAAATCCCCCAACTCCAAGTCATGCTGACGGTCCGCCTGGGTCACTTCGGCAAGCCCGTGCTGCGCCAGGATCAACTGACGTGCAGCCGCGTCGTTGCTGTAGATGCTGAGCATGCGTTGCTCGACGATAGAGGACAGGTCGCGCCACACCTTGAGTGAATCATGCTCGATAGGCGCCTGGATCGCGGCGCGGAAAGCGGCGTGCACATCGGCGGTCAACGCCTCCAGCAGCGCCGGCACGCTGGCGAAAAAGTGATACACCGACGACGGCGGGATCTGCGCCCGTTCGGCCACGCTGTAGATCGACAAGCTCGCCACGCCCTCGCTCGCCAACAAGGTGCGAGCGGCGTCGAGGATCGCATCGATCCGGGCCTGGCTGCGGGCGCGGGGTTTGCGAGGGGCGGCGGGGCGGGTGGGCATGGAAGTCTCCTACAAGGCAGAGCGCATTGTACGCGACCTTATGATCGTTCCCACGCTCTGCGTGGGAATGCCTCGCTGGACGCTCCGCGTCCGCTCTTGGGACGCAGAGCGTCCCTGGCTGCATTACCACGCAGAGCGTGGGAACGAGATTGCAGCGCAAAAAATGCCGCAGGCCATAAAGCCTGCGGCATTCTTTTAAAACTGCAACTGCTTACACTGTATGCAGATACCAGTTGTACTCAAGGTCGGAGATGGAGTGTTCAAACTCTTCCAGCTCACTTTCCTTACAGGCGACGAAGATATCGATGTACTTGGGATCGATGTACTTGGCCATCACCTCGCTGTCGTCCAACTCACGCAATGCATCGCGCAGGTTGTTCGGCAGGCTCTGTTCGTTCTGTTCGTAGCTGTTGCCTTCCACCGGAGCACCAGGCTCGATCTTGTTGGTCAGACCGTGGTGCACACCCGCCAGGACCGAAGCCATCAGCAGGTAAGGGTTGGCGTCGGCACCGGCCACGCGGTGTTCGATACGCACGGCATCGGACGAGCCGGTGGGTACGCGAATCGCCACAGTGCGGTTGTCCAGGCCCCAGCACGGCGAGTTCGGCACGTAGAACTGTGCGCCGAAACGACGGTAGGAGTTGACGTTGGGGCACAGGAACGCCATTTGGGCGGGCAGGGTCTCGAGCACACCGCCGATCGCGTGACGCAGTGCGGCGTTCTGCTCGGGATCCTCGCTGGCAAAAATGTTCTTGCCGTCCTTGTCCAAAATGGAGATGTGTACGTGTAAACCGTTGCCTGCCTGGCCTGGATAAGGTTTGGCCATGAAGGTGGTGTCCATCTCATGGTCGTAGGCGATGTTCTTGATCAGGCGCTTGAGCAGTACCGCGTAGTCGCAAGCCTTGATCGGGTCGGCGACGTGGTGCAGGTTCACTTCGAACTGCGCCGGGGCACTTTCCTTGACGATGGCGTCAGCCGGGATACCTTGCTCTTTGGCACCTTCCAGAATGTCCTGGAGGCAGTCGACGTATTCGTCGAGGTCGTCGATCAGGTAGACCTGTGTCGAGTGCGGGCGTTTGCCGGAGATCGGCGAGCGGGGCGGTTGTGGGCGGCCGTTCACGTTCTCCTGGTCGATCAGGTAGAACTCAAGCTCGAAGGCGGCGCAGATGGTCAGGCCAAGGTCGTCAAATTTGCTTACAACTTGGCGGAGCACTTCGCGAGGATCGGCGAAGAAAGGTTCACCTTCAAGTTCGTGCATGGTCATCAGCAGTTGCGCGGTGGGGCGCTTTTGCCAGGGCTCATTGCACAGGGTGTCGGGGATTGGATAACAGATTCGGTCAGCATCACCGATGTCCAGACCCAGGCCGGTGCTTTCCACCGTCGAGCCATTGATATCCAGGGCAAATAAAGAGGCAGGCAGGTTAATGCCCTTCTCGTAAACCTTGTGGAGGCTGGTGCGTTCGATGCGCTTACCGCGCACCACACCATTCATATCCGCAATTAGAAGGTCTACGTACAGAACCTCAGGATGATCCTTAAGGAACGCGTTCGCTTCGTTAAGCTGAACGGCACGCGGGGGTACCGACATGATGCAACACCTTTGTTGTTAAAAATATCAATCATTGATCTTTTCTGGTTTCAGTCAACCCGAACGGCATGCCGAAGTCAAGCAAGGCCTTTTTTGCCCTAAAAAAGCGCCCTGAGGCCTTTTTTGGGGCTTTTCGGGGCGGTTTTGTGGGTTTGAAGGGCTTGGGACTAGCAGGCTAAAGCGGGCCGTGTTGTATTTTTTACGGGGGTGTTGTGTAAAAAAATGAACAAGGCTAAGCTCGATTCAAACCCATAACAGCAATAATACCGGGGTGCTTCATGTTTCACCTGCCGCCGTTCGGCGTCTCTGCCTGCCTCCGCCAGGCTTTGTCCGCAGTCTATTCCTACAGCGTAAATGCCCACGCACCGGCCAATATTCTTGACGGCCCGTCCGACCTCTTTTTTGCCTCCCCATCTGCCACTGACCGGCCGCTGCCTGCGCTGCCGATCAAGATTGCGCACAACTTTGGCGTGAGGAATGCAACGCTGCAGCAAATGGCAGGTAAGCTCCTACCCTGAATGAACCAACGACGCGGATGCTGCGTCAACCAACGCCTGACCTTTAATGGATGTCAGGAAACACAGCCCAGAGGCATTTATGAGTAACAACCTCGACCAGCTCACCGATTGGTTGAAAGACCACAAGATCACAGAAGTCGAATGCATGATTGGCGACCTCACGGGCATCACCCGGGGCAAGATCTCGCCGACCAACAAGTTCATCGCCGAAAAAGGCATGCGCCTGCCCGAGAGCGTTCTGTTGCAGACCGTGACCGGCGACTATGTCGAAGACGACATCTATTATGAATTGCTCGACCCGGCCGACATCGACATGATCTGTCGCCCCGACCAGAACGCGGTATTCCTGGTGCCTTGGGCCATCGAGCCCACCGCCCAGGTGATCCACGACACCTACGACAAGCAAGGCAACCCTATCGAGCTGTCGCCGCGCAACGTGCTCAAGAAGGTACTCAAGCTCTATTCCGACAGGGGCTGGCAGCCGATCGTGGCGCCGGAGATGGAGTTCTACCTGACCAAGCGCTGCGAAGACCCGGACTTCCCGCTGCAACCGCCGATTGGCCGTTCCGGTCGCCCGGAAACCGGTCGCCAATCCTTCTCTATAGAAGCCGCCAACGAATTCGACCCGTTGTTCGAAGACGTCTACGACTGGTGCGAACTGCAGGAGCTGGACCTCGATACCCTGATCCACGAGGACGGCACGGCGCAGATGGAAATCAACTTCCGTCACGGCGATGCCCTGTCCCTGGCCGACCAGATCCTGGTGTTCAAGCGCACCATGCGTGAGGCCGCGCTCAAGCACAACGTGGCCGCCACCTTTATGGCCAAGCCGATGACCGGCGAGCCGGGCAGCGCGATGCACTTGCACCAGAGCATCATCGACATCGCCACCGGCAAGAACGTCTTCTCTAATGAAGACGGGACCATGAGCCAGCTGTTTCTCAACCACATTGGCGGCCTGCAGAAGTTCATCCCGGAATTGCTGCCGCTGTTTGCTCCCAACGTGAACTCGTTCCGTCGCTTCCTGCCCGACACCTCGGCGCCGGTGAACGTGGAGTGGGGCGAAGAAAACCGCACCGTCGGCCTGCGCGTACCGGATGCCGGCCCGCAGAACCGCCGCGTCGAAAACCGCCTGCCGGGCGCTGATGCCAACCCGTACCTGGCGATTGCCGCCAGCTTGCTGTGTGGCTACATCGGCATGGTCGAAGGCCATAACCCCAGTGCACCGGTGGTGGGCCGTGGTTACGAGCGCCGCAACCTGCGCCTGCCGTTGACCATCGAAGACGCCCTGGAACGTATGGAAAACAGCAAAACCATCGAGAAGTACCTGGGGCAGAAATTCATCACAGGCTACGTCGCGGTCAAGCGGGCCGAGCATGAAAACTTCAAGCGCGTGATCAGTTCGTGGGAGCGGGAATTCCTGCTCTTCGCCGTCTGATGCGCCGGGCGCGTGGGGCAACCCGCGTGCCCTTCACCGAAAAAGTCTAGGAGACCGGTATGTCCAGCAACAACCCGCAAACCCGTGAATGGCAAGCCTTGAGCAATGATCACCACCTGGCGCCGTTCAGCGACTTCAAGCAATTGAAAGAGAAAGGCCCACGGATCATCACCAAAGCCCACGGCGTTTACCTGTGGGACAGCGAAGGCAACAAGATCCTCGACGGCATGGCCGGCCTGTGGTGCGTGGCGATCGGTTACGGTCGCGACGAGCTGGCTGACGCCGCCGCCAAACAGATGAAAGAACTGCCTTACTACAACCTGTTCTTCCAGACCGCGCACCCGCCGGTGCTGGAGTTGGCCAAAGTCATTGCCGATATCGCGCCTGCCGGCATGAACCACGTGTTCTTCACCGGTTCCGGCTCCGAAGGCAACGACACCATGCTGCGCATGGTCCGCCATTACTGGGCGATCAAGGGCCAGCCGAACAAGAAAACCATCATCAGCCGCAAGAATGGCTACCACGGCTCCACCGTGGCCGGCGCCAGCCTGGGCGGCATGACTTATATGCATGAACAGGGCGACTTGCCGATCCCGGGCATCACCCACATCGCCCAGCCGTACTGGTATGGCGAAGGCGGCGACATGAGCCCGGAAGAGTTCGGGGTCTGGGCTGCCAACCAGCTGGAAGAAAAGATTCTGGAGCTGGGCGTGGACAACGTCGGGGCCTTTATTGCCGAGCCGATCCAGGGTGCCGGTGGCGTGATCGTGCCGCCTGAGAGCTACTGGCCGCGCATCAAGGAAATCCTCGCCAAGTACGACATCCTGTTCGTCGCCGACGAAGTGATCTGCGGTTTCGGCCGTACCGGCGAATGGTTCGGCAGCGATTTCTACGACCTCAAGCCGCACATGATGACCATCGCCAAAGGCCTGACCTCGGGTTACATCCCCATGGGCGGCCTGATCGTGCACGACGACGTGGTTGCCGTGCTCAATGAAGGCGGCGATTTCAACCACGGCTTCACCTATTCCGGTCACCCGGTGGCCGCCGCCGTGGCTTTGGAAAACATCCGCATCATGCGTGATGAAAAAATCATTAAGCGCGTGCACGAAGAAGCGGCACCGTATTTGCAGAAACGCCTGAGGGAACTGGCTGATCACCCGCTGGTGGGTGAAGTGCGCGGTGTGGGCATGCTCGGGGCGATTGAGCTGGTGCAGGACAAGGCCACGCGCAAACGTTACGAAGGCCGTGGTGTGGGCATGATCTGCCGCACGTTCTGCTTCGAGAATGGCCTGATCATGCGCGCCGTAGGCGACACCATGATCATTTCGCCGCCGCTGGTGATCAGCAATGCGCAAATCGACGAGCTGGTGACCAAGGCTCGCCATTGCCTGGACCTGACTTTGGCGGCATTGCAGGGCTAAGTGCTAGGCTCAGAACGCAGCGGCTTTCGGGCGCTGCATTCTGAGCAGCTATAAATGAGGCTTTGGTTGAAAGCCGGCCTCGGAACTTGCCAGACTGTCGCCCTGTTTTGTTGCCCTTTAACGGGCCGCTTAACACTGTAAGAACGTGGCCCAAAAAAGAAAAATTGGAGCATCACCAAATGAAGGCATTAGGTTTGAAGAACGCTGGCAAGACCCTCCTCGCCTTGTCCCTGTTGGGCGCAATGGCGGGCGCGGCCCAGGCAGACGATAAAGTCCTGCACGTATACAACTGGTCCGACTACATTGCACCGGACACCATCGCCAACTTTGAAAAAGAGTCCGGCATCAAGGTGGTGTACGACGTTTTTGACAGCAACGAGACCCTCGAAGCCAAGTTGCTGGCAGGCAAGTCCGGTTACGACATCGTCGTGCCGTCGAACAACTTCCTCGCCAAGCAGATCAAGGCCGGTGTCTATCAGGAGCTGGACAAGTCCAAGCTGACCAACTACGACAACCTGAACAAATCCCTGCTTAAAGCCGTGTCGATCAGCGACCCGGACAACAAGCACGCTTTCCCGTACATGTGGGGCTCGATCGGCATCGGCTACAACCCGGAGAAGGTCAAGGCTGCACTGGGTATCGACAAGATCGACTCGTGGGACGTGCTGCTCAAGCCTGAGAACATCGCCAAGCTCAAAAGCTGCGGTGTGAGCTTCCTTGATTCGCCAACCGAAATGCTGCCGGTGGCACTGCACTACCTGGGCCTGCCGACCGACACCCAGAAGAAAGCTGACCTCAAGCAAGCTGAAGACCTGTTCCTCAAGCTGCGCCCATCGATCGGCTACTTTCACTCGTCCAAGTACATCTCGGACCTGGCCAACGGCAACATCTGCGTAGCCGTGGGTTACTCGGGTGACATCCAGCAGGCCAAGTCCCGCGCGGCTGAAGCCGGTGGCAAGGTCAAAGTGGCCTACGACATTCCGAAAGAAGGCGCCGGCAGCTTCTTCGACATGGTCGCCATCCCTAAAGATGCCGAAAACGTCGACGCCGCCTACAAGTTCATGAACTACCTGCTCAAGCCGGAAGTCATGGCCTCGATCACCAACAGCGTGCGTTTCCCGAACGGTAACGAGAAGGCTACCGCACTGGTCGACAAAGACATCACCAGCGACCCGGGCATCTACCCGCCAGCCGATGTGCAGGCCAAGCTCTACGCCATTGCTGACTTGCCGGCTGCAACCCAGCGTGAAATGACACGCAGCTGGACCAAGATCAAGTCTGGTAAGTAAGCCTTAAAAGCTGTGGGAGTGGCTTGTGTGGGAGCGGGCTTGCTCGCGAAGACGGTGTGTCAGCCAGCGGATGTATCAACTGATACTCCGCTTTCGCGAGCAAGCCCGCTCCCACATAGCCCGTTCACACAAATTAAATGACAGAAAGTTTTGCCGGATCGGTTTATCGAGGGTAAGTTGCGCGCCGGTTTTGTTGCCGGGCAACAACTTTAAGGCCCAACTATTTAAGAGGACCTCCACTTGCCAATTTCTTTATTTCGCAAAGCCATGCTGGTGGGTGCAGGTATCACGCTGGCTGTGAGCGTGCAGGCCGCACCGACGGTGCATATTTATAACTGGTCGGACTACATTGGCCCGGACACCCTGGCCAATTTTGAAAAGGCGACAGGCATCAAGCCCGTGTATGACGTGTTTGATTCCAACGAAACCCTGGAAGGCAAGTTGCTCGCCGGTCGTACCGGTTACGACGTGGTCGTGCCGTCCAACCATTTTCTCGGCAAGCAGATCAAGGCCGGGGCGTTCCAGAAGCTCGACAAGTCATTGCTGACTCACTATTCCAACCTGGACCCGGTGCTGCTCAAGCGCCTGGAAAAGAACGATCCGGGTAACCAGTACGCCGTACCGTACCTGTGGGGCACCAACGGCATCGGTTACAACGTCGACAAAGTCAAAGAAGTGCTGGGCGTCGACCATATCGATTCCTGGGCCGTGCTGTTCGAACCGGAGAACATGAAGAAGCTCGCCACCTGTGGCGTTTCGTTCATGGATTCGGCCGATGAGATGCTGCCGGCGGTGCTCAACTACATGGGCCTGAACCCCAACAGCACCAACCCCGAAGACTACAAGAAGGCCGAAGAGAAGCTGCTCAAAGTGCGGCCCTACGTGACCTATTTCCATTCTTCCAAATACATCTCGGACCTGGCCAACGGCAACATTTGCGTGGCGGCCGGTTTCTCCGGGGATGTGTTTCAGGCCAAGGCCCGTGCGGCTGAAGCTGGCAAAGGCGTGAACATCGCCTACACGATTCCCAAAGAAGGCGGCAATTTGTGGTTTGACGTGCTGGCGATCCCGGCGGATGCCACCAACGTCAAAGAGGCCCATGCCTTCATCAACTATTTACTGCAACCTGAGGTGATCGCTCAGGTCAGTGATCAAGTCGGTTATGCCAACCCTAACCCAGGGGCGGACAAACTGATGGAGCAATCGATACGCACTGACGCAGCGGTTTACCCACCGCAGGCGGTTCTCGACCGGACGTTCGTCAACTTCGAGCTACCCCCGAAAGTGCAGCGTTTAATGACCCGTAGCTGGACCAAGGTCAAGACGGGCAAGTAAAGCTCAAACTATCCAAGGTTTCGCCCGTCTTGGGCGAACCTCAAATTTTGTTGGGAGTTTCGTAAATGGCAGTTGCCTCCGGCGCCTATAAGAAAGCCCTCGAGGGCGACCAGACACCGAAAAAGGTGTTGGTCAAAATCGACCGGGTCACGAAGAAGTTCGACGAGACGATTGCCGTGGACGATGTGTCCCTGGAAATCAAAAAAGGCGAGATCTTCGCCTTGCTCGGCGGATCGGGTTCGGGCAAATCCACCCTGCTGCGCATGCTCGCAGGCTTCGAGCGCCCAACGGAAGGTCGCATCTACCTCGACGGTGTGGACATCACCGACATGCCGCCCTACGAGCGGCCGATCAACATGATGTTCCAGTCCTACGCCTTGTTCCCGCACATGACCGTGGCGCAGAACATTGCCTTCGGCCTGCAACAGGACAAGATCCCCAAGGCTGAAGTCGACGCCCGCGTGGCCGAGATGCTCAAGCTGGTGCAGATGAGCCAGTACGCCAAGCGCAAGCCGCACCAGCTGTCCGGTGGCCAGCGCCAGCGTGTGGCGTTGGCACGTTCCCTGGCCAAGCGCCCGAAACTGCTGCTGCTCGATGAGCCGATGGGTGCATTGGACAAAAAACTGCGTTCGCAGATGCAGCTGGAACTGGTGGAAATCATCGAGCGCGTGGGCGTGACCTGCGTGATGGTGACCCACGACCAGGAAGAGGCCATGACCATGGCCGAGCGCATCGCGATCATGCACCTGGGCTGGATCGCGCAGATCGGCAGCCCGATCGACATCTACGAAACCCCCACCAGCCGCCTGGTGTGCGAGTTCATCGGCAACGTCAACATCTTCGACACCCAGGTGGTGGACGATGCCGAAGGCCACGCGGTGCTCAAGTGCCCGGACCTGGACCGCGACATCTACGTGGGCTACGGCATCGCCACCTCGGTGGAAGACAAGTCGGTGACCTACGCGATCCGCCCGGAAAAACTGCTGGTCACTACCGAAATGCCGACCTGTGAACACAACTGGTCCAGCGGCAAGGTGCACGACATCGCTTACCTCGGCGGCCATTCGGTGTTCTACGTGGAACTGCCGAGCGGCAAGCTGGTGCAGTCTTTCGTGGCCAACGCCGAACGCCGTGGCCAGCGCCCAACCTGGGGTGACCAGGTGTACGTGTGGTGGGAAGACGACAGCGGCGTGGTACTTCGCTCATGAATATGAAGAAGTTCAAGCGGCGCTTGGATCGCATAATCCCCAATGGCAAGCAGGTGGTCATCGGGATTCCATTCCTCTGGCTGTTTCTGTTTTTCGCACTGCCGTTTTTCATCGTATTGAAAATCAGCTTTGCCGAAGCCGACGTGGCGATCCCGCCTTACACCGAGATCTACACCTACGTTGAGCAAAAGCTGCAAGTGGTGCTGAACCTGGCCAACTACAGCTTGCTGGCGGGCGACGAGTTGTACATCGCCGCCTACCTGGGCTCGCTGAAGATGGCGTTTTTCAGCACGCTGCTGTGCCTGCTGATCGGCTACCCGATGGCCTACGCCATCGCCACCGCGCGCAAAGAGATGCAGACCGTGCTGGTGCTGCTGATCATGATGCCGACCTGGACCGCGATCCTGATCCGCGTGTATGCGTGGATGGGCATCCTCAGCAACAACGGCTTGCTCAACGGCTTCCTGATGTCCATCGGGCTGATCAACGAGCCGCTGCAGATCCTCAACACCAACATTGCGGTGTATATCGGCGTGGTCTATTCGTACCTGCCGTTCATGATCCTGCCGCTGTACGCCAACCTGGTCAAACACGACCAGAGCCTGCTGGAAGCCGCATCCGATCTGGGTTCGAGCACCTTCAACAGCTTCTGGAAAATCACCGTGCCGCTGTCCAAGAACGGCATCATCGCCGGTTGCATGCTGGTGTTTATCCCGGTGGTGGGCGAGTTCGTGATTCCTGAACTGCTCGGCGGCCCGGAAACCCTGATGATCGGTAAAGTGCTGTGGCAGGAATTCTTCAACAACCGTGACTGGCCGGTGGCGTCTGCCCTGGCGGTGGTGATGCTGGCGATCCTGATCGTGCCGATCATCCTGTTCAACCGCAGCCAAGCCAAAGAGCTGGAGGGCAAGATATGAAGCGCTTTCGTTTCTCCAGCTTCATGCTGGTCGCAGGCTTGTTGTTCATCTACCTGCCGATGTTGATCCTGGTGATCTACTCGTTCAACGAATCCAAGCTGGTGACAGTGTGGGGCGGTTGGTCGATCAAGTGGTACGTGGGCCTGTTGGACAACACCCAGTTGATGGGCTCGGTGGCGCGCTCGCTGGAAATCGCCTGCTACACGGCGGTGGCCGCGGTGGCATTGGGTACGCTGGCGGCCTTCGTGCTGACACGTATCAGCCAGTTCAAGGGCCGCACGCTGTTCGGTGGCCTGGTGACTGCGCCATTGGTGATGCCCGAAGTGATCACCGGTCTGTCGCTGTTGCTGCTGTTCGTGGCCATGGCGCAGATGATCGGCTGGCCCCAGGAGCGTGGCATCGTCACCATCTGGATCGCTCACACCACGTTCTGTGCGGCGTATGTGGCGGTGGTGGTGTCGGCGCGCTTGCGTGAGCTGGACCTGTCGATCGAAGAAGCGGCGATGGACTTGGGCGCACGGCCATGGAAGGTGTTCTTCCTGATCACCATCCCGATGATCGCGCCGTCGCTGGCGGCGGGCGGCATGATGTCGTTCGCGCTGTCGCTGGACGACCTGGTACTGGCCAGCTTCGTCTCGGGCCCAGGTTCGACGACGTTGCCGATGGAAGTGTTCTCGGCGGTGCGTCTGGGGGTTAAACCCGAGATCAACGCCGTGGCCAGTTTGATTCTGCTGGCGGTGTCGCTGGTGACCTTTCTGGTGTGGTTCTTCAGCCGTCGGGCCGAAGAGATGCGCAAGAAGGCGATTCAACAAGCCATCGAAGAAGCGGCGGCGGACGGTTGGCAGCAACCGGACAAGCGCCGGGCGCCTGCGCCGGTCTAACCTGATAAAGATCGTTCCCACGCTCCGCGTGGGAACGCCTCCTGTGACGCTCTGCGTCACACTCCCAAGAGCGGACGCGGAGCGTCCATGGCTGCATTCCCACGCAGAGCGTTGGAACGATCTAGTCAGGCAGCCCACGGTGACTTGCGAATCACCTCGACAAAGTTCATCGGCTTGAACCCCGGCTCCTGATCCACCAGCACATCGGTCTTCACGTTGCCAAACGTGGTCTGCGGGCGATGACGCAAGCCGTCGGCAAACGCGCAGATGATGCATTCCTTGAACCCTTCACCGCGTGGATGCGCATGCACCACGGCTTCGCGCTGCACGCTGGAAAACGCCGCGTAGTCCATGCCCAGCACGTCCATCTCAACGCCTGCAGTCACCAGCGCCACGGTCGGGCGCAAATGCTGCGGTACACCCGGCGTGGTGTGCAGGGCGATCGACAACCAGACTTGTTCGATATCGTCATCGCTCAGCCCGTAAGGCTTGAGGAACGCGGCCGCCGCGTTGGCGCCGTCCACTTCGAAACGCTCGTTGTCACTGCGATGGCCTTCGACCAGGCCCAGGTCATGGAACATCGCGCCGACGTACAGCAGTTCCGGGTTGTAGGCCAGTTGCTTGCGCTCACCGCTCAACGCGCCGAACAGAAACACCCGGCGGGAGTGGTGGTACAGCAGGTCGGACTCGACGTCGCGGATGTATTCGGTGGTGGCCTTGGCCAGGGCGCTGTCCGGGATTTGGATGCCGGCGATGGCGTTGCTCATGGTCGTTCTCCTCAACAAAGCGCCGGGGGTGGCGCCGATGAGTGAAGTCTGGTCCCGTGCCCGCGATGGGGCTATCGCGGCGAGGGTGCGATGTCGGCCAATATGGCGCCATATCGCGCCAGTCTGAATACTCTCTTGAGGCTTGAGTAGATCAAATGTGGGGGCGGGCTTGCTCGCGAAAGCGGTATGTCAGTTAATACCGGTGTCGACTGACCCACCGCATTCGCGAGCAAGCCCGCTCCCACAAGGGTTTTGTGTTTATTCAGTTAGAGAAAGGTGTTTGTGAGCATGGGCAAAACCGTCGCCATCCTGATCTTCCCCGGCGTCCAGTCACTGGACGTGACCGGCCCCATGGATGTGTTCTGCGAGGCCAACCGTTTTCTGCCGCCCGAAGACCATTATCAGCTTGAAGTGATCGGCCTGAGCCACGGCACTATTCCAGCCTCCAACGGCCTGTCATTGCAGGCCCACAAGCATTACTGCGACGCCTTGCAAGCCTATGATCTGTTGCTGGTCGCTGGCGGCCCACAGCTGCCTTTCGAAGATTTCGGCGCCCAGTTTGATGATTGGCTACGCGGCGCCGCCGCCCGCGCACAGCGTTTCGGCTCCATCTGCAATGGCGCCTTTATGCTGGCGCGCGCCGGATTGCTGGATGGCAAAACCGTCACCACCCACTGGAACGACGCCGCCGACCTGGCGCGCCTGTGCCCCTCGGCCCAGGTCGAGGCCGACCGCCTCCACGTGCAGGACGGCAACCTTTACACCTCGGCTGGCGTCACGGCCGGTATCGACCTTTCGCTGTATCTGCTGGCTCAGGACCACGGCCCGGAAGTTGCGCTGAGCGTGGCCAAGCGCCTGGTGGTGTTCACTCAGCGCTCGGGCGGGCAGTCGCAGTTCAGCCCGTTCCTCACGCCCCACGCCGAAAGCACCTCGGCGGTGGCGTTGGTGCAGTTGTACGTGCTGGCCAACCTGACCGGGGATTTGGGCATCGCCGACCTGGCCAAGGCCGCCAATATGAGCGCGCGTAATTTTTCCCGGGTATTTGCCCGTGAAGCGCGCATAACGCCTGCCGAGTTCGTCGAGCGGGCGCGAGTAGATGCGGCGCGGGTGCTGCTCGAAAGCAGCCCCGCACCGCTGAAAACCGTGGCCTACCAATGCGGCTTTCGTGACGCCCAGCACATGCGCAGTGTGTTCAACCGCCGGCTGGGCGTGACGCCGCAACAGTTCCGGCTTAACTTTGCGACGCCGGTGTGAGCGTGTCGTAGGCTTCCAGCGCGCGCAGCGAATAGATGTACGCAGCACCGGCATTCAGCGAGATGGCGGTGGCGAGCGTGGCGGCCACTTCTTCGCGGGTCGCACCAGCCTTGATCGCCGCGTCGGCATGCACACCGATGCAACCGTCGCAGCGCGTGGTGATGGCCACGGCGATGGAAATCAGCTCACGGGTCTTGGCGTCGAGTACGTTGTTTTCCTCGGCAGCCTCGCCCAGCGCCATGTAGGCTTTGACCATCTTCGGGTTGCTCTTGCCCAGCGCGCCAAAGGCTTTCTTCACGGTAGGCAGCAAGTCGGACCAGTTATTGAACATTGCGGTAACTCCTGAACGGGTTGGGTGTGAAGCCAGTGTGCGCGGTTCAGGTTTGGCGCTTTTGTTCGATCCACTCACCTTTTTGATCGATGCTCGCAAATGAACTCCATCGACACCCTGATTGCGTTGGCCAACCTGCGCGGCAGCCTGGACCTGCGCTGCCAGTTCCAGGGCGCGTGGGCCATGGACCACGCGCCTGAGCCGCTGGGCGTGGCGCCGTATCACATTGTGCTGGCGGGCACCTGCCATGCCGAGTTGTCGGGCGGCCAGCAGGTGACGCTGGAGGAGGGCGACATTCTGTTGATGCCCGGTGGCGCGACGCACCTGGTGCGCAGCCAGGGCGTGCGGGTCAAACCGGTGGCGCAGACCGTTATTGAGGGCGGCGTGTTGCCGATCCACCGCCTGGGTGGCGAGCAACCGGACGTGGACATGCTCTGCGGCAGCTTTCGCTACAACCGCCAGTCATTGTTGTTCGGTGCGTTGCCGGACTACTTGGTGGTGTCCAGCCGTCAGTGGCAGGGCGATGGGCAATTGGCAGCGCTGATTGCCTTGTTGCGCAGCGAAGCGGACGGCCAGCAACTGGGCGCACGCTCGTTTATCGACGCGTTGTCGCAGGCCTTGTTCACCCTGATCCTGCGCACCTGGCTGACTCGCCAGGCGCCGGTGGCAGGCACCTTCGCCTTACTCGCCGACAAACGCCTGAGCAAAGCCTGGCAGGCGATGCTGGCCGAGCCCGGCCATGAGTGGACCATCGACAGCCTGGCGGCGGCAGCCACCATGTCGCGGGCCACCTTCATGCGGGCGTTTGTGAAAGTCGCGGGTGTGTCGCCGTGGGTGCTGCTGACCCAGCTGCGCATGGAGCTGGCGTTCAACCTGCTGCGCCAGTCGCGCCTGAGCCTGCTGGATATCGCCGCGCAGGTGGGTTACCAGTCTCAGGCGGCGTTCAGCAAGAAATTCAAGGAAACCTACGGCGAGGCGCCAGGGCGAATGCGGGCTCTTTAGTCGCTCCCACATTTTGACCGCGTTCCATGCGGCTATCGGGCAGGCAACAGCTTCAGCGTGCCACGGGTATTCGCCGTCACCTCTTCCTCACTGAAATGCGCCTGCTCGTACCCACCCTCGATATAGGTTTCCGCCTGGTCGCCATAGTGCGAATCAAACGGCACGCCGCTTTGCCCCACGGGGTTGATGGTCAACGCATGGGCCGGGTCGGCAAAGTCGATCAGGCGCCGCGTCGATGGGCCATAGGTCACAGGCCACGGCGCAGGGCCGATCATGGCCGATTGGTTATTTGGCACCTCGTGGGTGCCCGGCGCCGGGAATGGGCCGACGTTGAAAATCATGTCCAATGGCTTCTGCATGCCCAGCGGGTGGCCGTGGGTCAGGGTGTGGGCCTTGCCCCACTGCCATTGCGACGGGTCATCGCCAAAGGTGGCCTTGAGGTGCGCCAGGCTGTTGTCCCAGGCGAGTTTTACCGTGTCGGCGCGCTTGCCGTTCCACCACGGCGAATCCGCTGAGGCGGCCAGGCGTGGCAGTGCGGCGTCGATCACCCGCGTGGTGATCAGGGTTTTGAACATCGCATCGCCCAGTTTCGGGTGGAAGGCCGCGTCGGTGAGGTTGAACAGGAACTGGTTGAACAGCGTGGCACTGGTGGAGTCCAGCGGGTAGTCGCCTTTCCAGCTTGCAAGCTGCTCCACCAGTTTAAGCTGCGCCGGGTCCTTGACCACTTCACGCAGCACCGGTAACAGCGGCGCCAGCAGGCGTGGGCCGTAGGCGGTGGTGGTACCCAATTGCAAGGCCTGGCTGTTGTTCACGTCCCACTTCACGCTTTTGTCGCTCAACTGCGTGTTCAACTGCTGGCCGCGGTCGGCGAGGTTGTAGTAACCGGGGATCTCCATCCCAGTGGGCGAGGTCGGCTGGGCGTTGGCCGACACCACATAACCACGGGCCGGGTTTTCTTCCTGTGGGTTGGCGCTGAACGGGTAGAAGCCCAGCTTGTCGGCCTGGGCGGTACTGCCGTCGAGAATGAATGCCGGGTTCACGCCGGCCGGGCGGATCGGCAACTGCGCCGCCGCCCACCAGCCGATATCGCCCTTGGCATTCGCCCACACGATATTCAGGCCCGGCGCCGAAACCTTGGCGGCGGCGGAGCGCACCTTGGCCAGGGTGTCGGCGCGGTTGAGTTCGTAGAAGCCTTCGAGGATCGGGTCTTCGGTGTCGAGGAACGCCCACCACATGGCAATCGGCGTGCTGCCGGCATTCTCGCCCAGCACGTCATTGATGATCGGGCCGTGGGGCGACTGACGCAGGGTGAGCGTCACCGGCGCCTGACCCTTGACTGCAATCTGCTGTTCGCTGCTGGTCAGGTTGACCCATTGGCCGTGGTACCAGACCTGGTTGGGGTTGTCCGGGTTGACCTTTTCGGCGATCAGGTCGAGGTCATCGTTCTGGAACATGGTCAGGCTCCAGCCGAAATCCAGGTTGTGCCCCAGGAAGGCCACCGGCACCAGTGCGTTGTGATAGCCGTACAGCTCAAAGCCCGGCGCCGACAACTGCGCCTCGTACCACACCGACGGCACCGAGAAGCGAATATGCGGGTCGCCGGCCAGCAACGGCTTGCCGCTTTTAGTGCGGCTGCCGCTGATGGCCCAGGCGTTGCTGCCTTCGAACTGCGGCAAGCCGTTATCGGCCAGGGCCTTGTCGCTCAAGGCGGCGAGGGCGCCGAGGGATTTCCAGTCGCCGGCAGCCAGGTTGAGGGCGCCCTTGGGTTGCCAGTCGAGGTCGAAGACTTTCAGATAGTCGCTGCCTAACTGGTCGCGCACGTAAGTCAGCAGCGGCTCGGTACGAAACGCGGCCGCAAAGCTGTAGGCCATATACCCGGCGACGCTGATGGTGTCCTCGGCGGTAAAGCGTCGTTTAGGGATGCCCAGCACGTCAAACTCCATGGGGCTGGCGTGGCTGTCCTGATATTGGTTGATGCCGTCCAGGTAGGCTTGCAAGGCCTTCCAGGCTGCCGAGTCGTGATCCATGTGCTCGACGTAACTCAAGGCGCGCTCGCGAATGCGCAGGCTGCGAAACAGCTTGTCGGTCTCCAGCATCTTCGGCCCCAGCACTTCGGCCAGCTCGCCACGGGCCAGGCGCCGCATGATCTCCATCTGGAACAGCCGATCCTGGGCGTGTACATAGCCCAGGGCGCGGTACAGGTCGGTCTCGTTCTCGGCGCGAATGTGCGGCACGCCGCGGTCGTCATAACGCACCGTGACTGCGCCTTGCAGGTTGGCCAGTGTCTCGGTGCCCTGGCGGGTCGGTTGCTTGCTGTAGACATACCAGCCAGCGCCGGCCAAGAGGGCGGCAATCAGGATAGCGAGCACGGTCAGGCTGCGTTTCATGGACGGTCCTTGAGTCAGTCACCTTGAAGGTCAACGGAGTCTAATCGGTTTGGCGAGCACTGCGGGAAATGCTGATATGCCGCAGCGACAGCCGAGGTTCAAGTGCAGAATGTGTCGAGTCGCTACTATTGCGCCGGTCATCTTTGAGCTTTTTTCCATGACTTGCGCCACGCCACCTATCCCAGACTCCAGCCGCCCCGAGGTTGCCTATGCGTGCTGTCTGGAAGCGCCATCGTTAATCGGCCGGTTTTTGCAGCACCCGCCGGAGGGTTTTGACGCGCGGCTGTCCGCCCAGGGCCTGCCGTACTTCTTCACGCCATTCGACCTGCTGACGACGGCTGAAGACGAGTTCGCGAACCGTGTGCGCGGCTGGCCCGGGTTTGGTCTTTGGAATGCGTGGCTGCGCATCGACAGCTGCTTTGTCGGCACCACGGTCAGCGAATATTCGCCATTGCCCCGCAACGTACCGCCCCAGGACCTCGCGCAGTGGCTGCAAGAAGAGTGCGCACCGCAGCGCAAACTCATGGTCGTCAAAGATGTGCCCTGCGACTCGCCACTGCTGAGCGAGGCGGATAACCGCTACGCCCAAGCCTTGATCGAGGACTGCACCCGGCGCGGCTTTATCAGCCTGGAAGGCCAGGCGCTGGCCTACGTGCCGATCAACTTCAGCAACATCGACGAGTACCTGGCGCGTTTGTCCCACAGCCGTCGGCGCAATATCCGACGCAAACTGCGCAGCCGCGAAGCATTGCGGGTGGAAGTCTTGAACACTGGCGATGCGCGCTTCAACGATGAGGCCTGGCTTGCGCAGTTGTACGGCCTGTACAAGGCGGTGTACGACCAGAGCGAGATCCACTTCGACCTGCTCACCCCGGGGTTTTTCCGCAGCTTGTTACAGGACGGCGCCAGCAACGGGCGGGTGTTCTGCTACTGGCACTGCGACGAACTGATCGGCTACAACCTCTGCTACGTGGAGGGCGACAAGCTGCTCGACAAGTACATCGGGCTCAACTACCCGCAGGCGTTGGAGTTCAACCTGTACTTCGTCAGCTGGTTTGTGAACCTGGAATACGCCGTGGCCAATGGGCTGAAATTTTATGTGGCGGGTTGGACCGACCCGCAGGTCAAGGCCAGCCTCGGCGCCGACTTTACCTTCACCCGCCATCTGGTGTGGATCCGCAACCCGCTGCTGCGCAAGCTCGGCAACCGTTTCCGCCATTACTTTGAAAGCGATGCGCAGTGGCAGCAGGAGAAACCCGAATGAGCCAGGACCGCGCACCGCTGATCCTCGATTTCGACAGTGCCGTGAGTGACATTCCCGGCGCGATCACCTTGCCCCTGCAGGCCTGGCAGGAAAAAATCCGCTTCGGTTGCCGCTGGGCGCAGTTCAAGGAACTGGAAACCGCTCTGCACACGCAGATGCCCAGGGATTACGGTTGTGTGTTCACTGGCAGCGGCGATTATCACCACCTCAGCCAACTGCTGCTGAACCGCCTGCCGACGCAGCAGAAATTTCAGCTGATCATTTGCGATAACCACCCCGACAACATGCGCTACCCGTTCGGCATCCATTGCGGCTCATGGGTTTACTGGGCCAGCCGCTTGCCCCAGGTCGAGCATGTGCATGTGCTGGGCATTGGTTCGCAGGATATCGGCCTGGGTCACGCCTGGGAGAATCACTGGTCGCCGCTGCTCAAACGCAAGCTGACCTACTGGAACGTCAACGTCGACACGCGCTGGATGAACTGGATCGGCGCCGGGCAGAGCAACCGTGCGTTCAGCAACGCCGATGAGCTGATGCGTGCGTTCCTGGCGCAGTTCGACCGAACGCTGCCGGTTTACCTGTCCATCGACAAAGATGTGCTGAGCCCCGAAGTGGTCAACACCAATTGGGACCAGGGCGAGTTCCTGGAGCAGCATTTGAACGATCTGATCGACGCTTGCCAGGGCCGGATCATCGGTGCGGACATCACCGGCGATGTCTCGGCTTACCACTATGAGAGCAAGTTCAAACGCTGGTTGAGTGCCTCCGATGGCCAGGAAGAACTGCCGCCGGCGCAGGTGCAGATCTGGCAAGCACAGCAGAATGAGCTGAATGGCCGGCTGGTGGCCCGGATCAATCAGGGTTGGCGACAATAACTTTTAGCTGGGCGAATACGCGTTCGAAGTGTTCGTCCGTCAGCCAATGGCTGTTGCTGATCGACAGTGTGCGGCTGGCAAACGCCTGGGCCTGGCTAATGTCGCCGCCCGGTTGCAGCAAAGGGGCGACGGCGGGGTAGTCCGGCAAGGTGTGGATAAACAGGCGCGTCACGCCCAGCCCGGCCGTCCACAGTTGCGCCATGGCGGCATCACGCGCCTGTGCGGTCGGCATCAGCACCATTAAAAACGGCCAGGTGCCTTGCTGCCCCAGCCGGTCCATGATCACCGAGACGCCGGGCAAGTCATTCAAACGTGCTGCCCGGCGCAAGGCGCGGGTACGGCCTTGCTGCAAGTGGTCGGGCAAGCGCGCCAGTGCGGCGGCGCCGACCTTCTGCCGATAACCGCCGAGGCGGTGCAACGGGATATCGTTGATCGAAAAGTCATCGCCCACGGCGCCGACTTCGTCGCCCTGTGCCAGCGCCGAGCGCAAGGCGTTGCCATACACGTAGTGCAAGCCGCGCGGTTGGTAAAGCAGCGCGTAAGCCCAGAGTTCGGCGCTGCGTTGCAGCTCCCAGCGCAGGCTGAAGGGCAGGTCCTGCGCGCACTGGCGGTGCAATGCCTGATGCAGCACCGGGTCGCGGCTGAACAGCACGCCGCCTTCGGCCGTGGTCAGGCCTTTGCCAAATGCCAGGCTGAAAAAACCCACGTCGCCTTTAAGCCCGACGCTGCGGCCATCGTCGAGGGCGCCCAGGGCTTGGGCGGCGTCTTCGATAACCAGGGCGCCGACTGACTCGGCAATACGCTTGGCGGCGTCTACATCCGCCACGCGCCCGGCCAGGTGGGTGACCACTACGGCCAGGGTGCTGTCGTCGCACAGTTGCTTGAGGTGTTGCTCGTCGAGGTCAATGCTGGCGGGCTGCAAATCACAGGGCGCCACCCGCAACGGCGGGCAGTAATGCGCGGCCAAGGCCACCAGCGGGCAGGTGTACGCCGGCACAATCAGCCGGGTGCGGCCGGGCATGCGCTGCTGCAACACGCGCAGGGCGATGATCAGCGCGGCGGTGCCGGAGCAGGGCAGTGCAGGCAGTGGAATCGAAAACTGTTGGGCCAGCGACTGGGCGAGGTCGCCCGATAAACTGAGCAAGTCCCGCCCACGCAAGGGCAGGCCGGCGGTGGGCGGGATTTCCTTGTTCATGACACCAGTGGCTGCGAAGGTTCGGCCTCGACGGTTTTGCTCTCTTTGTCTTCACTGCGCGCCAGGCACAGGATGCCCGCGATGATCAGCGCGCCGCCGATGATTTTCGGCCAGGTCAGGGTGTCATCGAACAGCCAGACCGAGATCAGCGTCACGCTGATCAACTCCAGGTGCGAGGCCGCAAATGCAGGGCCCACCGGCGCGTACTTGAGCAAGGTCATCCAGGTAAAAAACGCGCCGATATAGCCGACAAAAGCGCCGTAGATCCACGGCGCGCCAAACACGCGCACCAGCCAGGCGGCATCCATGGTCAACGGTTCGGCATGCACCGAGGCAAATTTGAAACTGACCTGCGCCAAGGTGTCGAAAATGATCAGCGCGAGAAAACCCAGGATATAAAAACGTTTCATCATTCAAACCCTACGACGGTCACGCCACAGGCGATCAGCATGATGCCGATCAACCGCCATTTGCTCAGGCTTTCCTTGAACAGGAAACGCCCGGCAATCATGATCACCACAATGTTGATCGAGCCCAGCATCACGCCGACCGACAACGGCACCAGCGTGAGAAACGCCAGCCACAATACGAATTCGAAGACATAGCAGATCACCCCAAGCCAGATCCACGGGCGCTTGAGCATGTGTTTCCAGTGGGCGAGGCCGTCATGCTCGGCGCTGGCCGAGGCGGCGGCTTTGAACGCGAGTTGGCCGGACGTATCGACGATAACGTTGAGCATCCAGAGGATGATGGTTAACTGGCTCATGGAGTCTCGTGTCTGCTTGCAATGTCACTGGACGCTTACAATACAGGAGCCTGCCGGCCAGGTTAGCGGAGTTTGCCGCTCGAACAGCCGGCGTTCAGTTTGACGCTTTGCTCCACTGGCAATAGCAACCCACCGCCAGGGTGTGGGTGGCATCGACGTCGCGACCGGCCTTGAGGGCTTTGAGGATAGGCTCGATAAAACTGTTGCTCGAATTGCACGTCAGCCCTTCGCTGTAGGGGCCGAAATACGCGAGTTTGCCGCTGCGATCCCAAATGCCAACGGCCGGCGTTGCCGGCACTTGGTCGGCGCCGAGCAGGGCATCGAGCGGTTTCATTTTGCGCAAATTGTCGGGCAGTTGGCCGTGGCTGCCGGCCTTTTGCAGGGCGTAGAACTCAACGCCCTGGGGCGCGTATTGCTCGATCAGTTCACCCAGGTGCTGCTGGTTGCCGACGTTGCAGGGGCAGGCCGGGTCCCAGAAGTGCACCAGGCGAATCGGGCCGGGGCCTGCCAGTTCGGCGGGCAGGCGCAGGGCATCACCGGAAAACACCGCCGTGTGTTCGCTGAATGCGCGTAAATAGCGGCCCTGGAACCAGTCATAAGCCGCCCACAGCACGCCGGCGCAGATGACCAACAGCAGGCCGGCAAACAAGGCAGAGCGGTAGGGTTGTCGCATTCGGAACTATCCTCGAAGGTCGCGTAGCTTGCCATGCTTGCCCTGACAGATGAATATCGCAGCTCGATATTCATCTTCACCGTCAGTCTGGAAGCCTTTATGCCTGTGAGTTTTGACCCCGATCATCTGCGCGAGAGCTTGCGGCCACTGGTGGATGCGCAGCCGCTCAGCGTCGAGGCGCGGGTCTACCAGCGTTTCTATGGGCTGGACCTGGCGGCGCGCAAAGTGCCTGCGGTGAGCCGTTTGGGGCGCTTTGAGGTAAATGGCTTCCAGGTGGTGGCGCAGGTGTGGTGGCCGGCGGTGCCGGTGGCGACGATGTTTATGTACCACGGTTTCTACGACCATATGGGCCTGTATCGGCATGTGGTGGACTGGGCGCTGGATCAAGGTTTTGTGGTGATCGCCTGCGACTTGCCGGGCCACGGGCTTTCCAGTGGCGTGCGCGCCAGCATCGACGATTTTGCGGTGTATCAGAACGTGGTGCAGGGGTTGTTCGCCCAGGCCAAAGCCCTGCAACTGCCGCAACCGTGGCACCTGTTCGGGCAAAGCACCGGCGGCGCGGTGGTGGTGGACCATCTGCTCAACCACGGCGCCGACAGCCCGGCCCAAGGCAAGACCTTCCTGCTCTCGCCCCTGGTACGGCCGCGTGCGTGGGGTTGGTCGCAGGTCAGTTATTACCTGCTGCGCCCGTTCGTCAAAGGCATTGCGCGGCGGTTCAGCGAGAACACCCACGATCCCAAATTCAAACCCTTTCTGGAAGCTGACCCGTTACAGCCGCGCCAACTGCCCACCGCCTGGGTGGGCGCGCTGGCGCGCTGGATCAAACGCATCGAAGCCGCGCCGCAAAGCCCAAGGCGGCCGGTGATCGTGCAGGGTGAGGAAGACATGACGGTGCACTGGCAGCACAACTTGCAGGTGCTGCGGAGCAAGTTCGACCAGCCGCAGGTGTTGATGCTGCCGCGTGGTCGGCATCACTTGGCCAATGAGATTCCTGAGATTCGCGAAGAGTATTTCAAATTCCTCACCGATCAACTGAAGTAACGCAATCTAATTGTGGGAGCGGGCTTGCTCGCGAAAGCGGAGTGTCAGTCACTGATTTGTTAACTGACCCACCGCTTTCGCGAGCAAGCCCGCTCCCACATTAATTACTGCGTCAGGCTGGAGGTGCTTTGGCCTACTGCAAGTCCGGCGCGAATCGCGGCCAGCGCCGCCTTGTAATACGCCCGGCCTTCAGGCGACTCCGCAAACGTAGCGAATTCTTCCAGCTCCGGGTCGGACAAATCTCGGTAGACGTAAAGGAGCGTGTTGTTCAGGTCATTGCCGATCTGCTGCATCAGCCGCTCACGTTGGCCGTTCAACATGCCTTGCGCCTGACCGCCGCCCAACAGGCCGGGGATCATTTGGCTCAAGCTGTCGGCCGCCACGCCGGCAATCGCCAGGCTGACTTCCGCACCGGCTTCGCGGGCCGGCAGCGCCTGGGCCAGGTGGCCGATGATCAGGCTGCGGGTGGCGTCGGCTTCAATGTGCGGCAGGCCCTTGGCATTTTTCGCCAGTTGGTCGCGGCGCGTGGCCAGCAGTTCGGCGGCGACGATTTTGCGGCCCAATGGCGACTGGAAAAACGCCAGGGCCGGTTTCGGGTCCGTCAGGTTTTTGCGCAATTGTGCCTCGGCCCGCTGGTCGACGGCCTGGGCGGCAAAGCGTTTATTGCTGTTGTCCACCAGCGCCTGGTACACCGCCGGCGGCAGGCTATTGCGGTAGCGTTGCTGGGCGGCACTGAGGGCGTCATTGAAATGCGCACGTTGTTCGGCCCAGCCGGCGACCTTGTACAACTGGTCATGGCCGTCTGCCCAGGCGGGCAAAACGCAGAACATCAGCAAGGAAAAAAACAAACGACGCATAGGGACTCCTGTCAGTCGGCCACTATTGTCCGTGTCGGGCGTAGGATTTGTCGAGAAATCCTATCAGTCACCTGACTAAAGTGTGTTCAGACGCTCGGCGGCTCTGTCGGATTCATAGGCGTATGGATACTATGCGCGCCATGCAAATATCCCTCGAACACCCGCTGCTGCAACGCATCGTCGACGACCTGGCCGAAAAAGGTTGGTCGCAGCAGAACGGCTTCCTGCCCCAGGCTCTGACCCTGGAGTTGGCGGCTGAGTGCCGTAAACGTGCGGCTGAGGGTGAATTGGCTCCGGCGGCTGTAGGACGGGGACCCGCGCAGGAGATACGCGAGGGCATTCGCGGTGACCATATCCAGTGGCTGGAGGAGGGCGACGCCGCTGTCTGCGAGACCTACATGAGCGTGATGGACAGCCTGCGCCTGGCCATGAACCGCAGCCTGTTCCTGGGCCTGGAAGATTTCGAAAGCCACTTCGCGATGTACCCGCCAGGGGCGTTTTACCTCAAGCATCTGGACCGTTTTCGTGACGATGACCGGCGCATGGTCTCGGCGGTGGTCTATTTGAATGACGCCTGGTTGCCTGAGCATGGCGGCCAGTTGCGCATGTACCTCAAGGGCGGCGTGGAATACGATGTGGTGCCCACCGGCGGTAGCCTGGTGGTGTTCCTGTCGGGGGAGGTGCCCCACGAAGTCCTGCCCGCCACGCGTGAACGCCTGTCCCTGACCGGCTGGTTTCGCCGACGTGGTAACGAGCCGTTTTAACCATGGAAAAGATTCTGATCAGTCGCTGCCTGCTCGGGCACAAGGTGCGCTATGACGGTGGCGCCAGCGGCCCCTTCGATCAATTGGCGGCCTGGCAGGCCGAAGGCCGGGTGGTTGCGATCTGCCCGGAAGTGTCAGGCGGTTTGCCGACACCGCGGCCTCCCGCTGAGATCGCCGGCGGGCAGGGTATAGCTGTGTGGGAAGGGCGGGCGCAAGTGCTGACGGCCGAGGGCGAAGACTTCAGCGCCGCCTTCCTCGACGGCGCCCGCCAGGCTCTTGCGTTGGCGCAGCGGCATAACATCCGCATCGCGATTCTCAAGGCCAATAGCCCGTCCTGCGGCAACCTGCGGACCTATGACGGCACCTTCAGCGGCGTAAAGGTCAGCGGCGAAGGCGTGACTGCGGCGCTGCTCAAGCGCCATGGCGTGCGGGTGTTCAGTGAGCTGGAGTTGCCTGAGGCGGCACTGCATCTTTCAAGCCTTGCCTAGATCAAAATGTGGGAGCGGGCTTGCTCGCGAAAGCGGTGTGTCAGCTAGCAAATTAGTTGACTGACACTCCGTCTTCGCGAGCAAGCCCGCTCCCACAGTTGATCTAGGGTGCCTTCACGCCCGGCGTGTCGCCCTCAAACCACTTCTGCGTCAGCGCCTTCAAGCGGCCATCGGCCTTCACCCGCTGCAATGCATTGTCCAGGCTGCTTTTGAATGCCGGGTTGCCCTTTTGGAATGGAATGGCCAGCTCAGGTGTTTGCTTATAGGCCTCACTGAAATCGAACCGATCCTGCAGCGTGGCAGTCATAGCGATATGGTTGATGGCCACGTCGAACTTACCGCTTTCCACACCTGGCAACAGGTCGGCGTCATCGACGGTAATGAACGAGGGGCGAACCTCCATTTCCTTGGCTAACTGTTCACCCAACTCCACTTCAAAACCGGTTAGCTTGTCACCGTCCTTGAAGTTGTAAGGCGGGGTGTTGGCCTCCAGGGCGATGCGCAGTTCGCCGCGATCAAACACGTCATCGATCAGTTCGGCGTGAGCCAGTGGGCTCAACAGGGGCAGTAACAGTACAAGGCCAGGCACAAAGCGCATGGTCGCTCCTAAAGAATTTGTGCGTGCGAGGCGCCGTTGAGCATCGCTTGCTAGGGTGTTGAGTGCCTTGGACAGCAATTTGCCGCGAAGTTGTCATAACCCTACAGATTTCACCGTAAAACTGGAGAAGCGAATGAAAGCCCTTTTGTCCCGTGCAACCCTGGCCAGCCTCTTGCTGGGTGCTTCGATGTTGGCCACAGCCGCTGACGGTATTCCGCGCAGTGCGCCACCGGAAGGCGCCAAAGTCTTTATCGTGTCGCCCAAAGACGGCGCCACCGTCGATAAAACCTTCACTGTGAAGTTCGGCATGGAAGGCCTGAAACTGGCGCCAGCGACCAGCCAGGACCCAGGTACCGGCCATCACCACCTGCTGATCGACCAGAAAGAACTGCCGGACGCCAGCGTGCCGATCCCGGCCACCGACACCGTGATCCACTACGGCAAGGCCCAGACCGATACCGAGCTGACCCTCACCCCAGGCAAACACACCTTGCAACTGGTAGCCGGCGACAAACTGCACATGCAGTTCAACCCGACTGTAGCCTCCAAAGTCATCACGGTTAACGTCAAGTAAGATTTGTTTGTCCAGTCCTGACATAGGTTTACACCTATTTCAGCCTCAAAACGCCCGATGCACCGCATCGGGCGTTTTGTATTTCAGCGATAGATGTGGCCGCTCACTGTTATAGATATGCACGGATTGATCCACCATTCGCGCGGCTTCAGCCGCATCTTTGGGCCGATGCAAGAGAAACTCGGTTTTCAAAATCCCGTTCACTCGTTCGGCCAAAGCATTTTGGTAGCAGTCGTAACCATCGGTCATAGAACACCGGATACCGTGCTTTACATGCAGCCGCTGATAAAGCTCGGAGCAGTATTGGATGCCTCGATCTGAGTGATGAACAAGGTTTTGCTCTGTTTTTCTGCACTTGAGGGCTTTACTGAATGCCTGAATCACAGACTCCGTGTGCAAGCTTTCGTGAACATGATGCCCCACGATCTTCCGAGAGTAGGCGTCAGTCACCAAGCTCAGATAGGCCACGCCCGTTTGAGTGGGCAAGTAGGTGATATCGGCTACCCAAACTTGTTCTGGCGCCGTAGCAACTACCTGTGATGGCCCTTCTTTGAGCAGGTTGGGGTGCCTGTGAAAGCGATGATGACTGTTTGTCGTTTTGTGATAGGCCCGCTTTCGAGGAACCAACTCTCTGCGATCCCGCAAAATGTCGAAAAGGCAGTCTCGACCAACCTTTACCGGGGCTTCGGGCTCGCTATGCATGAGGTTATGAAGCTTTCGGGTTCCAAGCCTAGGTTGTCTGAGGCGCTTTTCGTGCACGAACCCCATAACCTTCTGAGCCTGGAGGGCTCGAGCATTACATGCTCGAATGCGTTTGTAATATGCCTGGCGGGATATCCCGATGAACTGGCAAGCCCGGCTGATACTCAGGTCTTGGACTTTCCTTTGGGAGAGGGCTTGCCGGATCGCTTTTTTACGACAGAGACACCAAAGTCATTCTTGAGTACATCAACAACGGCTTCGAAAAACTGAGCTTTCTGATTGGCTTGAGCGAGTTGCTCTTCAAGCTCTTTGATTCGCTGTTCGGGCGTCAGCGGCTTGTCGGGCTCATCCATGGAACGGGATCTCTTGGTACGAATGGACGCGCTTTGACTCCAGTTCTGTCGACCATGCCTGCGTAGCCAGTTCAACACCGTAGATTTGCCCTGGATGCCGTAGCGCTCTTGAGCCTCTTTATAACTCAACTCGCCTTTTTCGACCTGATCGACGACTGACAATTTAAAGGTCAGCGAGTAGTCACGCTGACTGCGCCTTTTTCCTGAATTCATTACGCCTTCCTGAGATTGGGTCAGAAGGTGTAAACCTTATTCAGGACGGGACA